>CANRNR010000005.1 GCA_947632035.1 uncultured Clostridia bacterium | reverse complement strand
GTTCAGAAGCCACATACTTAGTATTTCAATAACAGATATTTGTAAGAAAGTGTGACATATGTTTGACAAACCTACATATTATTTTATATAAAAAATATCTTGACAGTTTACAATAATAAAGATAAAATAGTAACTGTAGATAAATATATGCTAATGAATTTTTAATTTAATAATATTTAGTTATATATATTTAGTACATTGAAAATTAAATAAGAAAGAGGTGTAAAAGATTATGGATATCGTAATCAATATCGCCGTTTTTCTAATTTCAGCAGTAATTTTCACGTTCGTTGGAATATATGCAAGAAAGAAAATTGCTGAATCTAAAATGGAAAGTGCAGAAGCAGAAGCAAAGAAAATACTTGAAATGGCAGGAATAGAAGCAGAAAATAAGAAAAAAGAAGAAATTTTTAAAGCAAAAGAAGAAATTATGAATGCCAGAAAAGACTTAGATCAAGAGATTAGAGAAAGAAGAGGCGAAGTTCAAAACCAAGAAAAAAGATTGATTCAGAAAGAAGAAAACTTAGAAAAGAAACAAGACATAGTAGAGAAAAAAGAAAAAGAACTAGAAGATAAGTATCAAGAATTAGAAAACAAAAAATCAGAAATAGAAGAAACATTAAATAAACAAATTGCTGAATTACAAAGAATTTCTGGATTATCAAGAGATGAAGCTAAGAAAATTTTACTTGCAGAAGTTGAAAAACAATTAACAGCAGAAAAGGCAAACTTAATTCATGACATGGAAGTTAAAGTTAAGGAAGAATCAGAAAAAAATGCAAAAGAAGTTATAGGTTATGCAATTCAAAAATGTGCTGCAGACCACACTTCAGAAACTACTGTATCTATAGTAGCCCTTCCAAATGACGACATGAAGGGAAGAATTATAGGTAGAGAAGGTAGAAACATTAAAACCTTAGAAACTTTAACAGGTATCGATTTAATCATTGATGACACACCAGAAGCAGTTGTTATCTCGGGCTTTGATCCATTAAGAAGAGAAGTTGCAAGAATAGCACTTCAAAAATTAATTGATGATGGAAGAATTCATCCAGCAAAAATTGAAGAAATGGTAGAAAAAGCAAAAGAAGAATTAGAACAAACTATTAAAGAAGAAGGAGAGAGAGCTGTATTAGAAACAGGTGTTATAGGCTTACATCCAGATTTAGTAAAGCTAATAGGTAAGCTTAAATTTAGGACAAGCTATGGTCAAAATGTTTTAAATCACTCTATTGAAGTATCTAACTTAGCAAGAATTATGGCAGATGAATTAGGATTAGACACTAAACTTGCAAGACGTGCAGGTTTACTACATGATATTGGAAAAGCATTAGACCATGACATGGAAGGAACACACGTTGAACTAGGTGTTGACATTTTAAAGAAGTACAAAGAAAATGAAAATGTTATAAATGCTGTTCAAGCACACCATGGTGATGTAGAGCCAAAAACAATAGAAGCTGTTCTTGTACAAGCAGCAGATGCTATTTCAGCATCAAGACCTGGTGCAAGAAGAGAAACATTGGAAGCATACATCAAGAGACTAGAACAACTAGAAAGCATAGCAGATTCTTTTGAAGGTGTTGATAAATCTTTCGCTATCCAAGCAGGTAGAGAAATTAGAATTATCGTTAAACCAGAAAAAATAAATGATGACCAAATGACTTTAATGGCTAGAGATATTGCTAAGAAAGTAGAAGAAGAAATGGAATATCCTGGACAAATTAAAGTAAATGTGGTTAGAGAAACTAGAGTAATCGATTATGCAAAATAATAATTAAGACAATGGGACGGGGTTTTTGTCTTAGGCTTTTTAAAGCCTAACTTTACTTAAGACAAGCCTAAGTCCTATTGTCTTATTTTTTTGGATTAATATTCTATTTTAATCTAATTTTCCTTAAGACAAAAACCCCGTCCCATTGTCTTAAAATTTTTTCAAAAAAATGTTGTGATTTTTCAAATTTCAATATATAATAGTAATGCTAATTTAAGAGGAAAAATTATAAGGAGGAAGTATAAATGACTTTTATAGAATCAATAAAACAAAAAGCAAAACAAGATATTAAAACAATAATTCTTCCAGAAAGCGAAGATATAAGAGTATTAAAAGCAACAGAAAAAGCATTAAAAGAAGAATATGCTAAAATTATTTTAATAGGTAATGTAGAAGAGGTACAAAATAGAGCAAAAGAAAATAATGTAGATATTTCAAATGCTCAAATAATTGACCCTAATACATCAGGAAAATATGAAGAATATGTTAATTTATTTTATGAATTAAGAAAGAATAAAGGAATAACACCAGAAGATGCTAAAAAAATTATACTAGAACCTATTTATTTTGGAATGATGATGCTTAAAAATGGAGAAGCAGATGGCTTAGTATCTGGTGCTTGCCATACAACAGCAAATACATTAAGACCTGCACTTCAAATTTTAAAAACAGCACCCGGAACTAAATTAGTATCAGCATTCTTTACAATGGTAGTACCAAACTGTGAATATGGAGAAGATGATGGTGTATTTGTTTTCGGAGATTGTGGATTAGTTGAAAATCCAACAGCTGACGAATTATCAGAAATTGCAATATCATCAAGCAAAAGCTTTGAACAATTAACTGGAAAAGAATCAAAAGTTGCATTACTTTCTTATTCAAGTCATGGAAGTGCTCATTCAGAATTAACAGAGAAAGTAGTTGAAGCTACAAAACTATTAAAAGAAAAAGAGCCTAATTTAAAATGTGATGGAGAATTACAATTAGATGCAGCAATAGTTCCAGAAATAGCAGCATCAAAAGCTCCAAATAGTGAAATTCAAGGAAATGCAAATACATTAATATTCCCAGATTTAAATGCTGGAAACATTGGTTATAAATTAGTACAAAGATTAGGAAAAGCAGAGGCTTATGGTCCACTTTGTCAAGGAATTGCAAAACCAGTAAATGATTTATCAAGAGGATGCAATGTAGATGATATAGCTGGTGTAATAGCAATTACTTGTGTTCAAGCACAAGCAAAATAAGTCATGTAATGAAAAATTTTATAAAAATAATAGAGAAAGGAGTGTATAATATTTGTAAAATTTGTTAAATTTTACATTTATGAATTTTATAAATATTATATGAGGAAATGAAAATGAAAATTTTAGTTGTAAATTGTGGAAGTTCATCTATTAAATATCAATTAATAGATATGGAAAATGAGAGTTTAATGGCAAAAGGTTACTTAGAAAGAATAGGCTTAGCAGATTCTTTCTTAACACACACCGTAAATGGAGAAAAACATAAAATAGAAAAAGCTGTAAATACACATGAAGAAGGAATGGCATTAGTTTTAGAGCAATTAACACATCCAGAATATGGTGTTATTAGTAGCTTAAAAGAAATAGATGCTATAGGACATAGAGTATTACATGGTGGAGAAAAATTAAGTGAATCTGTTTTAATAACAGATGAAGTAATAGATGTTATAAAAGAGTGTATTCCTTTAGGACCTTTACACAACCCAGCACAAATTAAAGGAATTGAAGCTTGTAGAGAGGTAATGGGAGATATTCCAATGGTTGCTGTATTTGATACTGCTTTCCATCAAACATTACCTAAAAAAGCATATATATATCCAATCCCATATGAATACTATGAAAAATATGGAGTTAGAAAATATGGATTCCATGGAACATCACATAGATTTGTTGCAAAAAGAGTAGCAGAGTTAATGAATAAACCTGAAGAAGATTTAAAAATAATTGCTTGCCATTTAGGACAAGGAGCAAGCTTATGTGCTATTAAAGGTGGAAAATCTGTTGATACAACTATGGGATTAACACCACTTGCAGGTGTACCTATGGGAACAAGATCAGGAGATATAGACCCATCAATAGTTACATTCTTAATGAAAAAAGAAAATTTAACACCTGATGAAATGGATACTATATTAAACAAAAAATCTGGAAAACTAGCACTTTCAGGAATTAGCTTTGATGATAGAGATATAGAAAAAGCAGCTGCTGAAGGAAATGAAAGAGCCAAATTATCAATAGATGTATTTGTTTACCAAGTAATTGGAGCAATTGGAAAATATGTTGCTCAAATGAATGGTGTAGATGTAATCACATTTGCTGGTGGAGTAGGAGAGAACGGAATAGAAGTTAGAAAACAAATATGTGAATCACTTAGCTATTTAGGAATAAAAATTGATGATGAAAAGAACAACTGCAGAGGAAAAGAAGTAGAAATAACTACACCAGATTCTAAAGTAAAAGTATTTGTGGTTCCAACAAATGAAGAATTAATGATTGCAAGAGATACAAAAGAAATAGTAACTAAAAAATAAATTATATATTTTAAAGTTAAAAAGGGGATTTTATATGAAAAATAAAGTTGAAAATGTATTATTATGTATTTTTTTAATACCATATATTATAATATTAATTATGTGCATATATTATGGTATAACTGGTTATGGCTATTGTTTAGATGGTAATACTGCTTATGGATTTATAGCAATTCAAAATTATTTTAAACAAGAGGTCTTTATACATCTAATATCGTTATTCTTATGGAATCCAATTATAATGGTTATAATACTTGTTTGGGTTTGTTATCAGCTTTGCTATCGAATGTATAATTTTATTACTGTTAAAGGAAATAATAAAGAAGGTAGTGAAAACTATAAGGATGATAAAAACTCTAAAAATAAAAGCATAAATTTAAAGAAGATTATATTTTTCATTTCTATATCTTGTTGGATAATTTATCTTGCATCTGGTATATTTGCTTTTGTATTTGGTTCTAATACTGGAGACGGATATTTTCCTCAAACAATGGAATATGGAATGAATGCATTATTAAAAACCTTGTTTTTAAATTTAATTTGTTTTTCATTTATACCAGTATTACCAATTTCATTAATGTATATAATCATTTATTTAGTTTTTGGAAAAGCAAAAAAGAAAAATCAGGTTTCTAATATAAATAATTAAAATTTTATTAATTAAGAAATAAAAAGAAAGGCGAAGTTTTAATACTTTGCCTTTTTTGTATAAAAATTGATATATAATAAATTTCAATTTTATTTGTAATTTACTTTTTAAAAGCAAATCTATATCTGTAATGAGAATACTTTCCTTATTTTTAAAAAACAAACATTTTTTTGTAAAAACTATTGACAAGAAACTTTTGTTCTATTATAATAAAAACACAATAAGAAATAAATGTTCGCTAATAATATAATTTAATCAAAATTATATATAACTTTATAAATTATTGAAAACTAAATAAAAAGGGAAGGTATAAGTTATGAAAAGAATTAGAATTGTAAATAAGAAGAAATTTATAAGAAGTATGAGTATTATGCTTTTAATTATAGTAGGAATAATATTATTATTTTCAAAATCTAGCTTATCACATAATGAGCATACTAGTTATGGGACTATAACTGTAGTTAGAGGAGATACTTTATGGCAAATTGCCTTAGACCAACAAAAAAACAATCCTTATTATGAAAATAAGGATGTTAGAGATATCATTCAAAATATTAAAAATATAAATGAGCTTACTAATAGTGGTTTAATGGTGGGACAAGAATTAAAAATTCCAACTATTTAATTATAAACATATTAAATAAAAACTATTACACATTAGATAAAAAGTATTATGCATTAAATACAAACTATTACATGAAAAATTTAAACTATATATTTAAAGGGTTACTCTCAACAGCATTTCTTACTTGCTCATTTTCTACGTGAGTATAAATTTGAGTAGTAGAAATGTTTTGATGTCCTAGCAAAACTTGTAAAGCTCTAATATCTACATTTCCATATTGGTACATTAATGTAGCTGCTGTATGTCTTAGTTTGTGTGTAGAATATTTTGTAATATCTAGTCCAGCTTTTAATAACTCTCTTTTTACTATTTCTTGAACCATTCTATTACTAATACGTTCTTTTCTTTTACTTAAGAAAAGGGCATCTCTATCTTCAGATTTAACACCATCATGTGGTCTAACTGCAAGATAATCATTTATAGCAACGATGCAGGCTTTATTTAAGTAAATAGTACGTTCTTTATTACCTTTACCAATTACAGTCATTTTATTTTCACTAAAATCTATATTTTTTATATTAATTCCAACAAGTTCAGATAAACGCATACCACAATTTAAAAATAAAGTAATAATAGCAAAATCTCTTTCTTTAAATTCAGATTCTTCATTTTTAGTTACTTCTAAGAGTTTTTGACTATTTTCTAAAGATAAATATTTAGGTAGTCTCTTTTCTTGTTTAGGCGTTTCCAAACCAATAGTAGGATCCTTATCTAAAGCTTTTTCTTTATTAGTCAAATATTTAAAGAAAACACGAATACTAGCTACTTTTCTAGCTCTTGTAGCAGATTTACTTTTATAAGTATTAGTTAAATAAAATAGAAAAGCATGAATATCATCTAATTGTATTTTCTTTATAGTTTCCATTGTCATATGACTTATATCTATATCTTTAATGTTTTCTTCATTTGACATACCATAATGATGCATAATAAACTTTAAAAAGTGATTCAAATCATAGTTATATTCTTTTACAGTATTTTCAGATTTGTTTAAAATGGTAGCAATATATTGAAGAAAAGCATTTAAAAAGTCTGGATTATTGGTGGTATCTATCATATAAATCATTCCTTTCTTTATGTTACAACAATTTATTAAAAATAGCTAAATTATATTATTTTACAAGTATATTACCGTTTAAATCTATATATATTTTAGCACAGTTTAATAGAAAAACAAGATAAGTGTTATAAAATTTATCAATATGTATAACTATATAAAATTATGACTAAAATAAATTATACAATATAATGAAAAAATAAAAGGCACTAATAGTGCCTTTTTAGCTTAAAATAAGCTATCACTTCTTCCATAGAGAAAGTCAAAAACTTTTTCTTTTTCCTTCTCATCTTCTATTGGTGCAGGTTGCCAGTTATTGGTTGAACCTGTAAAAACATAGAATGGAATAATGTTCTCTTCACTTTCGATAAGGTTATTAGAACCATCAAAGGTAAAGATTTGTTGGTAAATTACCGTTCTGTTTTCAGGAGAACGATTACCACCATAGCAGAAATTGCCAATGGAATAAATTATTGATGTACCATTGTATTCTTCATATGGCTGTAATACATGAGGATGCCCACCAATTACAAGGTCAGCACCAGCATCTACGAATTTTCTGCAACCTTCAACTTTCCATTCTTCAGGTGTGTGGATTTTTTCCGTTCCACCATGGAAGAATACAATTTGAAGGGTAGTTGTCTCAGAAAGTTCTTCTATTTGCTTAACGATGGATTTCACATTATATGAACCCCAGAATTTACAGCAAATAATTCCAATGCTAATGCCATCTTTTTCAAGAATTATAGGATTTTCTACATCTCCCCATAAAACATTTACATTCTCAAGAGCAGACTTAGTTTCAGAATATCCTCCAGATCCATAATCATTAGTATGATTATTTGCAATAGATACTGCATCTATACTGCTATCAGCATATACAGCAGCATTTTTTGTAGAGCTTCTGAACCAAAAAGCTGGTGAGTAGTCTTTGTAAATTGCTTCAGTATTGTCATCAGAAAATACATTTTCGCAATTTGCAATTGTAAAATCATCATTTCCTATAATGCTCATGCATTTCTCAAAGAAATATGAAGTATCCATTGTATTAAGATAATTTATCATATTTCCTTTTTTCTCTTCACCTTTTTGAGAGGCGAGAGTGCAATCACCTAAAAAGGATATAACGATTTGTTTTGTGGCATTTTCTTCAGTATCTTCTTCGATATCAGCTGTTGTTTCTTCAGTTGCTTCGATATTTTCTATATTAGAAGATGTCGAATCTGTCGTTACGATATCTTCAATGTCAGAAGATGATGAAGTTGTTGTAATAGTTTCTGTGTTAGTTGATTCGTCTGATGTTTGAGTAATTGCTTCTTGTGTGCTGGGTTGGCTAGTGGTTGTAGGCAGGCTAGATGATTCTGTGCTAGTCTGAGAAGATGTGTTATTTCTATTGGAAATACCAACTTCTGTTGTAGCAGGGCTACCATCAATATGAGTACAGCCTGTAAAAATGATCGACATTAATAATAATGTCAAAAGGGTTTTCCGCATTTTTTTCATGGTATCAATCTCCTTTAATGATTTACATAATAATATGTCATAATCAAATGATAACACGATATATAAATTTTGTCAAATTACTAAATTCATATAAGTTATCTTATACAAAATTTAAATAATTCTTATCAAATACATAAAAAGGAAATTTTTTTCATTAAAAACTTTTGGTAAAAATAAACACTAAATTGTATTAAAATATTGAATACAATTTTTAGTTATATTATAATACGAATATATAAAATTTATATTGGAGGTATAAAAATGGAAATTAAAAGACTACAAAATGAATACAGAAAAATAGTTGCTACTATGGGAAGTTTCAGTATATTAGAAAGTTCTAGAGACGAAAGTGTTTCTCCATGGAATGCAACATCAGAATATTTTATGGAAAAAATGGGAGTAAGACGTCGTCAAGTTATTGCAACTTTAAAGGGAGATAATACAATAATTACTCAAGCAGGTTCTATGCAATGGACTTTAGGTAATGTTTCTTCAACAACAGGAATAAAAGGAGCAGGAGATTTATTAGGAAAAATGATAAAAGGAGCTGTTACTAAAGAATCTTCTGTAAAACCAGAATATACAGGTAAAGGATATCTAGTATTAGAACCTACATACAAATATTTAATATTACAAGATTTATCACAATGGGGACCTGGAGGAATGGCTGTAGAAGATGGAATGTTTTTAGCATGCGAAGGAACAGTTAAAACAAATGTAGTTGCAAGAAAAAATTTATCATCTGCCATAGCTGGTGGTGAAGGTTTATTTAATCTTAGCTTATCAGGAGCTGGTGTTGCATGTTTAGAGAGTAACGTACCACTAGAAGAGTTAATAGAAATAGAATTAAACAATGAAGAATTAAAAATAGATGGAAACTTAGCAGTATGTTGGTCATCAAACTTAGAATTTACTGTAGAGCGCTCTACAAAAAGCTTAATTGGATCTGCAGTAAGTGGAGAAGGACTAGTTAATGTTTATAGAGGGGTAGGAAAAGTTTTAATGAGTCCATATGCTCCTACAAATTCTCTACATGCTGCTACAAATACAATAGCTGGAAAAGCAGCAGCTCCAACAAGCAATACTTTTGGTCTATAGATATTATACATAGAAACTCAATAACATAAAGTTTTACAAAGATATAAGTCAAAAGAATAAGGTTTATGAAAAGTAAATAAAGAAAAAAATGATAATTAATATTATAAAAGGAGACCAATAGAAATGAAAATAAACGAATATGATTATTATAATGGATTAGCAAACTGGTCTTTTGACGAAATAAATTGCACAGAAGAAACACTTACAGATTGGATTTATGAAGAAAAAATAAAGGAACATATAAATGAATTTTCAAAAGTTTTAGATTTAGGTACAGCAGCTGGAGAAAAAGTCTTAAAAAATTTTCCGGATTGTACTGAAATATTGGGAACTGATTTTTCAATTGAAATGATCAAATCGGCAAATCAGAACTTAATTAATAGCGGAAGAAAAAATATTACTTTTAGAGTTATGGACAATTTGAAAATGGATACACCTAATAATTATTTCGATTTAGTAACAGCACGCCACACAAAAATTGATTCTAAACAAATATACAAAACTTTAAAACGAGGAGGATGTTTAATAGTAAGAGGCGTTGATAAATTAGATTGTTGGGAATTAAAATATATGTTTAAAAAAGGTCAGGCTTACAAAGATTTAAAACCAATTAGTTTAATTGATTATGAAAATATATTAGATGCTGGATTTGAAAATGTTGAATTAGTTCCAATTCATATAAGAGAATATTATAAAACAAAAGAAGATTTATTAGCATTATTATTAAAAACGCCAATTTTAATTGATTTTTCAGAGGAAAATGAAAATAATGATATGAAATTAGATATTAATATGACTTTACTAGACAAATATATTAATTCGCATAAAACTAATAAAGGAATTTTGTTAATAAGAAGATATTATGGAATTACTGCAACAAAAAATCTATAGAGTAGGATGGATGGACAGTAATTGTTAAAAAACAGAAAGGTGGGTTTAGTTATGGGAGAAAAAAAGAAGAAATTAATACAGATTAAGGGAACAAAGTTACAAAAAATTTGCGTTGTTATTCAATTAATTGTACTGATAGCAATGATAGCAACTTCTATTTATATTAATGTCAATAATATTGAAAGTGGTTTTATTACTAAAATACCTTCTTATGGTTTGTATGTGGTCATAGTATTATTACTTATTCCAGTATTCTTTGATAATGATAATGAGAATAACAATAACAATGACAATAATAATAAATAATTATAGAATATGAAAATTCTATAATGTAAAACAAACTTCATTTTATAAAGATTCCTATGCCGAGTTGCACAAAACTTTTATAATGCAAACCAACATATATAAATCAAATTTTATTGTTTAAAATTGAAATTTTTATACATTTGCAAAAGATTTCTTTTATGATATAATAAAAAAATAAATGTAAAAATAAGAGGTTATAATTGTGGAAAGTAAAAAACAAATTGGAGATGTATCAGATGAAGAATTAGTAGAACTTTTTAATAAAGCAAGTTCTATAAAAGAAAAATTACAATATTTTTCTAAAATACAAGACTATAATCGTCAACTAGAATTATTAAAAACTATTTCAAGTGATGAAAAGCATAAATTTATTGGAAAAATCAAGTCAGCACAAGGCATAGCAACAGCATTAAATAGTTTAGAGGATGATAAAATTAAAAGCAAAACATTTAATTTTATAGCAAAACAATTTAAAGGCAATAATGAAGGTTTATTAAAAATATTAACTCAGATTGATTTTGATGTAACAATTCCAACTAATATGCTAACATTCCAATTAAACAATATTAATGCGTTAAATTTAGATTTTTTAATAAATATACAAAAACATTCTATAAATCATTCAGCAATGAAATTTAAAATAAATGAAGATGATGATTCTCGAAACATAGAATATTCATTTAGTGAAATTTCTGCTATTATTGCAAAAATAGAAGAATTAACAGCAGATATACCAATTGATATGGATGAAGCTAATAAATTTTATAAAATATATTCAAGAATTACAAAAATGATGACCTATGATTACATATGTATTTTAAAGCAAGACAAAGCTAAATATGATAGATTTCATACAACAGATAACTGGCAAGAAGCTCAAACAAAGTATGAAGAAAGAATGGAAAAAATAAGAAAAAATCCTGCTGGATTGTATGGAGGATTAGTAGATGGAAAAGCAATTTGTGCAGGATATGCTTTGATACTTCACGAAGCATTAAAATATACTGGATTAAAATCTTTGTGTGTAAATGGATTTCAACTAGGAGTAAGTGGACACGCTTGGAATCAAGTACAAATTGATGGAAAATGGTATAATTGCGATCCAACATGGGACTCAGAAACATATCGTTTTAATAAAAAATATAAATATATGCTACTAAATGATGAAGATTTTAATAAATCTCACGGAAAATACTCAGCATTTAGAACAAAAACGGAGCATAAATGTAAAAGTAAATTTGATTATAGTAAAATTCAAGGACTTTCAATTAGTCAAATCCAAACTGGAGAAAGGTTAGGAGGATATAGTTTATGAGTGAAAAAATAATAGATAAGAATTTACTAAGAACCATAAGATTGAAAATGTGTACGAGTAATGTGAATAGTATTGAAGAAATAGAAGATATATCTATTCAAAATGTAAATTTGATGGAAAACAAATTAAACATAGACTTAACAGAAATCTCAAAACTTAAAAATTTAAAAAGTTTATCTTTGAAATTTTTTGAAATTACAGATGAAGTTATCGAAACAATTAACACATTGAAAATTTTAGAAACAATAGATTTTTCAATGTGTATATTTAAAAATACAAAGGTACTGGAACCAAAATTAAAATCAGTAATTATATATAATTGTCAAAATTTTAATATCAGTATGTTAAATGAAAATGCAATATTAGAAGATTTACAAATTATTCATTCTGGAATTGTAGATGTTTCTAATGTTAGCAATTTTAAAAATTTAAAATATTTGAGAATTGCTCATTGTAACGCTATTAGTATCCAAAATATTTCAAAATTACAAAATTTAGAACGAATTTACTTAAACCATATAGAAATACCATATGATATTGATATATCTAATATGCTAAAATTAAGATTTATTTCACTAAATGGTTCTAATGTTTTAAATAAAGAAAAATATATTGAGAATTTATATAAACAAAACAAAGAGATAACAGTAGAATTTGAAGAAAATGATTTACCAATAGAATAGAGGCGAAAACTATGGATAGTTATAAAAAAATCGAATTAAATAATAATAAAAATGAATATATGTATGACTATAATTTTGGAATAAATAACTCTAATACAAATATTCAACAAGAATATGAAAAAAAAGTTGATATATTATTAGATGGAATATTGTCTAATAATATTAGTAATATAAAAACAGACGAACTTAATTAAGTTTCGTCTTTTAATTTTGCTTAAATACTAAGCATATTATTCAAATTATAGTATAAAAAATTTATTATAATAAATTTTTTATACTTTTGCACTACTCTCTATCTGAGTGTGCTTAGTTATTACTACAATCTGTAAAACACGATGCTTTCCAGGTACCATAAACTAGAATCATATATGTTTTATTTCAATATTCTTTTTTCGTAGTTATCTTTTGTTTTAATTAAAAGATTGTTATGATAACTACTATACCATAATAATTTATATTACGGTAGAAGAATAAATGAAATAAAATGATGATCGTTCCCCTTACTAACGAAACAATTTTACAATTATATGTAATAACTATATTTTAAGTATAACTATATTATACTATTTTTCTAGTATTATGTCAATTTTATAGTTTTAAAGAAAAATAAATTTGTTAAGTAAGAAAACCATAAAAGCTATAAAACAGCGAAAGCGGACCTTATATGCCAAAAGTTCTACTTTTAATTGTACAAAACATTGATACAAACCAAGAAATTATACATATTAACTGCTGTAAAATTTTTAATAGAGGCAAAAATAAAGAAGAGATCAATTGATCTCTTCCTTATTTTTCCGCTTTTTTTAATATACATTGTCTCTGTTGAATTGCACCGACAGAATGACCAATGATTACAGATAATTCAGTATCTGGAATCATATGTACTAGAACCATCTTGTCTTGTTCATAGGTCCATTGACTATACCCATAGATTGCCGTTTTTCTATAATACCTTTGTCTTTGGGCATTCCGTGTTCTTTTGAATTTTTCCATGTCAGAGTAGTTTTCCTTTCTGTTTGGCATAAAAATCTCTCCTTGCTGTATAATATATTAATAAGCTATAAAAAATACTTGTATATCAAGTTATATATAGAGTAACATAATTTTATACTTATGTCAAGTTATAACAACAAAAAATACAACTTAAAAAATAATGATAATGCAAATAAAATATATGAATTAGAAGTAATAAAATGGAGAATTTTTTTGAAAGAATACATGTAAATCAAATTTATATAAGCAAGTAAATATATTTACAATCACTTGCTTTTTTGTTATACTTTAATAAAACAAATAGTAATTTTTCAGATATTTATGGAAATTAAAAAGATTTTATAAATACAATTTATCTTGAAAAAGACATATATTAAAAAATTTTAAAAAAGGAAATAAAAAAATGAAAATAGGTTTGGATATTGATGATACGATTTGCAATACAAATTTTATATTAATGAAATATGCATATAGATTTAATAATGAAAATACCAAGAAAGAATTGTTAAAATATAATACCAACGATTTTTCTGAGGTGTTTGGATGGAATAATGATGATGTTAATTCTTTTTTTAAAAAATACTATTTAAAAGCATTAGAGGAAATAGAACCAAAATTTAATGTTAAAGAAGTGTTAACAAATCTAAGAAAACAAGGTCATAAAATCATATTTATAACCATAAGAAATGACAAAGAATGTGCTGGAGAAAATGAAGCATACAGGATTACAAGTGAATGGCTAAATAAATATGAAATACCTTATGATGAATTGCATGTAGGAATTTCAGATAAAAAAGATTTCTGTAAAACAAACAATATAGATGTTTTCATAGATGATTCGGAAAAAAACTGTAGAGCAGTAAGTGAATTAGGTATTAAAACATTTATAGCAATGAACAGCTTTAATTTAGATTTTAAAGATGATAACATTGATAATGTATATAGTATGAGTGAATTTTATAATAAAATACTTAAATTAAATAATATAAAGTCAAATAAATAGTTAGCAAATAATTAATAATATAATGAAGTTCAAACATCTATAGAAAAAAACAATAAATATTTATTTTGGAGTCGAAAAAATGGATAATTTGAAACAATTTAAAAATGAAGAAATTATTAATCTTATAAAAAATGGGAAAGTTACAGTAGCAGATATTGTAGATTCAGGAATATGTCTTACTTGTTTTGATAAACAAAATAACCATATTTTATATGGAGATAAAACAGATAAAATGATTTTTGAGAATGATAAATTCGAATGCTTTTTAATTGGAAATCCAAGAGCAAATGGACATACAGTAATAAGTACGAAGAAACATTATAAAGATATGATGGAAATTGATGATATGACTTGTAAAGAAATATTTATATTAGCAAAAGAAGTTATGAAAGCTTTGAAAGAAATTTATAATGCAGAAAGTGTATATTTATGTACAATGTGCGATGGACCGATGAATCATTTTCATATACAATTAATTCCTAGATATTCATTTGAAAAGAGAGGTTCAAAAAATTTTGTAAAGCCAAGATTTGAATATATGGAAGATAAGGAAAAACTTCAAAAATTAAGAAGAAGTTTATATGAGTTTTAAATTACATTAAAACAAGATTGTGATAAATAAGGAGGAATAAAGATGTTAGAAGAATATATTGAAAAATTAAAACCATTTGTCATAGAATTATTTAAAAAAGATTCAAGTGGCCATGACATAAGCCATTTAGAAAGAACAATGAAATTAGCATTGCATATACAAGAAAAAGAAGGTGGAGAGTAAAATTTATGAGTGATAGAGAAATTGCGGTTGTAGTTAGTAATGATAATAAAAATGTTAGTGTAATAGAAACAATAAACGCAATTAAAAATGCAGGATTTAAAAATGTTTTTATACAATGGTATAATAAGGATTGGATTATAACACAGGAAGAACAATTAAAGTATATAAGAGAAAAAGGGTTAAATGTTATTTTTGCTCATTTAGGTTACCAAAATATAAATGATTTATGGCTTGAATACGATATAGGTAATAAATTAGTTGATAGATATAAGAATGATATTAAAATATGCAAAGAAAATAATATTCCTATGGTTGTAATGCATTTAACAAGTAAAAGTGAAGCACCAAAATATAATGAAACAGGATTAAAAAGATTAAAAGAAATTGTTGACTATGCACAAGAACTAAACATAAAAGTAGCCTTTGAAAATACAAAAATAAAAGGTTATTTAGATTATGTTATTGAGAATATTGATAATAAAAATGTTGGTATATGTTTTGACTCAGGACATTATCATGTACATTTTGATGATGATTTAGATTTTACTAAATTTAAAGATAGAATATTTGCAGTACATCTACATGATAACGATAAAAGCGATGATTTGCATCTGATACCTTTTGATGGTACTTTAGATTGGGAAGATACAATAAGAAATTTAAAAAAATGTAATTATAGTGGGCCTATCACAATGGAGCTTTGTTATAGATATGATTATTTAAATATTGGGATTGATGACTTTTATAAAAAAGGTTATGAGATAGGTAAAAAATTAAAAGAAATGTTTGATATGTTGTAAATGAAAAACTACCAATGTAGGAGAGAGGGGCTACTTTGAAAATATATATATCAAATTTTAAATAAAAATTAATGAAATTTCAAAATTAACTCTTAATCTCTTACAAAAATATTTCTAAAAATTTTTTATAAAATAAAATTTATAACTTAAAATCAAGATTTTCAAAATTTGAGATTTTATATTACTACGAACATTAAATCTAAAAACCGAACATTTGTTGTAATTTAAATTTTTACAAATTTAAATGTAATTTTTATAAATATTTAATAAAATTTTAAAATAAATTTCTAATTATAATATTATAAAATAATTTCATTTTATAACGCTTCAAAATCGTTTTTAAGACATTTTTATATTTAACTAATAAAGTTAATCGTCTAAAACTTATTTTTAAAATTTAAGATTTACTATTTGTATAATGTAAAATTGTTAAAATATTGTAAAATCAATGATTTTTAAAAAGTGCTGGAAAATGGTAAAAAAAACGACGCACGAGAATCGATTTTAAGACGTTTTTATTTTTTAGACATATAATTTGTTGTCTATAAATTTAGGAAAAATGCTGAAATATAAGGATTTTAGAATTTTTATTAAAAATATTATAAGATAACGAAAAATTTTATATAACTAATTAATAAATTATAAAATTATAATAAGTAATCTAAGTAAATAAAAAATATTGACGCAATAGAATCAATTTTAAGAGGTTTTTATAAAAAAGACATATAGTTTGTTGAGTAAGAAAAACCATAAAAGCTATAAAAATAGCGAGATAGGACCTTATATGTCAAAAGTCCTACCTCTAATTGTACAAAACTTTCATTTTGTGCAATTGTAAATAGAACTTTTTACTCCTTTTATTCTATTTCTCCCTACTATTTCGACAAATTTAAAATAGTTTTCACTTAATTAATAAATCTGATATTAAATCATATCTTTGTTTTTTATAATATATCTAATTACATTTATAAATTTATATTTTGAAAAAATTATTTATTAAAATCATAAATTTCTTAGAATCTTAGAATATGTAAAAATTTATTTAATATCCCCTATTTTTCATAATTTAATTTAATATAATATTATATTTCTCTGAATATTCTTTATATGTTTCATTGATCTCATTATAAATTTCTTGTAAACTATCAAATAATTTATTATTAATATATGCTTCTTTTAATTGTGGTTTTCTAATTAAAGCCCATTTTAACTGTTTATATGAATATTTAGCAAAAGTAAGCCATTCAGGATAATTAATTGCTAATGGATTCTTACTAAAATATATTTTTCCAAGATTTACTGAGCATGCAATGGAATGACTAATAAATAACATTGTTGAGAGTTTGACTTTACTTGTTTTATCTTTTGAAAATGGAATTGAATCTTCAATTTTATTCCCATTTTTTATTTTTTTAATAGAGTAAAAAATTCTAACAATCGATTCTATTATCATATTTGAAATTGAAGATGAACAAAATTGAATGAAATCATATCCTTCAAAATACATCCCTTGAACTATTTCAGCAATAGTTTGTTCTTCTTCTCCAATTTTTCCAAACTGTAATAAATTAAATAATCCCATAAATGGAGCTGGTAACCCCATCGACGTTGTAATGTCAGATTTAAAATGAATTACTTGTTTTACAAATGCCTTAAAAATATCACTTTCTTTTCTATCACTATAATTCTCAACTACTTGAGAAACAATATTTCCTTTTTTATCAATTGAAGTCATTGTTCCATTTAAAATATCTGAGATTCCAAAAAGAAATCCTAAAAATGGATCATGTCCTAAAGTTAAAAGCCTATGATAATAAGCCGATAATCCCTCAATATTTATTTTAGTATTTCTGTTATCTTGAGCATCATAAGGAACTTTACTTATTTTTGAATTAGCTAATTCTAGCATCTCTTTTTCAGGATATTTTTTATCAAACCATTCGCGAACATAGTCAGATAATTTTCCAGCTTTTATGCCTTCAGAAGTTTTTTGAGGAATACCTATTAAAAGTATGTCTATAATTGATGCTAATAACCCTGCGAACACACTTATTGCTACATCTATATTATCCAATTTATATAATGACTTAAATTCGTCGTTTAAATTTTTAATAGCCAACTCATTTTGATTTAATTCATCAGTAGTAAATAAATCTTGAATATCAATATTTTCTTTTATTGAATTAGAAGCTTCTTGACACATTTCTTCCCATGTAGGAATAGTAAGAACAGGTCTATTATTATTTTTAATTGATTTTAAATTATATTTCTCAATTTTATAGCCTAAATGATTAAGGAGATATTCAGAATTTGAGATAGTTTTTTCTAGTTTATCTTTATCAATATTTTTAATGCTATTTAATTCATTTTCTTGATATTTTAAAACCTTATTTATAATTTGTTCATCAGAATTAGGCAATTTCTTCACTCTTTATATTTAAATCCTTTCTTAAATCTTCAATGACTTTAGTAAGCACGATATTTAAACTTTGAAGATAATCTAATCTTTTTTGATCTGCATCTGTTTCTTCTTTTAATGACATAATAATAGCTTGATGTTTTTTTAAAGCTTCTTGATATAATTTTTCTTTTTCTTGTTTTAGTTGTTTGCTTTTTATATGTGAGGCTACACCTACACCTGTTGCAGTTAATACTGCAATTGGAGCAGCAAGTACAAATATTCCTGCAACCATTCCTCCACCAATAATTCCACCCGCTGTTGCTAATCCTGATGTAATTCCTACAGCTGAAAGCCCAACAGTTCCTAGCCCATATAAGGCCGTAAATGAAATGATTCCGCCTACTCCAGCTCCTAATGCACCAGTTAAAACTTCTGGAATTGAACTTTTGCTTATTGTTCTTGTCTTATCATTTATGGCACTTGCAGCTTCATTAAGTACATTAATAATTGGTTGTAATGATTCAATATTCTTATAAATTATATTTTTTTTATCCATTATTATCTCCTACTTATCCAATATAAAAATTTATATTACAAAATTTAATATTACTCTGAATTATATATAATTTTATTTAACATTTTTCAAAAAATAATTCATTTTTTCTAAAAATTCTGCATTGTTCTTAGTTTGCATTATTTGTGTAATAAGTTCTTCAGTTACATCTGCAACAGACATTGTAGACATTGCTTTTCTCAGAGCAAATACAGTTTCAAGCTCTTTTGAAGAAAGTAAAAGCTCTTCCCTTCTAGTTCCAGATTTATTGATATCAATTGCAGGAAAAATTCTCTTTTCAGATAATTTTCTATCTAAGTGAACTTCCATATTGCCTGTACCTTTAAATTCTTCAAATATAACGTCATCCATTCTGCTT
This sequence comes from uncultured Clostridia bacterium, assembly GCA_947632035.1. Lineage (GTDB taxonomy): Bacteria > Bacillota > Clostridia > TANB77 > CAG-508 > CAG-273. The sequence continues at coordinate 74,599 of CANRNR010000005.1, read as the reverse complement.
CCTGTTTCTATTAAAGCTGTAGCAAGAATTGTAAGACTTCCCCCATTCTCTATATTTCTAGCTGCACCAAAGAATTTTTTTGGTTTGTGTAAAGCACTAGGATCTAAACCACCTGATAATGTTCTTCCTGATGATGGAATAACTAAGTTATAAGCTCTTGCTAAACGAGTAATACTATCTAATAATATAACAACATCCTTCTTTTGCTCTGTTAATCTTTTTGCTCTTTCTAGTACCATTTCTGCTACTTTTACATGATGCTCTGGAAGTTCATCAAAAGTAGAATATATAACATCGCCTTTAATACTTCTTCTCATGTCTGTAACCTCTTCTGGACGTTCATCTATTAAAAGAACTATTAATTCAATTTCAGGATTGTTTGTAGTTATGCTATTTGCTATTTTCTTTAATAATGTAGTTTTACCAACTTTAGGTGGAGCAACTATCATACCCCTTTGACCCTTTCCTATTGGTGACATTAAGTCAATAATTCTCATAGCATATTCATTTGGTACTGTTTCTAGTAAAATTCTTTCATCTGGATAAATTGGTGTTAAATCATCAAATTTTGTTCTACGATAAGCGTTTTCTGGTGCTTCCCCATTTACCTCACCAACATAAATTAAAGCAGGAAATTTTTCTCCTTCTTTTGGTAGTCTTGATATACCTTTTATCTTATCACCTTTGTCTAAACGAAATCTTTTAATTTGAACAGGTGATATGTATACATCTTTTGGAGTTGATAAATAGTTTTCTCCTCTTAAAAAGCCATAACCATCTGGTAAAACCTCTAATATTCCTTCTACTATTTGATCATCTGCATTTGTTATTTTATATCCAACATTTGGTTCACTTACATAATTGTTATCGCTATTAACATTGCTATTTTCTTCATTTATTTCTTCTGCTGATATTTTTTCTACTTCTTTATCAGAAACTTTTTCATATTCGTATGTTTCTTCAGATTGATTTAAAGCTTGTCTTTTTTCTGCGTCTAAAATTGGATTAAGTTCTTCTATTAATTCTTCCTTTTTTAACTTTGATGTATTTTTTATACCTTTTTCTTTTGCAAGTTGACGTAGTTCAACTAATGTACATTTTTCTAGATTCATATAAACCCCCTATTAATATTTATATATTAACTTTACTTTATGAACGATGTTTGATGAGATTTTTATAAAATAAAGATAAAATAACTTTTGGATATAAAAACAATTGAGATAAATAAATTAGAATTATGAGGATGTTAGAATTCCATCCTCATATATTTAATTGTTTTATTTGCTAATATCAATATATACCTTTTCATTAGGTAAATACATATCTAAACTTTCTCTTGCAATTTCTTCAATATATTCTTTCGAATTTATATTAGCTTTAGTTTGATTTAATTCTTCTTTTCTTTCTTCCTCAGCTAATATTTGTTCCTCATATCTTTTTTGATCTGCCTTATATTCGTTTAATTTTTTTTGTTGTGAAATGAATATACAAATAACATAAATTGCAATTCCGAAAATTACAAGTCTTTTTAATATAAAACTAAGTTTTTTATTTTTCATTCGTGTTTCATTCCTTTATAAATTCATTACATTATTATAACATACTATATTTAATTTTTCTACATTTTTCTTAAAATTCCTCTTTTTTCTTTCAATTTTATCCGAATTTTTGAAAAAGTTTATTATCTTTTGTCGTATTTTGTTAATTTTTGTTTTATTATATCCATTTATTTTATTAGTTTCATTTGGTTTGCTTTATCTTTTTTACTTTTTTACTCAATTTATTTGTACCATTTATTTTATTTGTTTTTTTGTTTGTATTGTTGATTTTACTTGTTTTGATTGCAATCTTAATATTATTATTTATAAAGTTTAAAATTGGCTTAATAATAATCTTCTGAAAAGTATTATATATAAATTGTAAAGGAATTAAAATGAGTTTTTTTATAGTTTGAAGTATTGTTGCTAAAAATTTCACAACTATTTTGCTAAGTGTTATTGCATATAGTAAAATTCCAATAAAAATGCCTAAAAAGACATAAATTCTAATTTCACCTTGATTGAACTTAAAAATTGAAAACAATGTAATCATTCCAGCAAGAAACCAAAATACAATATCTTGTAAATAGGTAATAAAGTCTGCTGTTTTGAAACATTTTCTTAACACTCTGAAAATGTCAAATAAAATTCCTATTACAATTCCAGTTATAATAAATAATGATAAACTTAATAATTGGCTATAAACTTCCCCCATGCTTTCACCTACTTAAAGATTTTGCCGAGTAGACCTCCTCCACCCTTTTCAATCTTTTCTTTTTCGCTGTATGATAGTTGGCTTATTTCTCCATCAACAGTTACTTCAGATGTGTCTAGGCTTAGTTTATTTATTCTGATATTTTCACCTTTTACTGTAAGTAGTCCAAGCTCTGTTTCTAAAATAACAATTTGATCATCAAAGCTTAATACATCTAAAACACCCGTAATATTTAGCTTCTCTCTGTTTTCCAATATAATGTTTTGAACTACATTTGTCATATTTGACATTGTTTTTCTCTCATCTACTGTCATATGTACACCACCACTCCTTAAAAAATAGTCTATTTATATATATTCAGGTCTTGTCTATTTTAGAACATTTTTTTAATTGATTCATTTTACACAGCTTCCACCATCATTTCCATTAGTAGAATTTACTATAATTTCAATTCCGTATTTCTGTGCAATTTTGATGCATCTTCCATGTAAAACCTTTGCTCCGTTTTCAACTAATTTTGTCATATCTTCATAAGAAATTTGTTCAATCTTCTTAGCATTTTTGTATTTATGAGGGTCTTTATCGTAAATTCCGTTTACGTCTGTAAAAATGTAACATTTATCTTGATTTAATGCTGCAGAGATAGATACGGCTGTTGTATCAGAGCCGTCTCTACCTAATGTTGTAATATCTTTATTTACATCTATGCCTTGAAAACCTGCTATTACAACTATTTGATTTGTTTCTAATAACTCCCATATTCTATCTGTATATATATTCTGTATTTTTGCTTGTGTATAATTAGAATCAGTTAAAATTCCTGCTTGCCAACCTGTAAGTGATGTTGCTTTATATCCCATACTTTGTAAAACTATGGTAAATTTACTACATGCAACTTGCTCTCCAGTTGATAATAACATATCTAATTCTCTTTTGTCTGGCTCACTATTAAGCTCTTTTGCTTCTTTTAATAATTTATCAGTTGTATTCCCCTGTGCTGAAACAATTACTACTACTTTTTCATAATCATTTAGAAAACTTATAGCTTTTTTAGCTGATTGCATTAATTTTGCATTTCCGTCAAGGGAACTTCCACCAAATTTTATAACTACTAAATTCATAAGAATCACAAATCCTTAAATAAAAAATACAAGTCAATTTAACTTTAAATTTGACTTGTATATTATATTCAATATTCCTAAAAAATGTTTTTATTTTCTATAACTTAAAAATATTATGTTTTTGCACCTTATTTATTTTTTAATGATAAACTTCAAATAACTATCAATAAATCCATTCAAATCCCCGTCCATTACACCTTGAACATTTCCTACTTCATAATTAGTTCTATGGTCTTTTACAAGTGTATATGGGCAAAATACATATGAACGAATTTGACTTCCCCAAGCAATATCCATTTGAACACCTTTTAGTTCATCTATTGTATCTTTTTGTTCTTGCTCTTTTAATGTTAATAATTTTGATTTTAGCATTTTCATTGCTGTTTCTCTATTTTGTATTTGTGATCGTTCTGATTGACAAGCAACTACAATATTTGTTGGTAAATGTGTTATTCTAACTGCTGACGAGGTTTTATTTATATGTTGTCCTCCTGCTCCTGAAGATCTATAAGTATCTATTCTTAAATCATCTGGATTTATATCTATTTCTATATCTTCTGTAATTTCTGGTAATACTTCAACAGATGCAAAAGAAGTATGCCTTCTTCCCCCTGCATCAAAAGGAGATATTCTAACTAATCTATGGACACCCATCTCTCCTTTTAAATATCCATAAGCAAATTCACCTGAAACTGAAAATGTAACACTTTTTAAACCTGCTTCTTCTCCTTCTAAGTAGTCTAATTCTTTCACTTCATATCCATTTGATGCTCCCCACCTTGTATACATACGATAAAGCATCTCTGCCCAGTCTTGTGCTTCGGTTCCACCTGCTCCCGGGTGAATAGTAAGTATTGCATTATTAGCATCATACTTTCCAGATAGCAAAGTTGTTATTTCTAACTTTTCAATTTCTTTTTGTAAATTAGGTGTTGCTTTTAAAACCTCTTTTGCCATTTCATCATCTGGCTCTACTGATAAAAGCTCACTCATTTCAATAATATTGTTTATCTCATTTTCTATCTTGTTATAACCTTCTATTTTATTTTTTAGTTGATTTATTTGCTTTAATACGATAGAACTATTTTTACTATCAAGCCAAAATTCTTGATTTGTTGTTTGCTCTTCTAATGTTGATAGGTCATTTTTTAATTTAGTAATGTCAAAGAGAATCACCTATCTGTTGTAATTTTTGCTTTAATTCTTTTAAAAGTTTATCATTTTCTTCTAGTTCTAACATTTTGTCACGCTCCTTTATATAACTTCCTACTATTTGCATTTAATATATCAAATAATACTAGCACTTAGCAATACTTTTATAAAAAATAAATGAACAACTTGTTAAAGCTGTTCATTTATTGGAACTATTCATCTGTCTTTATCAGGCAAACCAATGTATCCACATAGCAATCATCAGATATTTCTTTGACTGCTCTGTCGTTATAGAGCATTTTGATAACAACATCCTCACCGAACTCATCTACAAGCGCTTGGATAGTAGTTTTAATGTCGGAATGGTTAGATTTTCTTCCTTCTCTAAACATGATTGTCAGATTGGTAATGCGCTTAGTAGAGTTTTCTCTATTATGGCTGGAATAATTTACTATTTCATCCCGCCCTAAAACATTAAGTTCCCTTAACTTTCTGATTACTTCCACAGACCTTGATAATAAAGTTCCTTCCATTTTTGTTTCCTCCTAAAATTTTAAAAATAAATTTTTCGAGGGAAACTTTTTTGCTAGTTTGCCCTCGAAATTGATCCGAGAGCATTTAAAAAAGCTCATAGTATTATTTTATCATAGTTTTATGCTTTTTTCAAGTTCAAGTAAAATATATATGTATTTTCATAGTATTGTTACTGTTTTTATTTTTCATATTTCTCATCCATTAGCATTATCATTTGCTTATATTGTTCAACTAATTTATTCAAACTTTCTATTGTAATATATTCATTTGCTTCATGTGGATTTATTGGTCCTGTACCAAGTATATATCTATTTTCAGATTTTATAAAGCTAGCTTCTGTTATAAAATTGGTTGTTTTGCAATTCTTGCTTTCAGTTATAAAAGGTTCAATATTATTTATTATACTATACTCAAAATTATATTTATCTTTTAATTTACTAACTTCTTTAATAATAGTACTTTGATGTTTATTATTTATAACTCTAAAATCAATATATACAATACAACTATTGGGAACAATATTTATGCTTTTGCCACCATCTATTTTTCCTATATTCATTGTTGTATATGGAATTTCAAACCTATCATCAGTTTCCAGTTTCAACTTATTATAAAATTCTTTTAACTCACATATAAAACTCATACAAGCTTCTATTGCATTTATACCTTTTTGAGGATTACTAGAGTGTGCTGATTTTCCTTTAAATTCTATTTTGAATTCTAACAATCCTTTACTTCCAGCCATTATTTCGTTATTAGTTGGCTCTACTATAATCATAGTATTAGGAATTTTAATATTTAAATTATTAATTTCTTTTATTCCTCCAAAACCTATTTCTTCATCATAAGTAAAAAATAATTTAATACCATAATTCAAATTCTTCCAATCAATATCTAATACGGCCTTTAGAATGCCAGCAATACCACCCTTCATATCACAAGTACCCAAACCATATAATTTATTACCAACTTGAGTTAATTCTAAAGGATTATATTTCCAGTCGCATCCACTTTGTACAGTATCAGTATGGCCTAGAAAGCCTATTTTGCAATCATCTTTTATGCTCATAACTAAGCATTTACTCTTATAATTGACTTTAAATCCTTTTTGTTGTAAAAGCTTTTGTATATAATTTATTATTTGCTCATTTTCTTTATCTTCATATGTATCAAACTTAATTAAATTTCTCAATATATCTGTTGCTTCCATCTTATTCCTCCTTAACAATACCTCTAAGTATAGCATTTTTTATATACTCATTTTCTGTTTCCAATCTAACATAAATACTATATCCAGATGGCTGAACTATTTCAATTTCTTTTTCATTATTCTTTAAATAATTAAATATTGCTGTTCCTATACTTCCACTACCACATGCAGTCTCATAAAAAATAGTGTTTATTTCCTTTACCCATACAATTGGATTTATTTTTATATTCTTTGAAACTCTTTCTAATAACATTATTCCTATTGCTTTTTCATCTGAATTAATCTCATCTATCATTAATTGCTTTAATTCAACTTTTGTAGCTTCTTCATTTTCTCTTAATTTTTGAATATATTTTTGTGATTTTTCTTCATCTAAAACAGCTATTAGTATTCCATCTATTTTTATACAAGTAAAATCTTTTTTTAGTTCAACTAAATCTGATATTTTCTTATCAATATTTAATTCAACCTCTACCATTTTATCTTCTAATACTTTTCCTATTATTTTTTTATCTGTTCCTGATACTGACAATTCTATTTTTCCTACTCTTCCTTTTAAGTATTCAAAGACTGCACATCTTGTCGCATTTATGCAAAATTCTCCACCAGCCATTTCTAAACAATTTTCTTTATTACTTAAAAATCCAACTTGCTCTACTTGTGGGTACTTATCCATTATCATTTTATTAATTAATTTCTTTTGATTATTTGTATATTCATTTCCATTAATTATTGCTGTTTTATTACCGCCAGGATTTAATATCTTATACTCAAGTTTTTCAATAGAACATAAGTCATATTTATAATTATTCATATTTAGTCACCTCCTTTCTTTTAAGCAAACAAAAATAGATATACCAAAAATACTATTTATAGTTTTTCCTACAAATAGTATTTTTAATATATCTATAATTATATATTTTTAAACTATCGTAGGCACAAGATTTTTAGCCTGTACCTACGCAATCAAAAATGCGATAGTTACAAGCTCCTACGATGATGATGTAATTGATTTAAAAATATATTAAATTCCATTTTGTTCCTCTTTCTTTAATTTTATAGTTAAATAATAGCATAATTTAAATAATAAGTCAAATTATTTACATATTTAATTATTTTCCAATAAACATCTGCACAAAAATTTTACCATACTTAGGGCTACTAACTACTCCAATTCCAGTATAATTATAACTAGAATTTAAAATATTTGCTTTATGTCCTGATGAATTCATCCAAGCATTAACAGCACCACTATTACTTGAATTTCCAGCTATATTTTCTCCAGCAGTTTTATATGATATTTTAAAGCTCTTTAACATATCAAATGGAGAGCCATATATTGGTGATGTATGAGAAAAGTAACTATTATCTACCATATCTTGGGCTTTTATTCTTGCTACTCTTTGTACTTCTTCATCTACTTTTAATGCTGTTAAGCCATTATTAATTCTTTGCTGATTAATTAAATTAAACACTTCTTTTTCATCTGAATTCATAGTAGATGATGTTTGTGTGTTTCCTGTATTGCTATTCGTATTTCCACCATTTGATGAGCTTGGATAAATTGGTTTTACATATTTTTTATTTACTGCTCCAACATAATCTCCTTCTATTTGTACAATATACCAATCACCCACTCCTGCAAAAACTCTAATATATTCGTTTTTATTTACAGTTGCAATGACTTTATATTGTATTCCCGGACCATTTCTTACATTAAGAGTACTTGCAGTTACTAATCCTGTTGAAAAGTCAACATTATAATAATGTTGCATACCAAAAGAAGTTGTAAACATTGCCATTACTAATATAAATGATATTATAGCCGTAGCTTTTAAAAATTTTTTTCTTTTCATAGTAATTACTTTCATAATATACTCCTTTATTTTCTTTATTTAAGTATATTATGCTTGGAATGTCCTATATGCCAACAATTTTTTCTTACTGTTAATAATTTTTAAATATAAGCTATCTTCATATAATTTTGAAAATAAGCTATTTTTATTTGACAATTTACATAATTGGTTATATAATTTTTATGTCATCTATTTGGCATACCTTTATAAAATTTTAGGAGGTGTAATAAGTGAAACAGATTTGGTCACTTGTTATTACAGGAGGTCCTTGTTCTGGTAAGACAACTGCTTTGTCTATCATTGAGCAAGAACTAAGCAGTCGGGGTTATTATGTTTTAATTATTCCAGAAACTGCAACAGAGCTTATTTCTACCGGTATTCGTCCTTTCGGCAATTCTCTCAATTTGCTTGACTTTCAGTATGTTGTTTTTAAAAAGCAACTATACAAAGAAGACTTATACAAAGAGGTTGCTGAAAAACTAATTCCTTCGGATAAAATTGTTCTGTTGCACGATCGTGGGATAATGGACAACAAGAGTTACGTTTCAGCCGAAGAATTTAATCAAATTCTTCAATATTTTAATCTCACAGAGGTTGAGGCAAGAGATCATTATGATGCGGTTTTTCATCTTGTAACTGCTGCTAATGGCGCCGAGGAATTTTATACCTTGGAAAACAATAAGGCCCGCACAGAAACATTAGAAGAAGCAAGGCATCTCGATGAGCTCGGAATTAAGAATTGGACCGGTCATGCACACTTTCGTGTAATCGACAATTCTACCAATTTCGACGGTAAAATATTTAAGCTTATGAAGGAAATCTATTCCGTTCTTGGCGAGCCTATTCCGTTGGAAATCGAGCGCAAATACCTAATCAATAAGCCTTCCTTTGAGGAGCTTCAGCACTATGTCAATTTTACGCAGGTGGATATCGTTCAAACTTATCTTATTCCTGATGATGACAGTACTGAACGACGTGTTCGTCAACGCGGTCAAAATGGAAGCTTTTCCTATTACTACACCGAAAAGCGCAAAGTTAGTAACCTTAAACGTGTAGAAATAGAGAAAAAGATTACAGAGAAAGAGTACATTCAGTATCTAACGCAAATCGATACTTCAGTTTCTCCTGTTGTAAAGAAGCGTTATTGCTTTGCTTACAAGGGGCAGTACTTTGAAATGGACTTTTACGATTTCTCTGAAAATCGAGCCATCCTTGAGATTGAGCTTACAGAAGAATCTTCAGGAGTAAATATTCCGCCTTGCATTTCTGTAATTCGAGAAGTTACTTCTGAAAATGCTTATCGAAATCATTCTCTTGCTAAGCTTCGCACCCTGTAATTTTCCTAATCTGCTAACAAAAATCCCTAGGAGTGTTCTTCACTTCTAGGGTTTCTTTATTTTATAAATGTTTTCTATTTTTTCTATATATTTAGCAAATTCGTTTTCTCCATATTTTTTATCAAAGTTATTTATTTCTCTTTTATATATATCATCATCCATATACATTTCAAACATTCTTATTTCGCCTATTCTTTGCTCTAATTCTTCACCAATCCATACGATATCTTTATAGCATTCATTTAGCCAATATTTTACTAATTTACCATCTTTAATCTTAGTTTCATATTCAGGTTTTTTATTATTTATCTTAGCTGTAAAATACTGCACAAATACCTCTTCTAGTAGCTCTATCTTTATATCCTTGCTTAAAATATCTTTGTATTTTTCAGGAATATTTTCAAACTCACTATTTTCTTTTTGTATAAAATGGAATAACTCATGTTCTAAAACATACTTAAAATTCTTTTCATCTTTTATATTTTTAAAAAATACAATATAATTTTTCTTGCTGGATGCTATATATTTGCTATCATTATACTCATATTTAATTTCTTCTAATTCATTTAACCTTTTTATGATTCTGTTTATGTATTTATCTCCATATATATTTTTTATGCCTAATACAAACTCATTCATTATTTTAGATATTTTTTTATTGAAATGATTATTAATATATATTATTTTTACTTTATTTTCCTCCTATTAATTTTTTGCCTTATGGAAAAAGTGCAAAAAATGCACTTTTCCGTAAAGCAAATTTAATTTTCACTATTGATACTGCGTTTAATATAAATTTTAGCTTCTTTTTGGTAATCTGCTATAATAGCAGTAATGGCCACAAGCCATAGATGATATTATTAGTTTAACCATTGTTATATCACCTCCTTATATGTATATTTGCAATTTATATCACTACTATATTGCTTTCCATTTAAACTGTCTGCTATTCCCCTACATCCGCCTCTGCATACATCAATTTTTTTACAATTTTTACACTTTCCTTCAATGTGATTTTTTATTCCTCTTAACTTTCTTAAAGTTTTATTAGTTTGCCATAATTCTTTTATATTATCTGTTAGCATATTGCCAATTTTGTAATTTTCATTTGTTAAAGCTGCACATGGATATATATCTCCATTTGGTGCTATTGAAATAAGAGTATGCCCAGCAGGACAACCAGCAGAATGTATTTTGCTTTGTTCCTTTTCAGTTAAAGTTTTGCATAAATTATTTACTGATGAGCAATCAATAGTTACTTCTAGTTTTCCTTTCCATCTACATATTTTATCTATTAATTCTGCATATTTATTATATTCAGGCACTTCCTTTTTAAATGTTTCTAAATCAAGATATCCCTGTTTTAGTTTTATTATAGTTAGCCCATCAAAATTATTTTTTTCCAAAAATATCATAAAATCTTCTATATCATCTATGTTATTATTTGTTACAACGGTATCTACTCCTACAATGAATCCATGTTTTTTAAACAATTTTGCTGTTTCTATTGCTCTATCGAAACTACCTTTTGTTCTATATTTCTCGTGAACTTCTTTTTTATATGAATCTAATGAAATTTGAACTTGTGTTAAACCAGCATTTTTTAATTCAATTATTAATTTTTCTGGTACAACATATCCATTTGTTGTTAAGTTACAGGCAACATTTTTGCTAGCTACATATTTCACTAATTCAACTAAATCTTTTCTAGTTGTTGGCTCTCCTCCTGTTAAGCCTATTTGAAATGTTCCAATATCTACAAGTTTATCAATTATTTTTTTATATTCTTCTGTTGAAAGACCAGTTTTTATTTTTCCGTGCATATTCCTTACTGAACAATAATCACAGTTCATATTGCACATATTAGTTATTGCTAAATGAGCAATTATAGGACCTTTATATACTGGCTTATCATCTTTGCTTTTTAATATACTATCATCAAAATACAATTTGTCTTCATTAGGTGTATAATTTTCATATTCCAATAGTCCTATGTCTGCAAGCTCTAAGATAAATTCAGGTGTATCATCAGAAATTGTTTTTAGTACTGCATATTTATTTAGATTCTCTTCTAATTCTAAAGGTATTTTAGCTACATGACCTAATTTATTTAATAGATATATACCATCTTCCCTTTTTTCTATATTTCTCAACTCTTTATACATTATTACCTCCTACCTTATATAAAGCAATAAGGATCTTTTTTATCAAATTTTTTATAATAATAATATTTGTTTGCTATGCATCCACCATTACATATATTGTTTTTCTTGCATTTTCTACATTCTTCATTTTCATTATTTTTTGAAAACATTTTTCTAATTTCATAGCTTTTAGCATCAGTCCATATTTCTTTTAATGACTTTTCTCTAACATTTCCTATAGGAATATCTAAAAATGAACACGGTACTACATCACCATTCGGCTTTATTTCCATAGTATTTTTTAAGGCTTCACAGCTATATTTAATACTTAATGTTTCAAAAGATGTTTGTATAGAATCATCAAATAATTCTTTTGCTCCAAATATAGGTCTTATTTGGAAATGTGTTAAAGTTCCTTTTTCATTTAATTCTTTTACCTTTTTATACATTCTCACAATAAATTTCTTATAATCTTCTTTAAGTAGCATCATATCTTTATCTGCTCTACCTATAGGGCATACTGGAACTATGGTTTGATGAGATATTTTTAAATTAGAAAGCACTTCCATTAATTTTATTAAGTCATCTTGATTATCTTTAGTTAATGTAGATTGAACTCTTACTTCAATGTTTTGTTCCTGAAAATTTTTTATTGCTTCTATTGCTTTTTCATATGCAAATTCACAGTTTCTAAATTTGTTATGAAATTTAGATAAACCATCTATTGAAATCTTTGCCATATTAAGACCTGCTTTTTTTAGCTCCTCTGCTTTGTCTTTATCTATTAAACTACCATTAGTTGTTAATGTTATTCTTGGAATTCTTCCTTTTGCATATCTTATATAATCAAGTAAATCGTTATTGGTTGTTGGCTCACCTCCCGTAAAATTTAATTTTAATAATTGCATATCAATCATTTCATCAATGATTGAATAAATTTCGCTCTTTTTTAAGTCTGTATCTTTTTTTATACTTGAATCATTTCCACAATGTTTGCAATTATAATTGCAATTTGAAGTAATTCCTAATGTCATATATATTGGTAAGCTAGTGTGCTCCGTAGTTTTACCAATGAAATGACTATCATATTCAGTAATTGGTATTATAAACTTTTTATCTATAAATTTTTGAAGCTTGCTAATATCGTTTATTTCATTTCCACAAATTGCATCATAAAAGATTTTTCCTTCTTCTTTTAAATCTGTTATTTTATCTTTTGATTGATATCTGTAATTCATTATATATATGCCATCTTTTTCATAACGTATTTTTGTATTTTCTTCTTTTTGAAACTTCATTTCTACTCCCCTTTTTAATTTTTTCTACATACTATTTGTAAATTTTATTTTCCGAATTTTTTAATCTTTATTTGAAATTTTATTTTGTGTATTTTTTACACATTATATTGTATTATTTAGAGTGTTGTTTTAACACTCTAAATAATATCTTTACTATTTTCTTTAAACTTATATAAAATTGCTGGCCTATGTCCTTTTATTTCTTGCAACTTTCCTGTGTTTTCTAATAAATCTAATTGTAGAAATTTTTTTCTAAAATTTCTTCTATCAAAGTTTTTTTCTAATATTATTTCATATACATTTTGTAATTCTGGCATAGTGAAATATTTTGGTAATAATGTTTTTAATATATCTGTTTGAAGTATTTTTACTTTTAATGCTTCTTTTGCTTTCAAAAATATTTCTCTATGGTCGTATGCCATATCTGTTGGTACATCATTTAATTCAAACCATTCTACATTTTGAGTTTTTTCAGTCTTTTTCTTTATTTTCAAATTATCACTATTTATTATTCCTATATATCCTATTGCTATCATTCTCATTAATGGTGATCTTTTAGGATTACTAAATACATGAAATTGTTCAATATAAATATTATCTATTCCTGTTTTTTCAATCATTTCTCTTTTCATAGCTGTTTCACAGTCTTCATTATTATATACTGCTCCACTTGGTAGCATCCATTTGTTAGAATAAGGCTCATTACTTCTTAAAGCTAATAATATTCGTACTTTTCCTTCATTAACTGTGAATAATGAACATACAACATGTATTCCTTGGTTTTTATATAAGGGATTTTTTATATCCATATCTTTTCTCCTATATTATTATATGCCATTTGTGTATTACATACACATTATATAACAATTTTATTTTTTGTCAAGACTTTTTTATAAATTATTTATTAATGATTGTAATATTAACTCTTTTAATTTTTTTTATAAAAGAAAAGAGCCAGCTGTGCAAGCAACTAGCCCCTTTAAATTAGTTATTTAAGATTTTATTATTCATCATTCCTTTATCATTGCTTGGGCAGCAGTATACCAAGTACTATAACCAACTATGCAGCTCGATATTGATATACCTCCAAGCGGTTTCCAACCTTTAAGTATTTTTTCATTAACCAATGATTTTATTTTGTTTTTTACTTCAAGTAAACTGTCTCCCTCAGCAGAAATAACATCATAAACATCAATTTTCATCTTGCTACAACTCCTTTAATAATTATTAAATAGAGTTTTTTCATCTTGCACTGAAAAAACAATAGGTAATTGCATTAAAATTATACTACATTTTATGTAAATTGTAAAGCTAGAATTTGTTTATAATTAATTTAAATCAGATAACCATACTGTTTTTTAGAAACATTTCTTCATTTCATAACTTTTATATTTTCTATTATTCCATCTTTGTTTATTTTGAAATTTCTATAAAATATTATATTTACAACTATATATTGTTCTATCATCGAAAGTGTTTGTCCTATTGCAGTACAGAATGGTGTTTTTAAAAATGATGTTACAACTCTTATTCCAGATGCTACTATCTTATTTGATGCTACTTTACTTTCAAATTTATCTGTTAATTGTAAATAGCATATTTTTAATTCATAAAGTGGCTCTACTAAAAAGTTTACAATTTCTACACTTAAATACATTAAAGTTATAACAAGATTTAATTCATAATATCTATATGAAAATAATATCATTAGAAAAGTTGTAGATAATAATATTCCTATCAGTTTATAAGCATTTCTTATGTGTTCCTTATAATTAAATTTTCCTTTACTTATATCAATTTTTGCAACTGTATCTATTGCACATAATGAATCCCATTGTGTATCAGTTACTAATGCTACAAAGTTTAATGCAACTATATATTCTTCTCCAAATTCTAAAGCATTACTAAATCCAAATAAATATGTTATGAAGTAAAAAGTATCTTTTACTATAGGAACTGATTCATACTTTATATTTTTTAATAAGTTAATTTTAAATTTAAACTTTCTATACTGTTTTATTGTTATTAGTAAAGTATATATGAAGATTACAAATAATGTTATTGCTACAATTATTGTTTTATTTTTTATAAGTAAAGATAATCCTATCAATACTCCAAAATTTAATATGTTAAGAGTAAGCATATATTTATTTGCTATTTTTTCTTTTCCTTCAAAATATAGTTTTTCCATCACAAAAGAAAAAATTAATTGTATATATAACTGTATTACTGAATAAATTGCAAATTCTTTATATATACCATAATCCATATTCATAAATTCTATATAGCTTTTTATATTTATTGCAATAAATATAAATACAATAAATCCTATAATTATTCCTAATGTCATTCCAGACAATACAGCATTTTCATTTTTATCTTTTTCTTTGCTGATATTAGCTCCTGTAGCAAAAACAGATTTGAAAATCATCCAAATAAACTGTAATGGATATGTAAGTGTAAAAACATTTGACAGGTTCTTATCTAATATCAATCCAAGCATAATCCAAGATAGTATAGGTATAAATGAAAAAATTGCTTGATTAAAACTTATTCTTAATAGTCGCTTCATCTATTATTACCCTTCTTGTTCTTTATTTTATAACATTGTTTATAATTTTAATTGCTTTAATTGTACTATAAATTATAAAATATTTCAATTCTTTCTTTTCCCATTTGAGCTAACCACATTTTAAATGGTTCTGCTTTACTACTTGGTATTGATTCAATAAGACGTAATATTCCTTCTTTAATCATTCTATATTTTAAAGTTCTCCAATAATGGGATGGATCTGGGCTATCTGTTAATACTTTTATTACATCACTAATATTAAAATAATATTCTTCTTTGCATCATATATATATATTAATTTGTAATATTTCTAAAAAATTAAAGGTAAAGATCTAAATCTCTACCTTTTTAACCATCGGTTATCTGGCAGGTGTGCCAAATCCTGCATCTCTTTTGACCTATTAGGTGTGTGGATGGCACTATTGTCCACCTCAAATAACTTACTCTATTGATTTCTACCACAGCAGTTCTTATATTTTTTCCCACTTCCACATGGGCAAGGGTCGTTCCTCCCTACTTTTGGTCCATTATTTACAACAGTTGTACTTTCTGCACCAGATTTTCTAGGAACACCATTATTTAATTCATTTCCTGCTTCTTGCAAACCTTGACTTGTAATTTTTATACTGCTAGTTCTTTGCATATCGTTTTCTCTTTTTCTTGCATTCATAAGGAATTTTACAACATCTGTCTTAATGTCATTTATCATTTGGTCAAACATATCAGCGCCCTCTATTCTGTATTGAACAACAGGGTCTTTTTGACCATAAGCACGAAGACCAATTCCGTCTTTTAATTCATCCATTGCATCAATGTGGTCCATCCATCTTTCATCAACGATTTTTAGCATAATTACTCTTTCAAGTTCTCTTATATTGCTTTCACCAATTTCTTGCTCTTTTTCTTCATATATTTTGTGTGCTCTTTCTTTCAATTCTTCTGCCACTTTATTTGCATTTACATGTTTATCATCTATTGAATCTAAATTTGAAATTCCAAATGTTGCTTTTACATCTTGAAGGAAAGAATCTATATTTATATTGTCTTCGTCTGCCAAGTATGCTTGTGCTGTTTCATCTGCCAAAGAATCTATCATGTTAGTAATATGTTCTTTTAGGTTTTCTCCGTCTAATACTTTTCTTCTTTCATCATAAATAATTCCTCTTTGAACATTCATAACATCATCATAGCTTAATACATTTTTACGAATACTAAAGTTTCTGCCTTCAACTTTTCTTTGTGCAGATTCTACTGCATTAGAAAGTATTTTTGCTTGAATTGGCATATCTTCATCTGCACCTAGGGTATTATATACTTTTGTAATTGTATCTCCACCAAATATCTTCATTAAGTCATCATCTAGTCCGATATAGAATCTAGATTCTCCAGGGTCTCCTTGACGACCACTACGACCACGAAGCTGGTTATCAATTCTTCTTGATTCATGTCTTTCTGTACCTATAATTTTTAAGCCACCTACTGCAATTACCTTTTCTTTTTCTTCTTTTATCTCTTTATCAAATTTATCTTTTAATTCTTTAAATTTATTTCTAGATGATAGAATTTCCTCATCATCTGTTTCATTGAAA
Source organism: uncultured Clostridia bacterium (assembly GCA_947632035.1). GTDB lineage: Bacteria > Bacillota > Clostridia > TANB77 > CAG-508 > CAG-273. Next base: position 57,533 of record CANRNR010000005.1, on the reverse strand, counting down.
GCTGTAGCCATTTCTATTTGTTCCTCTGTATAGCCTTGCTTTCTCATTTCTTCTTTTGCTAAATATTCACTATTACCACCAAGCATAATATCGGTACCACGACCAGCCATGTTTGTTGCTATTGTAACAGCCCCATATTTACCAGCTTGTGCAATAATTTGAGCTTCTTTTTCATGGAATTTAGCATTTAATACTTCATGCTTTATTCCTTCTCTTTTTAAGATATTGCTTAATTTTTCAGATTTTTCAATAGATACTGTACCTACTAGAACTGGTTGACCTTTTTCGTGACTCTCTTTAATATCTTGTACTACTGCTCTAAATTTAGCATTTTCATTTTTATATATAATATCATTATGGTCATCACGAATCATTGGTTTATTTGTTGGAATTTCAATAACATCTAGTCTGTATATTTCTTGGAATTCATCAGCTTCAGTCATTGCAGTACCAGTCATACCTGCAAGTTTATGATACATTCTAAAATAATTTTGGAAGGTAATTGTTGCAAGTGTTTTAGATTCATCTGCAATTTTAACATTTTCTTTTGCTTCTATTGCTTGATGTAATCCGTTGTTATATCTTCTTCCATACATAATTCTTCCTGTAAATTCATCTACAATTAACACTTCTCCATCTTTTACAATGTAGTCAATATCTCTTTTCATAACACCATGTGCACGAAGTGCTTGATTTACATTATGTACTAATTCAGAGTTTTCAATATCATTAAAGTTTTCTAGGTTAAATTCCTGTTCTGCTTTTTTAATACCTTTTTGTGTTAAAGATGCAGATTTTGCCTTTAAGTCTACAATGTAATCGTAGTTTTCATTGTCTTCTGCTTGTTCTTCATTTTTTATATCTTCTTCAACTATTACTTTTGGTGTTAATTTTCTTACAAATCTATCTGCCTTTTTATATAATTCAGAAGATTGTGCTCCCCTACCAGATATAATTAAAGGTGTACGAGCTTCATCAATTAAAATACTATCTATTTCGTCGACAATAGCATAATTTAGCTCTCTTTGTACTAATTGATTTTTATAAATTACCATGTTATCTCTTAAATAATCAAATCCAAATTCATTATTAGTACCATAAGTAATATCGCAAGCATATGCTTTTCTTTTATCTTCTGGCTCCATTCCAGCTACAACTAAGCCAACAGTTAGTCCTAAGAATTTATATAGTTTTCCCATCCATTCACTATCTCTTCTTGCTAAGTAGTCATTAACTGTAACAACATGAACACCTTTTCCTGTTAGTGCATTTAAATATACGGGCAATGTTGCAACTAATGTTTTTCCTTCACCAGTCTTCATTTCTGCAATTCTACCTTGGTGCATAACAATACCACCTATTAATTGTACATCAAAATGCCTCATTCCTAAAACTCTTTTTGATGCTTCTCTTACTACTGCAAATGCTTCTGGTAAAATTTCATCTAATGTTTTTCCTTCTTCTAATTTCCTTTTAAATTCTGTTGTTTTTTCTCTTAACTCATTATCAGTTAATTTTTCTATTTCAGGCTCCAATTTGTTTATTTTTTCAACAATTGGTTTTAATCTTTTTACTTCTTTTTCACTATAGCTTTTAAATAATCCCATGGTTTTTTTCCTTGCTTTTAATATATTTAGGTTTTTATGGATTTACCTATAAACCATAACTTCAATCAAATGCTTTTTAAAATTGACATTTGCATTAAATACTATATCACTTTTCTTCAAAAATCGCAAGGAAATTTTGGTTTATTAGTTAGAATTAATAGAGTTTATTTTAAATTAGCTATTAATTGTAACTAAATTGCTTTAATTTATACAGTCTTATTTTAATATAAATTTAAATGGAGCTTAGATATATACTCCAAAATTATAGAATACATGTCTAAGCTCCATTTTTTAATTTTAAAACTAGTTTTATTTATTGAAATAATATTTTCTCTTAAAAAAATATCAATTAAGATAGTAAATGTGCTATGTTGTCTGAATTTTCTTTTGAAACAGTCTCTAAAGCAAAAATTTGAATTGAATGTTTTTCTGATTCTTGTTCTAAATTATCTAATCTTTTTTCAAATTGTTCTTGTTTTTCTTGATGCATTTTATATCCATCTAAAATAGCTGGTATTTTCCTTGTAACAGCATCTTCAACAATAGCCATTGATTTTTGTAAATTTCTTATCATTTCCTTTAGTTCTTTCATGTTTTTGTCATATTCTTTTATGTATTCATCCATATTTTTCACCACCTTTCATGTATTATTTATTAAACTCTAGAAATTTAATAACCAGATTATAACATTAAATTACTCCTGATTCAACTATTTTTTAAAAAATTTTACTTATTAGTATAAATAGTAAAATATAATACTTCAGCATAGTCAAACTTAGGTATATTTTTAATAAAATGTACATACATTTTATTAACTAAAATTTAAAAGGTGGTTAATATGTTTATTTGTAATTTAAGAGTAGATGGAAACAAATTAGGAAAGATATTTTTAGGAATATTGTTTATTTTGATAATAATTATAACTTTAATTGTAGCTTATAAAATTTTAGGTAATAACTTTTTTAAAACTAATGACACTATAAAAGAGCAAGAAGTATACAATTTAACTGCATCTAATTATACAAATGTTTTAAAAAGTGTACATGACAATCCAAAGCAATATGTAGGGCAAGTTGTAAAATTTTCTGGTTATGTGTATCGTCTATTTGATTTTTCTGAAAAGCAATTTGTTCTTGCAAGAGATATGGTTATTTCTTCTGATTTTCAAACTGTAGTTGTTGGCTTTCTTTGTGAATATGACTTAGCAAAACAGTTCGAAGATAGTGATTGGGTTCAAATTGAAGGTGAAATAACTCTTGGAAATTATTATGGTGATATGCCAATTCTTAAAATTTTAAAGATTGAAAAAATAGATAAACCATCTGATGAATATGTATATCCTCCAGATGATTCATTTGTACCAACTTCTACAATTTTATAAGTTAATTTTAATTATATTTTAGTAACTATTTTTTGAAAGAACCCCCAATTATTAAGCAAAATTTGTTTAATAATTGGGGTTTTAATTTTTATCGTTCAAATATTGACTTAAATACACCTTTATCAATAAAAGTAGCAAATATATTTTTTAATATAATTAAAATAATCGGTCCTATAAACATTCCTAAAACGCCAATAAACTTAAAACCAGTATACATTGCGATTAAAGTAAAAATAGGATGTATTCCAATACTTCCACTAATTATCTTCGGTTCTAATAATTGCCTTGCAACAGACATTATTCCCCACAATACTAATATTGCAATTCCTAGTTTTATATCACCTGAGCAAGCAGAGATTATAGCCCATGGAATCATAAAAGTTCCTGAGCCAAAAATTGGCAATAAATCAACAAAACCTATTAGAACCGCCATAAGTAATGGATATTCAATGTTAAAGCCTATAAAGTGTAGTATATAAAGTCCGAATTAAGCAAATAATAGTAGAAATAAGAACTAACGTAGCTTCAGCTTTTAAATAACCTCCCATGGACTTTACAAGCTCCTTTAGATGAAATCCTATTTTCTTTACCCATAATTCTGGCATATGATGCTCTAATTGGTCTATCATATATACTTTATCTACACACATAAAATATAAAGCTATCAAAGTAATAACAATATATATACCAATTGTAGGTACTGATGTTAAAAAGTTAATTGCACCAGTAAGTACATTTTTTGCCCAATCAGATATAGTTTCTAAAAAATTAGCAGTAGAGTTTTGAATTGTATTCATAATATTTTCAGGAATTTGTATATTTTTAAAATCAAATTTGCTAAGTAAATTTTGAATTAGACTATACCCCTTTTCAATGTACTCATTTAAACTACCAAGTAAGTTTGAAGCTTCTGAAACAAGAGTGATTAAAAGCCATACAATAAGTGCAACTATAAGAATAATTGAAATGGTAAAAACAATTATAGAACTTGTCTTTCTTTTTAATTTAACTTTTCTCATTAGTAGTCTAATTATTGGCTCTAATAATAGAGAAAGTACAAAAGCAATTAAAAATGGCAAATAAAAAAAAGCTAATTTAAAGCCTAAATAAACACCAATTATAGTTGCTACTAATATAATAATGTTCTTTACTACTTTTCCCCAGTAATTCATATCTATTATCATACTGTACTTTTTCTCCTCTTTATTATACAATCTTTAAATTTATTTTATGTAAGATTATAAAAATCATTCTTAATAAATTTGCATTAAAATTTATTATTTTATATGCCAACTTCTCCTGCTTTATTCATAAACTCAGGAGAAATTAACATATTTAAATTAGATTATATTTTTTATAATATTTAAATTTGATGCTCATTTTATTGATTAGTAACTATTTAAGAACTATAAGATTCTATTCTGCATTTTTGTCATTACATCCACAAATATTATTCAATGTGTTTGTAACTCCACTATCTTCTACTTGTTCATTTGCTGATAAATCACCTAAAGTTAATATTCCTACGATTTTGTTATCATCAACTACTGGTATTCTTCTAATTTGATATTGAGACATTAAATTTTCTGCTTCTGTAATATCATTTTCAGAATTACAACAACATACTTTACAGGTCATAATTTCGCTTACTGGTGTAGTGTTTACATCTTTGTCACAAGCTATTCCTCTTAAAATAATATCACGATCTGTTACTAGACCTACTACATTTTTTGAATTATCACATACAGGAACACAACCAACATGTTTATTAGACATAATAGTAGCACAATCTTTTATAGTGCTTTCTGGGTTAACACAACAAACTTCTTGACACATACAATCTTTAACTTTCATTTTTAATCCTACCTTATAAAAAATATTTAGGTTTTTAATAAAGGATTTACCCATAAACCTTTTGTATAATAAGAAATTTATATAATATTATTTTGAACAAATATAAAAAAGATATGCAAAGTTTTTTTGCATATCCAAATAAAATTTTTCAAAAATTATAATAATTGTTATTTATTCTATGATGCGGTCTTCTATTTCTAAATAATTGTTGTATAATAAGAATTTTTATTAAATCTCTTAAATATGGATTAGTTCTTCTCTCGACCCTATCTTCTTGCCTTTTAGGTGTTCTTTGCAATTCATTTGGTCTTGTTGGTGTTCGTGTATCACCTGTTCTTAATGGTGTTCTTTGTGAATTGTTTTGTTTTATAATTGTATTATTAAAATTATTTTCTCCCCTTCTTGTATCTTGAGGTACTATATTTTCACTTTTTTGCTCAATTTTTACATTTATTATATTAGTACTATTATCTACTGCTTGATATACTTCATCAGTCATTCTATCAATTAATTCTTTACTGATTGGCTCGTTATTTTGCTCACATTTATTGCAAATAATTGGATAAATAGAATGATATATTTCTGGATAATATTCTTGTGCCTCATCTTCTAAAAGTTGGTCCATAAATTCATTTCTATCATATGTAGGCTCATAAATAGGGTCCGGTGCATAAATGTTAGGATTTTTACTTGAGTAACCTAAAACTTGTTGCATATACTCTTCATAATTTCGGTATTCCATATCTTACCTCCTAGTTTAATAATGAATATAGTTTTTTTGCCTTATTTTAAGATGCTTTTGGAATATAGTCATTATTAGTTTTGTTTTATTATATGCATAGTTTTAGGTAATAGTGTATGTACAGTTATTTATTTTTTTATAATACTTATAATATAAGAGTAATTTCTTCCATCATATATAGTAGTGTTTGAAGATATATTAAGTTTTTCATTATATTTTATATTATAAGTTTTATCTTTATTTTTTATCTGCACTTTGTTTTCTTCAAATTTTACAATTTCAAGAATCTCGCCATAAGTTGAAAAAGGTATATTCTGATTTTTTTCTTCTGTCGCATCAACATTGAGTGACCAAACTCCCCCCATAACAGGTTCGTAGAATATATCTTTCTCAGAAATATTAAATATCTTTTTCTTTTGTCCACTACCTAAGTCTTGTCCCGCTATTCCATATCCTCCATAATTTGCTACTAATACTAATTGATATCCAGTATATTTGCCTTCTGGTTCTATATTATTAAGTATTTTAAATAACAAAAAAACAACGATTAATATAATTATAAATATGCCACAAATTAATAATATTTTTTTGTTTTTCATTGCTACAATCAACTCCCTTAATATTTCATAACTTTTCTAATATTATCTATAAAAAATACGTTTACCAATATTACTTTTTCTGCTATTTTATAATTGTTTTACCGCCTCTTTAAATTTATTTCCTCTATCAGCAAAATTTTTATACAAATCAAAACTTGCACTTGCAGGAGATAACAATACTACATCACCTGATTTTGCAACTTTGTTTGCTAAATTTACAGCCTCTTGCATACTACTGCAATAATAAAATTCTATTTTTTTACCATTTAAATGAGCTTTTGTAGCTTCTTCTATTTTGCTAGAGGTTGGACCTGTTAATATTAAAGTTCCAACTTTTTCTGCTATCATCTTTCCTACTTCTGAATAATCTAGACCTTTGTCAGAGCCACCAGCTAATAAAATTATATTTTCATCAAATGATTTTAAACCAGCTATTGTACTAGCAGGGCTAGTTCCAATAGAGTCATTATACCATTTTACACCATTTAGTTCTCTTACAAATTCTAGTCTATGTTCAACGCCATTAAATTCTTTTATAGCTTTTGTTTGCTTTTCTATATCTACTATTGAGCTGGTTGCAGCTAAAACTGCACAGATATTTTCATAATTGTGAATTCCTCTTAATTTTATATCTTGTTTTTTGATTATATGCCTTCTTAAACCCTCTTTACAATATTTAATAACACCATCAGTATTGTCATAAATGTAGCCATTTTCTAATTTTTCTTTACTACTAAAGAAAATAACTTTTCCATTTGCTTCTTTTGCAAATTCTCTTGTAAATTCATTATCATAATTTAAAACTAAAATTCCATTGTTATCCTGATATTTAAATATATTTTTCTTTGCTTCTCTATATTCTTCATAAGACTTATGTACATCTAAGTGGTCTGGATAAATGTTTGTAACAACAGAAATTTGTGGACTAACATCCATATCTATTAGTTGAAAACTACTTAGCTCTAATACAACTATGTCATCTTTAGTCATGTTTCCTACTTCTGTGAAAAGTGGTTTTCCAATATTTCCACCTAAATAGCAACTTCTGCCAGTACTTTGAACTACTGAATATATAATTGATGAAGTAGTTGTTTTTCCTTCTGTTCCTGTTATTCCTATTACAGTAGCTGGACATAATTTAAGTAACATTTCAATTTCTGTAGTAAGTATTGCTCCTCTTTCTACATCTTCAACTATTTCTTTAGTGTCTGGCATACAGCTTGGTGAACGAAATATAAGTGAAAAGCCTATTAAATGTGATAATGCACTTTCACCTGTATAAAGATCAAAATGATATTGCTCTATTTTTTGAAGTGCTTCTTTATCTAAGGCTTCCTTTTCTCTTTTATCAAATATAGTAACTTTGGCTTTTCTATTATAAAAATAGTCTAGTAGTGGAATATTGCTAACACCTAATCCAATTATTGCAATCTTTTTACCTATAATGTATCTTTCAAATTCCTCTAGCCTTTCATTTTTATGTATTTTTTGATTTACTTCTGTCTGTTCGTTTGTTTCTATTTTTTTATTTATTAATTCGTTTTGATTTTTTATTAAATTATCTCTTATTAAATTTTCACTCATTTTTTAGTTTTGGTTAGTTTTATACTAACGCTTCCTCCCTTCTTCTATTGAACTGTTTGTAGAGTAAAGTTTTTATCTACATATTGAAGTATTTTTTCTGCTCCTTCTTCTATTGTTTTACAATCTGTAACATCTACTACTATTGTTTTTTCATATTTTTTGTAAAAACCTGATTTTTCTTGTAATTCATCACGTTTAATAATATTTTTCCTTACCTCTTCTTCAGATACTTCTCCGTTATATTTTATGCATTTTCTTCTAACACGTTCATCTAAAGAAGCTGTTACTAAAAAATGATAATCTAAGTCAGGGTAAATTTCCATCAAAGCTCTGCCTGATACTATTACATTATATTTTTCTTTAAATCCATCTATTAGTTTTCTGGCAAATATAAATAAGCTTGTATTATCTGCAATATGGCTTACCTCTGAAACTGCTATTGAGGCATTAGTAGACTGCAAGCTTTCTTCGTCTATTTTTTGTCCATCTATGTAAATAACTGTATCTCTATTTTCTATTGAAATTGTAATTTTTAATTTTTCCATAATTTCTTTAATGTCTACATTATTCATACTTTTCTTTAATTCTTCTAAACTTATTCCAGAGCTCATTAATCCATAAACTATTGCTCTATACAAGTTTCCGCCTTGTAATAGCATACTATTAGGTATTTTATTTAATAGTTCTTTACATATTGCAGTTTTTCCAGCACCAACTAAGCCTTCTATTCCAATAACTATATTTTCCATATATTTCATCCTTTAAATAATTTTTTAATATTATTTGTATATTTAATTTATTCCTTTGTGATTTTAATGTTGATATTCTTCATAAGTTCCTGTTAATAATCCCCATTTTTTGTTTCTTTGTATTGCATTCATTTTGTTAGATTGTATAATCTGTATTGCTTGTTTTAATATCTTTTGCTGTTCTTCTGAAATCTCTTTAATATTTGTTGCATCTTTCAATGCTTGTTTTGCTTTGACTACTAAATTTAAATGAGTATATAATTCTGCAAGTAACATCTTCTGTTCAAATTCTGAAAAAATTGAAATTTCTTCTTCAAAATCTTTGATATTTTCTAAAGATATTTCTTGATTATATATTCTTTTTCTAAATTGCTTTATGTTTTTCGAAGTATTGACTTCTTCTTTACTTTTCTCCATCAAATCTTTACTATATGTTTGACTTTCATTTCTTTGTGATTTTTTTTGTTTAATATGTATTAAACTTAATTGTTTAGTTATGTATTGTGCTTGAGGGCTTTTAAATTCTAATAATTCTTTAGCTACATTCTCTGCCTCGTTTAATTTTCCTTGTTCTATGTATATATCAAGTAATTGTATCTTTAAAGACACATCCGTCGGTTTAATTGATAAAATTTCATTTGCTAAATTTTCAGCATCTTGAAATCTTCTTTGCTCAATATATATCTTAACTAATTGATGTTTTATAATATCGCAACTTGAATCAGATTTTGATTTTAATATTTCATTTGCTATTTTTTCTGCTTCTTCTAATTTTCCCTGTTCTAAGTATAATTTAACTAATTGTGACTTTCTAATTTCACTATCTGGCTGCAATTTTATCATTTGTTTTGCCAAATTCTCTGCTAATTGGAATTTTTCTTGCTTTCTATATATTTTAAGTAACTTTTCTTTTCTACCAATACTATCAGGCTCTAATTTTATTAATTTTAATGCTAAAATTTCTGCACTCTTATATTTCCTTTGTTTCATATATACACTAATTAATTGTGCATTGGTAGGTATGTTATTTGGTTCTACTTTCAATATTTCTTTAGCTAAAATTTCTGCTTCTTGAAATTTTTTCTGTTTTCTATATATTGTAATCAATTGTCCTTTTGCATGAAAATCATCAGCATTTATTTGTAATATTTCGTTTAATATATCTTCTGCTGCTTGCAATTTTCCCTCTTCTGTATATATAGTAACTAGCTTTTCTTTAAATTTTAAATTGTCAGGCTGTTCTTTTAATATTTCTTTTATTAGATTTTCAGCCTCTTGTAAATTTCCTTCTTTTGTATAATCTTTTATAGTTTTGTCTTTTTCTGCCAAAGGATCCATATTTTTCCTCCAAGTTTTCCTAAAATACGTTTTGCATTATTATTTATCTTGTTTATTATATCATACTATTTTGTTTTTTTGAATAGTTTATAAATTTTTGGGCAAAATAGTATCATATAAGAAATGGAGGTGCTTTTTATGTCAGAAAATCAAAATAAGCAAAACAACAAAAATAATAACAACAATAACAACAGCAAAAACAACCAAAACAATAATAACAATGAAAGAAATAACAACAATAACTGCAGATAGTTAGAGTTATTTAATTTTAAAATTTTAAAAAAAATATAGTAAGTTAATTTGTAAAAACTTACTATATTTTTATTTATAATTAAAATTTAATTTAAAAATATTATGTTTGGCAGCACCGCTTAAGCGTCCTAAGCGAAGCGCGTTTGGAGCAACTTTATGTTGCGACAGCAAGGTGCAAAAAACATAATATTTTTAACTTTATACTATAATATATTAAAAAATTACTATTTTTCCAAATATTTTTTTAAAAATTTTCCAGTATAGCTTTGCTCATTTTTTACTATTTGTTCTGGTGAACCTACAGCAATTACTTGTCCACCTTTTTCTCCACCTTCTGGTCCTAAGTCTATAATATAATCTGCTGTTTTTATTAAATCTAAATTATGCTCAATAACAATAATGCTATTTCCTGTGTCTACTAGTCTTTGTAAAATATCTACTAGTTTATGAACATCTGCAATATGAAGACCAGTTGTTGGTTCGTCTAAAATGTATAAAGTTTTTCCTGTTGCTTTTTTAGAAAGCTCTGTTGCAAGTTTTACACGTTGTGCTTCTCCACCTGATAAAGTTGTAGATGGTTGTCCAAGTTTAATATAACCAAGACCTACATCATATAAAGTTTGAATTTTATTTCTAATTCTAGGTAGATTTTTGAAAAACTCTAATGCTTCTTCAACTGTCATATCTAAAACATCACTAATTGTTTTGCCCTTATACTTTACTTCTAATGTTTCTCTGTTATATCTTTTTCCTTTGCAAACTTCACAAGGTACATATATGTCTGGCAAGAAATGCATTTCTATTTTAAGAACACCGTCACCAGTACAAGCTTCACACCTACCACCTGAAACATTGAAGCTAAATCTTCCTTTGTCATATCCACGAATTTTTGCTTCCTCTGTTGAGGCAAAAATATCACGAATCATGTCAAATACGCCAGTATATGTTGCAGGGTTAGAACGAGGTGTTCTACCTATTGGAGATTGGTCAATATTTATAATTTTATCTATATTTTCAATACCTTTAATCTCTTTACATTTTCCCGGCTTTTCGTTTGAATCATATAGTTCTTTTGCTACTGTTCTATATAATATTTCATTTACTAATGTACTTTTTCCAGAGCCTGAAACACCTGTTACGCAAATAAATTGACCTAGTGGAAATTTTACATTTACATTTTTCAAATTATGCTCCTCAGCACCTTTTACTTCTATTGCTTTTCCATTAGATTTTCTTCTTTTCTTAGGAACTGTAATTTGCTTTTTACCACTTAAATACTGTCCTGTAATAGATTCTGGAACTTTTTTAATTTCTTCTGCTGTTCCTTGTGCTATTACATTACCACCATGTACACCCGGACCTGGTCCAATGTCTATTATTTGGTCTGCGGCATACATTGTATCTTCATCATGCTCAACTACTAAAACACTATTTCCTAAGTCTCTTAATTTCTTTAAAGTTGCAAGCAATTTGTCATTGTCTCTTTGGTGAAGACCTATGCTAGGTTCATCTAAAATGTATAATACTCCTGTTAAGCCAGAGCCTATTTGAGTTGCTAGTCTGATACGCTGTGCCTCTCCACCTGATAAGCTTCCAGCACTTCTTGATAGCGTCAAATAATCTAATCCAACATCTATTAAGAATTGTAATCTTTTATTTAGTTCTTTTAAAATTTGGTCTGCTATTAATTTTTCTTGATTTTTTAATTCTAGTGAATTTAAAAAGTCCTTTATTTTATCAATTGACATATCTGTTAATTCATTTATATTTTTTCCACCAACTTTAACAGATAAACTTTCTTTTTTAAGTCTTGCACCATGGCAAGTTTGGCAAGGGCTTTCACTCATATACATTTCGTAAAAATCCCTCATTCCTTGAGACTTTGTTTCATTGTATCTTCTATCTAATGTAGGAAGCACCCCTTCAAAAGGTGTACTAAATCTTCTTGTTCCTGCATAAGATGTATATTCAAAATCAATTACTTCATCACCTGTACCATATAGTATTTTTTCCAAAAACCACCTTGGAAGCTTTTTAATAGGTACTTTAATATCAACTCCATAATGTTTTCCAATGCTTTCAAAATACATTTTTGCCATAGTTTCATTTTTCTTCATTGTACTAGCGCCAAAAGCTCTTACACCATCATAAAGTGTTTTGTTTTTATCTGGAATAATTAAGTCTTCATCCATTTTCATCAAATAACCTATACCAGTACAAGTTGGACAAGCACCAAATGGGTTATTAAAAGAAAACATTCTAGGTGTTAGTTCTTCTATACTAATTCCACAATCAGGGCAAGCATAATTTTGGCTATATAATATTTCTTTATCTCCCGGAATATCAATGGTAACTAAATTATTTGCGTGCTTTAATGCAATTTCTACAGATTCTGTAAGCCTTGTTCTAATATCTTCTTTAATAACTAATCTATCAACTATTACGTCAATATTATGCTTTTTCTTTCTATCTATTTCAATATCATCTGTAAGCTCATAAGTAGTTCCATCTATTCTTACACGAACAAAACCTTCTTTTTGAAAGTCTTGTAAAAGTTTAGTATATTCTCCTTTTTTTCCACGAATAACAGGTGCTAATACTTGAATTTTAGTACCTTCATCTAAACTCATTACATTATCTATAATTTGGTCTATTGTTTGTTTTTCAATTTTCTTTCCACAGTTTGGGCAATATGGAACACCAATGCGTGCATATAATAAACGAATATAATCATATATTTCTGTAACAGTACCTACTGTTGAACGTGGGTTACGAGAGGTTGTTTTTTGGTCTATTGATATTGCTGGTGAAAGCCCTTCTATTGATTCTACTTCTGGCTTTTCCATTAAGCCTAAAAATTGTCTTGCATAAGAAGATAAGCTTTCTACATATCTTCTTTGACCTTCTGCATACAAAGTGTCAAATGCTAATGACGATTTTCCTGAACCTGAAAGCCCTGTAATAACTACTAATTTGTCTCTTGGTATTTCTAAATTTATATTTTTTAAATTGTGTTCTTTTGCACCTTTTATTATAATACTGTTTTGCATTTTATAATAATGCCCCCTAAATTAAAATTCTAACATATAGATTATAAAACATTAGTTTGTAAAAGTCAATGTTATTTTGTGGAAATTTTAAAAGGTTTTTGCATATTGAAAAATTTATAACAATATTATTAATTAAAAGCCTTTTTAATCTTCTTACTAGTTAAGTTTGTGCCATAAAAATCTTTTCTTGAGCAACCTGCCCTACCACTTCCAGCACATGCACACGCGCAACTACTATGAGCACAGCTACTGTGTGCACAAGCGCATGCACAACTACTATGTACACAGCCTCTATAGTAACCACCACCATAATATCCTCCACCAAAACCACGATGTCTATAATATCCATTTCTTCTACCTGTAAATATGGATAGAACCATTGTTAAGATAATAAGGGAAATGAAGGAAGTAGTCAATATACCACTAAAACTACTTCTTTTATTTGTTTTTGTCTCTGTCAATGCTGAAAATGCAGTTTTTTCGTATTTAACTTCTGCTGTTACTTTTGCGCCTTTTGCTAAATTTGTTTTATTCCAAATTAAATAGTTTCCATCTTCTTTGCTACTGTTACTTGATTTTACTTGATCCTTATTCCATTTTATTGTTATGTTGTTTACTACAATATCTGTAAACCATGCAGGTGTAAATTTATATTCGCAATTCTTCCCAGAAGTTGTATACATATTAGGTTGGTGTATTGAATATCTAAAGGTTATTTCTTCTCCAGCATAATATTTTTTTGTAAAGTCAATTCTTACATTTGAACCATTATATTTTTTTATACTTTTTATATTATTAGTTCTAGCTGTTGCTGAGTCAAAGTAACTATTTGGCGTTCCTATTGTAACCCATTCTAATGGTCCTTCTGTGTCTGAATCTAATACTACCCAAGTTAATTCATAAGTAATATCCAATGAACCATCATTCATTCGTGGTTCTACTGTTATAGTATAATTTTTAATTCTATCTAAATCAGCAGCATATGCTTTTGTTCCTATTGTTAGAATTATAAAAAATAAGAATATTAAAGTTAATAATATGTATCTCTTCTTCATAATAAACTTAGCAACCTCCTTCATTCTTTAATGGGCATTTTCCAGTTCCTTTGGCCGAGTAAGCTCTGTGCTTTTTACACTTACTGCTGTTCCATATGTTTTCCCATTTTGTAGTTAGCATATTTCCTAATCCAGCATCTTCACTTAGCCAACTTTGGCAAGGTACAACTTCGCCATCAGGTGCTATTGCCATATTACTTAAACAAGCACCACAGTTAGGAACAGAAAGACCTAGCTCTCTTATCTTCTTTTCTTCTAACCATCCTGGAGATGTAAAGCTTATTTCCATTAAATTATCTTTGGTGTATTCACATGCTTCTTTTAAGATAGCATATAATTCATCTTCTGAAAGCTGAGTATTTTTTGACTCATCCTTTGTAGCATTACCTGTTATGATTAATCCAGAACAAGTAACGTACTTTACACCTAATTTATGTAAAAATTTTAAAGTTTCTACATAATTTTTATTTAACAAGCAAAGTGGTGTATTTATGCTTATTGGTAAATCTGCTTTAATTGCATTTTTTATACCTTCAACTGTTTTTTCATAGTTATTTGCTCCAACTAATTTATTATGTTCATCTGGATTTGATGAATAAAAAGTTACTTGCACACTATCTAAACTTGCATCATGCAATTTCTTGCATAATTCTTCTGTTAATAATACACCATTAGTATTTAACCTAGTTATAAACCATTTTGAATAATCTATAAGTTCTACTAAATCATCTCTTTTAGTTGGTTCCCCACCTGTAAATGTAAGTTGTGGAATTCCAACTTTTCTACATTTATCAATAATTTTTTTCCAATCCTCAGTAGACAATTCTTTTTTATCTGCATAATTTTGACCTGCTGCATAGCAATGCAAACATTTTTGATTGCAATTCCAATGCCCATCTTTTGTCATACTGCTAACCATTAAATCCATTCTATGTGGTGCTTTCATTTGAGAAGCATATACTCCTATTGGTAGCTGACCTATTTTTTCTTTTGGCTCTTTTCCTTCTGCTATATCAATAAATACAGATAAAATTCTGTTTAAATCTTCTGTTAATGTTTCTTTTCCTGGCAATTTATATATTTTAAGTGCTTTATCAACAGTATTTTGAATAACAGTTTTTAATTCTTCCTCTGTAACTTCTTTTCCATTGAATGAATTTACTTCTTTAATAAATATTGCAAGTAATATTGTCCAAGATAATTGAATTGGCAAAATGTCTTTTCCATTTAATATAACCACACTTGGATTTGATTTTAAAGGATTATACTTTGCTGGAACTAAATGTATTCTTACGACACCTGGTTCATAAGGATTTAAAGTTGTGTGTAATACTTCATTAAGATTTTCTTTGTAAAATTTTCTTTCTTTATTAGTCATTTGTAATTTGTTAGCTTTTTAATTTATAACCATTTCATTTGTATTTAATTTCTATGGTTTAAAACAAGCTAACTTCCCCTTTCTTTTTTATTTTTAACTTATTCGTATTAGCAACTTAATTCTAGTTTTTTGTTATATTTTACTATAAATAAAATCTAATAACAACAAAATTTTGTTACAAAAATATTACATTTATTTTACAAAAATTTAAAATATGTTACATAAATATTACAAAAGGTTTACAAAAAATATTTTTCCACAGTATTGTGGAAATTGTGGATAACTTTGTGAATAACTATAAATAGGCACTAAAAATTGTGGATAACTTTTAAAAATTATTTGTTATTATTTTATGAAAACTTATTATTGTCATTTTTAAGTTTTGATATTTTACATATATTTCCATTTATCTTTTATATTAACTTTAAAATATATTATTGCATTTATGTTAAACATATTTATTACCTATATTTCAAATATATTTATTATCTACTATGTCAAATATATACATTTCTCACTATTGATAAATTATGTAAATTGTGTTAAAATAGTATTATCTTCATTAAATTTTCTTCCCTCTATACCACTTTTTAAGAAAATACATGAGGAAATAATTATTGGGAGGAACAAGCTATGATTGACATAGCGCACATATCTGAAGAGGTCATATTTGAAGCTGAAGGAAACGGAGGTGGATACTCTTTTTCTACTGTCAAAGACATAAGATCCCGTTTGCCTAATGAATCTCAGCTTAATCAAAAAATAAAATCAATTGTCCTGGCAAAATCTCGAGATTTTATATACCAGGAAATTGATATTATGCCTTTGCAAAAAGCCTTTATGATAGGCTCAATGGGATTTATAAGAAGGGCTCCATCTGATTTAAAAATTCTTACACACAAAGATTTTTCAGTCCTAAAATACAGTAGCGAAAGAATTCCTGAGGGAATGTTTGAAATAGCAAAAAAATGTGGAATGGCTTGCTACTGGGATTGCGAAACTTTAATCTTTTGTGCTACCAAAGATTATCAGCCTATTATTCAAAATATATATAGGTTGCTTAAATCTCACAATGTAAGAATTGAACTCGACCCTCGCTATCCTTACTACGGCGATAATGATCGTGACCTTTGGATATGGAAAAAAGACTCTAAAAATTTCCTAGATTTTTAATCTAGGAAATTTTTAAGTTAATTTAATATTTTATTAATATACATATATTTTTTTTATAATTTTTTTAAAGTATAATCTTCAAAATCAATATAATTTCGCAAATTAGGATTACAGGAAAACCTATTACAAACTTCATTTTTTGTGTTTTATGTCTAAAAGTATACATACCTGCTATCCCACCTATTCCTCCACCTAATAAAACTAAAAGTAATAAAGTATTTTCAGGTATTCTCCATTTTCCTTTCTTTGCTTTTCTTTTATCAAGCCACATTACAAAAAATGTAATTATATTAATCGCAACAAAATAAATAATTATATTTTGTACTGTAAATATATTTTCCATATTCATATATATCACCTACCCAAACAAGCTCATTTGATTGCTTTGGCTCATTCCTTTTAAGCAACCTACTTTTTCCAATAAGTCAGTTACAGATTTTCCTATTTTAGAACGAATCCTCATATCGTCTATTGACATGAATTTTCCGTCTTTTTTTGCTGCATCTATTCCCTCTGCTGCCACAGTTCCAAGACCTGGAATGCTGTTTAGAGGTGGTCTTATTTCTGTATCTGATTCCATTATAAATTTAGTAGCATGACTTTTATAAAGGTCGATTGGTAAGAAAGTTATTCCTCTTTCATACATCTCTAAAACTAATTCTAGAATTGCATACATATTTTTATCTTTAGTTGTAGCACTATTTCCTTGTAAATCAATTTCCTTCATTTTATTTTTTACTTTTTCTACACCATAACACATAATATCGCTATCAAATTCATCTGCACGAATTGTGAAAAAGGCTGTATAATATGCTGCTGGTTTATGTACTTTAAACCAAGCAATACGGAAGGCGTTTGTTACATATGCTGCTGCATGAGCTTTTGGGAACATATACTTAATTTTCTTACATGAGCCTATATACCATTCTGGAATATTGTATTCTCTCATTGTTTGCTCAAATTCTTTCCATTTTTCTGGGTCTGCTGATGGTTTTCCTTTACGAACAAATTCCATTATTTTAAATGCTGGCTTTGGTGGCATTCCTTGTTTTATTAAGTAAAGCATAATATCATCACGAGTACATATTGCATCTTGTAATTTAATTGTTCCTTCTTCTATTAAGGTTTGTGCATTGTTAAGCCATACATCAGTACCATGTGATAAACCAGAAATACGAAGTAGCTCTTCAAATGTTGTTGGTTTTGTATCAACTAACATTCCTCTTACGAATTTAGTACCAAATTCAGGTATTCCATAAGTTCCAACTTCTGAATGTATTTGCTCTGGGGTAACACCTAATATTTCAGTAGATGCAAATATTGACATTGTGTCTTTATCATCTAATGGTACTTTTGTTGGGTCTATTCCTGTTATATCATATAGCATACGAATCATGGTTGGATCATCATGACCTAGTATATCAAGTTTTAATAGGTTTTGGTCTATTGAGTGGTAATCAAAGTGTGTTGTTATAATGTCTGAGTTAGGGTCATCTGCTGGATGTTGTACTGGTGTAAATTCATATATCTCCCTTCCTTTTGGTACAACTATAATACCACCAGGGTGCTGTCCTGTTGTTCTTTTAATTCCAGTACAACCTTGTGAAAGCCTTAAAATTTCTGCATTGCTAACTGGAATACCTCTTTCTTCATAATATTTTTTAACATATCCATAAGCTGTTTTATCTGCTACTGTACCTACTGTTCCTGCTTTGAAGGTGGTTCCTTTTCCGAATATAACTTCTGTGTAACGATGTGCTTTTGCTTGATATTCTCCTGAGAAGTTTAAGTCAATATCAGGCTCTTTATCTCCATCAAATCCTAAGAAAGTTTCAAATGGAATATCCATACCATCTTTTGCTAGTTTATGACCACATTTTGGGCAATCTTTATCAGGTAAATCAAATCCATTTTTATAACCATAATCTGTAAAGTCTGAATACTTACAGTTAGGGCATCTATAATGTGGTGGAAGTGAATTTACTTCTGTAATACCTGTCATATTTGCAACAAATGAAGAACCTACTGAACCTCTTGAACCTACAATGTAGCCATCTTCATTTGATTTCCATACTAGTTTTTGTGCAATAATGTACATAACTGAGAAGCCATTTTTTATAATTGAATTTAGCTCTTTATCTAATCTTGTTTGTACTAATTCTGGTAATGGGTCTCCATATAATTCATGTGCTTTGTTATAAGCAATTTCTTTGATTGTTTGCTCACAACCTTCAATATATGGAGGGCATTTTTCTGGAGAAATTGGGCTTATTTTTTCGCACATATCTGCAATTTTATTTGTATTAGTTACAACTACTTCGTAAGCTTTTTCTTCCCCTAAATATTCGAATTCTTTTAGCATTTCTTCTGTTGTTCTTAAATATAATGGTGCTTGCTCGTCTGCATCATCATAGCCTTGACCTGCCATTAAAATTCTACGATAAACCTCATCTTGTGGATCCATAAAGTGAACATCACAAGTTGCAACTACTGGTTTTTGCAATCTTTCGCCTAAGGCTACAATTTTACGGTTAATATCTTGCAAATCTTCTACTGATTTTACAGTTTCATTTCTAACCATAAACATATTATTTCCATTTGGTTGAATTTCTAAATAATCATAATCTGAAGCGATTTCTTCTAACTCTTCATCTGTTTTTCCTGCAATAATTGCTCTATAAAGCTCTCCTGCTTCACAGGCACTTCCAAGCATAAGACCTTCAGAATATTTTTTATATATTGATTTTAAAATACGAGGTTTTTTGTAAAAATAATCTAAGTGAGAAATAGAAATTAGTTTGTATAAGTTTCTTAATCCCACATAATCTTTTGCTAAAATAATAGCATGGTAAGTTGGAAGTGACTTATAGTCTGCTGTTCCACTTAATTTTTCATCTATCTCATCTAAGGTTGATATTCCTTTTTCTTTTAGCATATCTAACATAATATTAAATACTTTAACTGTTGTATCTACATCATCTAAAGCTCTGTGAGCGACTTCTACTTTAATGCCTAAATTTTCAGCAATGATTCCCAATTTGTACTTTTTATATTCTGGGAATAAATCTTTTGCTAAACGCAAAGTATCTATGTAAGTATTTCCTAATTTTAAGCCTAATTCAGAGCAATTATGTTTTAAAAATCCTATATCAAAATCTGCATTATGTGCAACTAGAACGCTATCGCCTACAAATTCTAGAACTTTTGGTAAAACTTCTTCAATAGTTGGTGCATCTTTTACCATTTCATCTGTGATATTAGTTACTTCTACTACTTTTTGAGGAATAGGTTTTTCAGGATTTACAAATGTACTAAATTCTTCTATTACTTCATGATTTTTTACCTTCATAATGCCTATTTCTGTTATTTTCTCTGTTCTAAAAGAAAGACCTGTTGTTTCTAAGTCTAGTACGCAATAAGTTGCATCTTCAATAATTTGTCCTCTTGAAAAAGAAACTGATGGTGTTTTGTCAGGTGCTAAATATGCTTCCACACCATAAATAACCTTCAAATCAGGCTTAGCTTTTTCTAAATATTTATGTGCATCAGGAAAAGCTTGCACTACACCGTGATCTGTAATTGCTATTGACTTCATTCCCCATTTTACAGCTCGTTTAAGTAAATCTGTAACTGCTGTCATTCCATCCATCTGGCTCATTTGTGTATGCATATGAAGTTCAACTCTTTTTTCTTTTGCATCATCACTTCTAGTTTCTCTTTTAATTCCAGTAGATTCAATAATTACATTTGCAATTATTCCTAATTCTTTTGCAAAAGGGTCAAATTGTGCATTTCCATTAACTTTTACACCTTTTACACTTTTTAATCTTTTAACAACACTATCATGTTTATCTGCTTCAACAAAAGCTTTACAAGTAATTGTCGTGGTTCCATCATATACATCAAAAGTAACTAAAAACTTACCTGATTTTAGTTCTCTTGAATCTGTATTTAGAATCTCCCCATCTATTAGTACTTTTCCACTATCTATGCTTATATCTGAAATTTTGCTTAATTCTTCTTTTATTTTTAAACTTCTACCCAAAATTAAAGGTGAATTTTCTTCTTCATTTGAGTCAGAAGACTTATCTCCTGAATTGCCACTATTTGTAATATTTCCATTATTTGAACCATTAGACCCACCATTACCTGATGAACCATTTTGCCCTCCACCTTGTCCATTTGAAGAGCTATTTGAAGCATTATTTGAATTGCTATTTGAACTACCTTTTGAAGAATTATTTTGGCTATTATTAGAAGAACTATTTGAACCTTCTTCTATTAAAGCATCATTTGCTCTTTGCTCAGCTTCTCTTTGTGCTTCAGTTTGAGCTGATAGAATTGCTTGTTTTTCTAATTCTTTTGCATATTCTTCATAATTTCTTATCATTTCTTCTGTAATTTCTTCTTTATATGTAACAATATATTTTTTTGAATATAAATCATCTAGCTTAGCTTCTAATATTTTTTCAAATCCTCTTGCAGACAAAATAGCTTGTCCTTTTCTTGCAAGTTTTACAGTAAGCTTATTTTCATTTATTTCCACTATGCTATCTTTTAATAATGCCTTCGTCAAAGGATGCTTATATGCCATATATTCTACAATATATGGCCACTCGCTTTTAATTTTATTAGATATGTCATCATCTAAATTGCTCTCTTTGGATTCATTTGTAATATTTGCATTTATATCTTCTTCATTTATATTTTCATTATTTTTTAATGTATTTTTTCTTTCGTTTTCAATCTTTATTTCAATCTCTTTAAAAGCAAATCTCTTGCTCAAATACTTTTCAAACTCTAATAAATCCTTTACAGGAATAGAAGAAGTAGCCTTTAGCTTTATTTCCAAAGTACCAGTTTTTTTATACACATTAATACAAGCAACTTTACCTTCACTTAAAGCAAAGCTGTTTGTATTATAATCTTTAAAAACTTGTTTTACAGTCTTTAACACAGTAACTTCTTCCATTGTATTTCTCCTCTATTTATTAATAATATAAGTTTATTATATTGTTTACGTATAATAATTATTGTTATTTTGTAGTGCGCGCAGTTTGAAGGAGCATTTGAATAATTTTTATTTAGAAATATTATTTTTATATGAATCACAAAAGCAAATTTATTCATAAACCTAAGCGACGACAGCAAGCACAAGAAATAACAATAATTATTATGAAATAGTACATACATGTAAAATTAATTATTAAAACACCCTCAAAATATCATTATAAGTAACCAAAATAGACAATCCGATTAAAATTGCAAATCCAACCATTTGAATTGTAATCTCGGTCTTTTCATTTAAAGGTTTTCTCCTTATTGCTTCTATTAGTAATAATACTACTTTTCCTCCGTCTAATGGTGGGAATGGTAATAAATTAGTAAATCCTAGTGAAATAGAAATCAATGCTAGTATATAAATAAAATCTGCTAAGCCATTTGTTTCTGCAACTACACCACTTATTCCAACAGGTCCCATCATTTGGTCTATTGTAACATTTCCAGTAAATAATAGTTTTAAATTATCTATTATAGAAAATGCAAATTCTCCAGTTTCAAAAAACGCATAATATAAATTATTTCCCAGGTTGTTTTCCGCCATTTTCATATAAACACCTAAATAATAATTTGAACGAACTTCTGGTTTTATTTCAAGTTTAACTGTTTTCTCTTGTCTTTTTACCTCTAATTCTATTTTTTCTCCAATTACCTTACTTATTTCTGAAGATAGCTTTTTAACATCTCCCTCTACATTTACTCCATTTATAGAAACTATAATATCATTTACTTGTAAGCCTTGCTCTTGTGCTGGACTTTTAGGGTAAAGTGCTGCGACTTTTGTTTTTTCATCTCCATTACTTGAAATTGCAATTCCTGTATAATTATACTTTTCTTCTACTGGTTTAAAGTTAAATGTTTGTTTTGTTCCATCAGACTTTTCTACAACTACTTCTATTTCATTTCCATCACATTTTTTTAGAGCGTTATCTAAATCTGTTTTGTAATGAATAGTTTTTCCGTTTACCTTTACAATTTTATCATTTTCTTCAAAGCCAACCTTGCTTGCTTCTGTATCAGGAACTGCAGAATCTATTGTTGTAGAAATATTGTTTCCTGTACAACTCATTAAAATAAAATATACAATTAAAGCGAATACGATATTTACAAGTCCACCTGCTACTACAACTGCAATTCTTTTAGGAATGCTAGCTTTGCTAAAAGAACCCTCTGCATCAGAGCGTTCTTCTTCACCCTCCATATTAACAAATCCACCTAAAGGAATTAATCTTAATGCATATTTAGTTTCTTTTCCTTGTTTTCTCCATACCGTTGGTCCAAAGCCTATTGCAAATTCATTAACTTTTATCTTGCATAGCTTTGCAACTAAAAAATGTCCGCCTTCATGTATAAATACAAGAAGTCCTAAAATAATAATTATTTTTATCGCTGCTATAATAAAACTTAGCAATTTTGTCTCTCCTTTTTATAGTTATTTAATCATTCTATAATTTTCTATTATATATTTTGCAATGACGCGCAGTTTGAAGGAGCATTTTAATCATTTACACTTAGAAAATATTGTTTAATTAGATAACAATATTTATTAATTCACTATTCTGTACGACGACAGCAAGTCATAAAAAATATATAATAGAAAATATTTATAAATATGCTTTTACACTAGCAACATGAACAAGAAGTAAGCAAAAGGTGCAATAAAGACGATACTATCAATTCTATCTAACATTCCACCATGTCCAGGAATTAAGTTACTAAAATCTTTAATTCCAGTATATCTCTTAACAGCTGATGCTGATAAATCTCCAATTTGGCTAAGCACACTAAGTGCTAGTGAAATTAAAATAACAATTATATAATTAAATTCTAAATGGAATATATATTGACAAGCTACAGTATAAAGCGTTACTAATATGACTGCTCCTATTATTCCTCCAATGCAACCTTCTATAGTTTTGTTTGGACTAATTTCTGTAAAATGATGTTTTCCAAAATTTTTTCCTATTATGTATGCAAATATATCCGTTCCCCATGCTGCAAAGAATACATACCAGATTAAAAATTTTCCATTTTCTAGATTTTCCCTAATTATTGATATAAACATTAAAAATATCGCAATATAGAAAATTCCAAAAAGTGTAACTGACATATCAATTATATTTATTTTTAATTTACTGAATATTGTATGTAAAAATAAAATTAATATAATAGTAGGTATTAAAATTCCAATTATCATTAGTAGCATTTGTTTTGGAAATACATGTATTATAGAAATTGTTGCTGCTGCAATATAGCCGAAGCCATGTTATTGGTTTTGCTTTATTGCTTGTATAAAAAGCTTTATAGAATTCATGTATACTCATAATAGCAATTACTGCAATAACAGAATCTACAACATATTTATTTCCATATATCATTATAATTGCTACTATTGGAAATAAA
The DNA here is from genome assembly GCA_947632035.1 of uncultured Clostridia bacterium. Taxonomy (GTDB): domain Bacteria; phylum Bacillota; class Clostridia; order TANB77; family CAG-508; genus CAG-273. Next base: position 33,307 of record CANRNR010000005.1, on the reverse strand, counting down.
ATCAAACCTGATACAATCCTTTTAATATTCATTTTTCTATTCCTTTCCACTTTTTGCTTAATTTACTATTTATCTTTAATTACTTAAAATAAACTTTATAATTTATTATTTACCACCAAATTTACGATTTCTTTTATTAAAAATTGAAATAGCATCATCTAAATCTTGTTCCGTAAAATCCGGCCAATATTTAGGTATAAATAAAAATTCCGTATAAGCTAATTGCCATGGAAGATAATTACTAATTCTTTGTTCTCCACCAGGTCTTATTAAAATGTCAGGGTCTGGTTGACCTGCTGTATAAAGAAAATTAGATACTAAATTTTCATCAATTTCTTCTACTTTTATTTCACCATTTTTAACTTTTGTAGCTATTTTCTGTGTGGCTTTTACAATTTCATCTCTGCCACCATAATTAAATGCAATATTTAAAGTAAGCCCTGTATTTGAACTTGTCTTTTCTACTATTCTTTTTATACTTTTTTGAAGTCCATTATCTAGTTTAGAAATATCTCCTAAGATATTGATTTTAATATTGTCCATGTTCTTGTCAGTTAAGAAATCTTCTACATATTTTTGAAGTAATAGCATAAGAGCTCCTACTTCTTCTTTTGTTCTTTTCCAATTTTCTGTTGAAAAAGCATATACTGTTAAATATCGAATGCCAATTTTATTTGCATATTTTGCAATTCTTTTTAAGTTTTCTGCACCTTCTTTATGTCCTAGTTTGGTTTCTAAGTTTCTTTTCCTTGCCCATCTTCTGTTACCATCCATAATAATTGCAATATGCTGTGGTAATAGTCTTTCCTCCATTTGGTATTCCTTTCTTTTTACTAAATAATTCTATTTAACTTTTTATTATTCTATTCTTATATAAATTAAATACTTGCAATTTTTTATTTTTAATAACTAACTTATAAATTATATACTCATGACTTCTTTTTCTTTTGCTTCTAATAGCTTATCTACTTCTTCTACTTTTTTATCTGTTAATTTTTGAATTTGATCTTCTTCATTTTTTAAATCATCTTCTGTTATTTCAGACTTTTTCTCTTTTTCTTTTGCTTCATCTATTGCATCTCTTCTAATAGAACGAATTGCTACTTTTGCATCTTCAGCTAATTTTCTAATATCTTTTACTAGTTCTTTTCTTCTTTCTTCATTTAATTCTGGAAATGTTAATCTTATAACTTTACCATCATTATTTGGGTTTATTCCAATATCTGATTTTAATATTTCTTTTTCTATTTCTTTTAATAAACTCATATCCCATGGTTGTATTAAAATCATTCTAGCTTCTGGTACAGAAATACCAGCTACTTGATTTATAGGTGTTGGTACACCATAATAATCTACTGTGATTTTATTTAGAATTGCAGGATTTGCTCTACCTGCTCTAATTTCTGATAAGCTTTCTCTAAAAACGCTTATTGTTTTATCCATTTTTTCTTCGAAAATACTATTCATCATTTTTTTATTTTGTATAACCTTTAATAATTATTCTTACTTTTTAATTTTATATTATTTAAGTAGGTTATACTCTCCTTTCTTTTTATTTTAATTTTTATTTCTAACTTTAAACTCCATAAATTAAAGTTTATTTAATATTTCATTTATATAATTTTAATTTTCTATAATAGTTCCTATTTTTTCTCCCAATATAGCTTTTACCATATTGTCTGGATTATCTATTCCAAATACAATTAAAGGAATATTATTATCTCTGCATAAAGATGTAGCTGTCGAATCCATTACTTTTAAATCTTTATTAAGAATATCTAAATAACTAATTTTATCATATTTAATTGCATCTTTATTTATTTTTGGATCATCTGAATATACTCCATCAATTGTTTTTCCTACTAATATAACTTCAGCATTTATTTCTGCTGCTCTTAAAGCTGCTGCTGTATCTGTTGTGAAATATGGATTTCCAGTTCCACAACTAAATATAACTACTCTTTTATTAGTTAAATGTTTATCTGCTTTTCTTTTTATGTAAGGCTCTGCTATTTCTCTCATTTCAATTGCTGTTTGTAATCTTGTACAAACTCCTCTTGATTCTAGTGAACTTTGAAGTGCTAATCCATTCATACAAGTTGCAAGCATTCCCATATAATCAGATGTTGTTCTTTCCATTTCTGAACCATATTTTCCTCTCCAGAAATTTCCGCCTCCAACTACAATTGCAACTTCTGCACCTAAATCTACTAGTTCTTTTATTTTGTCACAAATTCCACCTATTGTTTTTGCATCAATACCATGTTTGCTTTCTCCTGCCAAAGCTTCACCACTAAGTTTTAGCAATACTCTTTTATACTTTAAATTTGGCAATAATAACACTCTCCTTAATATTAAATTTTATATTTGTATTCTATCATAGATTATTTATTTTTACATCTCTTTTTTAAAAAATAATACATTTTTTTAATTTTAATAAATAATTTTATCTATAATGTCAATACTAAATAAGAATATCAAAATATAAGGTGATAGTTATGAATCAAATTATAGAATATAGTAAATTGTTGAAAGAAAAAAATCTTTCTAATATAAAAAATTCTAGTAGTAAAGTTTCTTTTTTTAAATTAAGTAAATATTCTTTACAATTTTTTATTTCTTTCATACTAGCAGTAATATCTCTTTTGGTTTTATTTTATCATTTTTATAAAAAAAACGAACAGGAAAAAATATCAAAGCAACTTTTGAAAAATTATACACTAACTACTTTATATCAAGACAATCAATTTAATCAAGTTGAAATAGAAAATACATCTACAATAATAGAAAATCCATTTGTAATAGGAATGCTCTGTATTGATAAAATAAATTTAAATTACCCTATTTTATCAGAAAGTAATAAAGAATTATTAAAAATTTCACTATGCAGATTTGCAGGTCCAATGCCAAATGAAGTTGGAAATTTATGTATTGCAGGTCATAATTATGTGGATAATAGATTTTTTAGTAAATTAAAACAATTATCTAAAAATGATTTAGTAGAAGTTTATGATTTAAATGGTAGAAAAGTTATATACACAGTTTTTGATAAATATGAAGTTGATGTCAATGATTTATCATGTACTAATCAAGATGTTGGAAACCAAAAGATTATAACTCTTATCACATGCAATAATGTAAATGGGAAAAGAACTGTAGTAAAAGCAACTGAGAAACTTTAAAAACTGTAGAGATTTTCCCCTACAGTTTTTTTATAAATATAAAAAGTCTTCAAAATATTCTACTTAGTAAATCTTTGATTTCATAAGTAGAATATTTTTGCTTATATATTCAATTAAATATTTCTATAATTTTTGATTTTAATAAATGCATATACTGCTGATACTACACATATTGCAATGAAGACAAATAATGTTGTATCTTCTGTTACACCTGTTTGTGGTAATGTATTATTTGCAGAATTATTTGTAGGTAATGTATTGTTTTTCTGTGCATTATTAACTGGTGTATTATTTCCTACTGTGTTATTTCCTGCTGCATTATTTCCAGATTGTTGACCATTATATTCAGGTGGTGGATTTACTTGTAATATATTGTTTGTTGCTTGTACTAAGTTTGCCATAATTAATAAAAATACTGCTACTAATGCAAATACTAAAATAATTTTTTGATTTTTCATTTTTTTCAATCTCCTTTTTCTTTTGATGTTTTACTTTTATTATTTCTAAAAATAATAAAACTTATACATAGATTTCTTATTTGCTAACATTTTATACTTTGCTTATAAAATAGTCAAGTTTTTTTTGTCAATTTTTACATTTTTTTATCATTTTATTATTTTTAGCTTAAATAATAACTGTTTTTTGTTACAATTTATGGTTTTATTTAATTTTAACTAAAAATTTTATATTATAATTTATACATTAAATCTAAATAATACTACATCTCCATCTTGCATTATATAATCTTTTCCTTCTAAACGCATTAAGCCTTTTTCTTTTACATTATTCATTGAGCCTTCTCTAATTAAGTCATCATAAGAAACAATTTCTGCTCTTATAAATCCTCTTTCTATATCACTATGAATTTTTCCTGCTGCTTTTGGTGCTTTTGTTCCTTTTTGAATTGTCCATGCTCTTACTTCTGGTTCTCCAGCTGTTAGAAATGACATTAATCCTAATAAATCATAACTTGCTTTAATTACTTTATCTAATCCTGATTCTTTTAATCCTAAAGCATCTAACATTTCCTTTTGTTCATCTTTTTCTAAGCTTGCAAGTTCCTCTTCTATTTTTACGCAAAGAGCAATTGCCTCTGCATTTTCTTTTTTAGCATATTCTACTACTTGCTTTACATTTTCATCATTTTCTGCATTTGATAATTGTTCTTCTGAAACATTTGCTATATACAAAATTGGTTTCATGGTTAATAAAAATGAATCTCTAATAATTAATTGTTCATCTTCATTTAAGTTTAAAGACCTTGCTGGTTTTCCTTCTTCTAAACATTTTTTTACTTTTTCTAATAAATCAATTTCTTCTTGATATTTTTTATCAGCCTTTAATTTTTTCCTAGCATTGTCAAGCCTCTTTTCTATTGTTTCCATGTCTGCAAAAACTAATTCCAAATTAATTGTTTCTATATCTCTAACAGGATTTATTCCTCCATCAACATGAACAATATTGCTATTTTCAAAACATCTTACTACTTCTATTATGCTGTCTACTTCTCTTATGTGTGATAAGAATTTGTTTCCTAATCCTTCTCCATGGCTAGCACCCTTTACTAAACCTGCAATATCAACAAATTCAATTACAGCAGGAGTAACTTTTTCTGGATGATAAATTTCAGCTAGCTTATCTAATCTTTCATCTGGTACTGCAACTATTCCTACATTTGGCTCTATTGTACAAAAAGGATAGTTTGCACATTCTGCTCCTGCCTTTGTTATTGCATTAAATAAAGTACTCTTTCCGACATTAGGAAGTCCTACTATTCCCATTTTCATAATGTAATTTCCTCCTATTATTAATTTTTATATAAGATATAAATTTTTGATTATTTCTAGTCTTCAGTTTAATTATTAGTATTTAAGCCATCACCTGTTGTTTCAGTACTTTGGTTATTTTCGCTAGACGTATCATTAGTTTGTACATTTCCACTTTGCGTATTATTTCCACTACTTTGGTTGTTATCAGTATTTGTATCATTTTCATTATTAGTATTACCACTACTCTGATTATTTTCAGTATTTGTGTTATTTCCATTAACTTGATTGTTTTCGTTGCTTGTATTATTTCCGTTAACTTGATTGTTTTCATTGTTTGTATTATTTTCTGGAATTTGACTATTTTCATTATTTACATTATTTCCACTATTTTGATTATTTGTGTTATCTACACTAGGTGCTTCAGTATTGGTATTTTCATTTTTATTATTATCTTCTTTGTTAGGATTATAATTCTTCCAAGGATTATTAGGATCTGGGTCTGTTGGATCCCAACCTCTTAAGTTTTTAGGACCACTTGAAATTTTTGGTGCTGTTGGCTTACCTAGTGGTCCAGGGTTAGAACTTGAGTAAAATTCAACTGATGTTCCAACAGATACATTGTCAAAAAGCCATTTAGCGTCTCTTGTAGTTAATCTTATACATCCCATTGATGCTTTTGTTCCGAGTTTATCATATTCCCAATATTCTAATGTATGGTTGTTTTTCTCTAAAAATGGAACTGAATGGAATAAGATATTTCCTACAATTTGACTACAATAATGAGCATATACATCTCCATACATTTTGCACCACAAAATTTTAGCCGGAATTTTATAAACTCCTGACCTTGGAGTTGCAGTACCAGTTGAACATACCATTGCTTTAACAGGTACTGTATAATTGCCTTTAGAATCATAAGTATATACTGTAACCACTTGTGCATTATAATTTACTTTTATATAATATTTATTTTTTGTTTTAGAGCTATTACTATTTTTGGTAGTATTTTTGTTTGAAGTATCTTTTTCTTTTGATTTTTTATTTTGTTCAGATTTTTTTATTTCTTTATCGTTTATTTCTTTTAATTCTTCTTCTGTTTTATTCTCTACATCGGTAAAATTTTCTATTGATAATTCTTCATCATCTGCACTTGCTAAAGCTGTTTTATTGGAATTACTTAATATTATGTTTAAAGCTCCTGAACCAATAATAGTAATAATCATAATAGATACTAAAATAACCCATTTTTTTACATTTGGATTTTTATCTTTTATAACTTTTAACTCTTTATTTTCTGCTTTTGTTTTCATATCGTATAATATTTTCATCCCCTTGCAAATTTATCAATTATAATGTAGCACAATTTTTATTCTTTGGCAAGTAATATATATAAAATGTTTTTTATAAACATTTCAATCAATAATAAAAATCCAATATTCTCTCATGTAACTTATAAATTTTAAAATATAAAGAGGCTGTATTATAGCCTCTTTGTCATGTTTCTTACCGTCTAAACTCTCCATACAGAGTTTCCTTTGTAAGCTCTATTGCTTCCTTTTTCAAGCTTTCTAATTCACCGCTATCCGATAATTCTTGTGACATTTTACCTTTCAGTACTATCACTTTCATATCTGAATTGCGATTAATTACTTCAAGAAAAGCATGAGCATTAACAGGAAATTTAGATTCCTCCTTATTTGCTTTTACAACCGCAAATAAACCAGTAAATATTTCGATAAGTTTAAACATTTCTTCTTTACCCCTTTATAATTATATTTGCTATATAAAACCTGCGATAAAAACAGGAGTATAAGATTTAGGTCTAGCATTGCTAGAGTGACTAAAATATATCACATTATTTATAATAAATCAATATTTTCATTGTAAATGTAGATAATAAAAAAGCATATGAAATAAAAAATATTTTTACTTCATATGCTTTTAAATTTGTTTACGGGTTCATATTTTTTCGAAATTCATCCCATGCCCTGTTTTTAACTGACTCAGGTAATTCCTCTTCAGGAATACCTGTGCACTTTCCACACTCAGGGCATATGAAACCAAAGAATCGTGGATCTCCGTCTACTAAATGCCCAAAATCGCTGAATATGTGGACATCGGTTTCTTCGACTGCAAGTAGTGCTCCACAGCCACCATCGCCATGTCCACGATTTTCTCCCGTACATACCTTTTCAACTTCCCAGCCTCTTGGATTTTTTCTTTTTAGTACTCTCATGATGTATATCCTCCTTAAAAGAAATTGAATATATTAATGCTTTTTAGCATTGTAGGTATATTATATAGCATTTAGAATATTATGTCAAGTTGATGCTATTTGTAAAAATTTAAAAATGGTATATCGTTGGAGCTTCCAGCCGGAATCGAACCGGCGACCCCAGCCTTACCATGGCTGTGCTCTACCTACTGAGCTATAGAAGCATAAATTAACTAGAAACTTTATTTCTAGCTATTTTAATATATATTTTTCTAACTAAATTAATTTAGCTAATTTGACTCATCTAGTATTTCTTTAATTGCCTTTTTACGAATCCTTTGAATAGCATTATCAATAGACTTAACTGGTGCATCTAGCTTTTCTGCAATTTGAACATAACTTTCGCCTTGTATATATTGGTTTAATACTTTTTTTTCAAAATCACTTAAAGTTTTATCTATTGTAGCTTCTATATTAGCATAGTATTCCTTTTGTGTAATTGTATCTAATGGATCTTCTATTAAATTAGTGTTTAAAATTTCATATAGTTCTGCATTGCTATTATTTCCATCTTCTTCATTGTCATAAGCATTGCAATTTAATGATAGATATGAATTAAGTGGCATATGTTTTTGTCTATTAGAGCTTTTAATTGCTGTAATTAGTTGCCTTTCTATACATATGCTAGCAAATGTTTTAAAAGAGTTTTGTTTATCTGCTTGATAATTTTTAATTGCTTTAAATAATCCGAATTAATCCTTCTTGCTCTATATCTTCTCTTTCTGCACCTATAATATAATATCTGCCCACTTTCATATTAACTAGGCTTTTGTAACGATTTATTAGGTGTTCTAGGGCGCATTTATCATCAGATTTAATTAAAGTAATTAAATCTTCATCTGACATGTCATTATAATTTGCATTTGATGAATAATATACATCAGTTTTGCCCATGCTAATTGTTACCTCCTGTAAGCCACTTCATTACTATGGTTTATTATATCTACTCTCTTTTTTTCTGTCAATAGATAATTTTGAAAAAATTGATAAATTCTATAAAATATGATATTATTTTGAGCATGATACAATTTTTATACAATATGTAATTTAAACATCATATTGTAATTATATTGAAAGGATTACTAATTATGGCTTTTGATGGATTAGTTTTAAATGCTGTTACTGAGGAATTGAAAAATAATTTAATTGGTGGAAAAGTTCAAAAGGTTTATCAGCCAAGTCAAAATGAAGTACTACTTAGTATTTATGCTAATAGCTTACAGTATGCACTTTGCCTTAACATTTCTGCTAATTTTTATTGTGCACATTTAACTACTTCTAAAAGGGAGAATCCAACAGTTGCTCCTAATTTTTGTATGCTACTTAGAAAACATTTAACTAATTCAAAACTTGCCAATATATATACAATAGGTTTAGAAAGAATATTAATAATTGAGTTTTCAGATGATGAAGATAATATTGTTAGTAAGAAATTAATTGTCGAGCTTATGGGAAAACATAGTAACATTTTACTTTTAGATAATTCAAATATTATCATTGATGCTATTAGGCACTTTTCTATTAGTGATGGTGCAAATCGAAATATTTTTCCAAAAGAAATCTATACCTTTCCTACTTCAAACAAAATAGATATTTTAGACTACTTGCGTTTTGAAAATAATTTTCCAACTGATTTTACATTGACTCAGTTTTTTATTGATACATTTATAGGTATTAGTAAAACTTTTATTGAATATTCTGTTCAAACTTTAAATATGTCAAATGATTTAAATAAAGAAAATTATATTAAACTTGCTAATTATATTATAAACCTAAAAAATAGTATAGCTCTAAATCAAGTAAAATGTATAAATTTTCAAAACGATTATACTATTACACATACTGATACGGTTGAAGCATTGCAAGTTAATTTCTTTTTAGATGATTATTACTCTTCTAAACAACTACAAGAACAATTTGTAACATATAGAAATAGTCTTCTTAACTTTATATCTGCAAAATTAAAAAAGTTAGAAAAGAAGCTTATTGCTTTAAATTCAAAACTTGAAGAATGTACTCATATGGAAGAATATAAAATATATGGTGAGCTTATTACTTCTAATTTATATAAAATTTCAGATGAGCATATATCACATATTGTTTTAGATAATTACTATAGTGAAAAGCAAATAGATATACCTTTGGATATTAGACTATCTCCTAATGATAATGCCAAAAAATACTTTAAGAAATATCATAAATTAAAAAATACCTATTCTATTGTTCAAGAACAAAAAATTCAGTTAGAAGATGAATTAAATTATTTAGGAAGCATTGTTTATGAAATTCAAACTGCAAATTCTATTAAGGATTTAGATAATGTTTATGATGAAATACAAGAAGATTTTGCTGTTAATAAAACAAATTCTAATGTAGCTTCTAAAAAGAATTCTAAGAAGAAAGTTCAAAAGATGAAAAAAGTTTCAAATACTGAAAATCCTATAATTTATGTAGTTGATAATTTCAAAATATTAGTAGGAAGAAATAACAAACAAAACGACGAACTTACTTTCAAAATTGCTAGCAAAGATGATATTTGGTTTCATGTTAAAGATATTCATGGAAGTCATGTTATCTTACAAACAAATGGAAAAATGCCACCACAAGAAACTATAAATAAATGTGCATCTATTACTGCTTATCATAGTAAAGCAATGCAGTCATCTAATGTACCTGTTGATTATACTTTTGTAAAATATGTAAAAAAGCCTAATAAAGCTAAGCCAGGAATGGTTATATATACTAACCAAGAAACTGTAAATGTTAATCCTAAAATTTTTTAATTAGAATTTATCACTATATATAAATTAATCTCAAAAACTTCGGTTTTTTATATAAAAAAATCCCTCTTTCGAGGGACTTTTCTGCTAAGGGAATTCCTTAGCAAGTGCTAACACCATTTAGAATGATGTTATCATAATCAGGAAAAACTTTCCTAATTATTTGGAGTACTCTTGCCTCACTATAAGAAGCAATCTGTCCTCTACCACTCCTTATGCCAACATTTAGTGTACTGGTGTCCATTTCAATACACCCATTTGTAAGCACAAGGCATTGTTGCTGAAGCTTATCATTGATAGCTTCTACCTGCTCTTTAGTAAAGAGCTTGATGTTTGTTTCTTTTACTGTCATTTGAAGCACCCCTTAAAAAAAATTGCCTTTATATTATAACATCATTTTATACACTTTGCAACCGTTTTGTCTTATTTTTATCTAACTTTTTAACTATCTTTTTAATTTATTTTGACCATATTCTTTATTAAGTTATATATCAATATTTTTTATCGCTCTTTGTGCATTTAATCCAATAAGTTTGAAACCTTGTACTCAATATTTTCCATGTGTGGAAACATTTCTTTTACTCTTTTAAAAGTAAGCATACTATTTCTTGGCTGTGGATTTTTTTCGTCTACTGATAATAGTTTTTGTGTATAACAATTTTCTGCTGTCTTAAATAATAAATATCTATTTCTTACATAAGTAAAATAAATTTGATAACCATCCTCTAAATTTTGATAAAATTGTTTAAATGTATATTTTCCTTCCATTTACTCTCCTTTAGTTTTATTTAATTCAAAAATTTCACATCATAATTTTTATTTTTCTAACTATTTGCTAATATTTTTATTATTTTTTCTTCTATTAGAATTTAACTAATCATAGCAACAAATTCTTCTTCTGAAATAATTGTTACACCTAGCTCTTGTGCTTTTTTTAATTTACTTCCAGCATCCTCACCAGCCAAAACATAATCTGTTTTTTTAGATACTGAAGATGAAGTTTTGCCTCCTAATTTTTCAATAATTTCACTTGCTTCATCTCTTGTATAGTTTTGTAATCCGCCTGTTAAAACAAAAGTTTTTCCATCAAATCTATTATCAGAATTTTCTTCTTTAAAAGCATTCATATTTAATCCTGCTTGTTTTAGTTTTTCAATTAAATCAATAGTTTGGTTTTGTTTAAAAAATTCACTAATTGTAAGTGCTGTAATTTCTCCTACATCATCTATCATTTTTAATTCTTCATAAGAACTATTCATCAAATCATCCATCGTTTTATAATATTTAGTTAAAGTTTTTGCAAGTTTTACTCCAACATGTCTTATACCTAAAGAATTTATCAAACAATATAAGTCTTTGTGTTTACTTTCTTCAATAGCATCCATCATGTTTTGTGCAAATTTTTTGCCATTTTTCTTTAATGATGCTATATCATCAAAAGTCAATTTATATATATCTGCAATGTTAGAAATAAGCTTTCTTTCAATTAGTTCTCCAATAATTGCTTCTCCTAATCCATCTATATTCATTGCATCTTTTGAAGCAAAATGTATAATGCTTCTATAAAGTTTAGCAGGACATTCAATTCCAATACAACGCCAAACTGCTTCTCCTTCTTCTCTAACTGTTTGTGCACCACAAACAGGACAAACTTCTGGCATATGAAAAATCTTTTCAGTTCCATCTCTTTTTTCTTTTACTACACCAACTACTTCTGGAATAACATCTCCAGCTTTTTGTATAATTACTCTATCACCTATTCTTATATCATTTTCTTTAATGTAATCTTCATTATGAAGAGTTGTTTTTGAAATTTTTGAACCTGCTACATGTACTGGCTCTAATATTGCCATAGGAGTTATTGCACCCGTTCTACCTACTTGGCAAATAATATCTTTTAATAAAGTTTCTTTTTTCTCTGGTGGATATTTATATGCAACTGCCCATTTTGGAGTTTTAAAAGTTGTACCAACTTTTTCTCTCAATTCCAAATCATTTACTTTTACAACTGCTCCATCTATTCCAAAGTCTAACTTATCTCTCATGTTTCCAATGTCTTCTATTGCTTTTCTTACTTCTTCCATATTTTTGCATAAAATCTTAACAGGATTTACATTAAAGCCAAGTTTTTCTAAGTATAATAGACTTTCATAATGTGTTTCAAAATTAATGTCTTCACATTTTTGTACGTTAAAAATAAAAATATTTAATGGTCTTGATTCAGTTATTTTACTATCTAACTGGCGAAGTGATCCAGCTGCAGCATTTCTTGCATTTGCAAATTGTTCCTGCTCGTCTAATAATCTATTCTCATTTAACTTTTCAAAATCTTCTTTTCCAATAAAAACTTCACCACGTACAGTAATAGAAATTGGCTCCTTTAAAGTTTTAGGTACAGTTTTTATTGTCTTAATATTTTCTGTTACATCTTCTCCAATTAGTCCATTTCCTCTTGTAGCCCCTTTTACTAATTTTCCATCTCTATATTCTATTGCAGAAGATAAACCATCTATTTTAGTTTCTACTACATAATCTAATGGTCTTCCAAATTCTTCTGCTGCTTTTTTCATTCTTTCATCAAATTCTTCTACTTCCTCAAATGTAAATACGTCTTGAAGACTTTGAAGTGGAACCTCATGTGTAACCTTTTCAAAGCCTTTTTTTATACTACTGCCAACTCTTTGCGTAGGAGAATCCTCTGTTATAAGATCAGGAAATTCTTTTTCTATTTGTTTTAATTCTCTCATTAACATATCATACTCGTAGTCGCTTACAACCTGTTCATCATCAAAATATTTTTGTGTATAATATTGTAAGAGAGGTCTTAATTCCTCTGCTCTTTTTTGAGCTTGCTCTTTATCCATGTTTTACTCCTTCTAAATTTATTTAAATTCATTACAGATATATAATATTATGTTTTTGTAGCGAGGCTGTGGGGAACAACGAGTTACAAATTGTTATAAAATTTTACGAAGAAAAATTTTATTTACAAGTTGTTACGAAGCAGGGATGGAGCGAAAAAAACATAATATTATATATATTTATATTGAATCTTTAAATAAATCTTTTCCACCTTTTATATATTCCCAACCTGAAAATATTGTTGCAACTACTGAAACACTCATTGTTATAGTAACTAATAAATTAATAACAAATTCATAGCCAATTAAATTGCCATCAAATATTGCTCCATAGGCATTTGGATCAATAAATGCAAGAATTATTGCTACCATTTGAGTTACAGTTTTTAATTTTCCCCACACATTTGCAGGAATTACTTTTCCATTTTTCTCTACTACAATTAAACGATAACCTGATACCACAAATTCTCTAAATATAACTATAATTGGAATCCATGCTGGTAAATGATTAAATTCTACAAGCATAATCATTGCAGTTATCACTACTATTTTGTCTGCTATTGGATCTAAAAACTTTCCAAATGTAGTAATTTGATTTCTAGACCTTGCTATATATCCATCTAACTTATCTGTTATTGCAGCAATTATGAATATAACATCTATTATTATGTATGTGATTGGTATTCCCCAGATTTCTCCTTCTATGTTTATAAATGAGGTTATGACCATAATTGGTACTAAAAGAATTCTTAAAATAGTTAATTTGTTTGCTAAATTCATTATTTTTCCACCTTTATATTATTCTTATTATTTTACAATACGTTTAATTATATTATTGTTTGTTACATTATATATAAAGTTTGAAAAAAAATAAATAGTAATTAAAGATTTTTTATTTTATTAATTTAAACTAATAAAAATTTTACATTTAAATTTCAAAATTATTAATTAAATTTATTATCTATTTCTTACAATTTCTATAATATCTGCAATGTAATCTCCTATAACTGGGATATTCAAGGTTACAATTTTTTGAAGTATTATTACTAAAATTGCAGTTAAAATAGTAAATCCAATTCCTATCCCTATACCTTTTGAAATTCCTGTCATGAAGTTTCTTATTAGTAATTGTTTTTTATTGCCTAATAATTCTGTAAATTCTAATATATTATTTTTTGTTAATGTATTATTTATTTGCTCTAAATTTTTTAATAATGCTTTTTCTAATTTGTTTTTCTTAAACATAAAAACCTCCACTCTTTATTAGAGTGGAGATTTTTTTTAGTTTTATACATATTTTATATAATCAATTTCATATAATTTAAAGTGTGTACAAATTATTTATAAACCAAGTAAATAATTTAATCTTTACATATCTTTTAAATTTCCTATTTTTTCTGGTCTTCCATTTTCATCGTAATATATTATATCATAAATTTCTTCAATTGCTTCATCTTCATTTTCTACTTTTTCAAGTACATATGTATCCTTTTTGTTGGTTCCATTTCCTGTTGATAATTCCATGCTTAATAGTTTTTCAACATTTATTACCTTATTATCATCTATTATTTCTTTATTTTTAAGATAATCTATTAACCCTTCTTCTTGTTCCATTACTCTTTTTCCATAATAGTCTGCTGCAATTACTTGTATTTGATCACTTACTTCTGCATGATTCTGTTTTACTTTTGTTAATTTTGTTTGATTTATAATTCCATCTTCTCCTATTATTACATTTATACTTATTGCCGCTAATATCAAAAGTATTACTATTGTAACTACTAATGCAATTAAAGTTATACCTTTCACATTATTCTGATTCATTTTTTCCTCTGTTCCTCCATTTAATTCTCTTATGTATCTTACTCAAAATAAAAAAATATAAATGCATTCGAAACCATATTTGAATACATTTATATTTTATTATTCATTAACCTTATTTGTCAATACATTATATTAATATTTTATAAATTTGTTTTTATTGATTATTATCTGTATTGTAAATATTGGTTGAATTTTTTATATTATTTCCTTTATTGTCTCCCTTTTCTTGTTCTTTAATCAATTTCTCAAGCTTTGTTATTAACTCTTGGAGCTTTGACATATCTTTTCCTGCCATTTCCCAATTATTGTTTTTATTAGATTGTTTTAAGTTTTGATTTGCTTTAATTATTGCATCTAATATTCCTTCTATGTCATCGGTATTTTCTATTTCAATATCAACTGCATTCTGTGATACTAAATTATTCAAAGCTTCTTCTAATGTATCTCCAATAGCTACCTTTTTTCCTGAAGCTACAACTATTTTTTTAAGTACTGGAGTTGCTTTTTCATCATTTACATATTGTTGATATATTGGTTCTATATAAAGTAGAGAATTATCAATTGGAATTACTATCATATCTTTACTAATTTTAGTTCCTAATGCATTAAGTTCTTCTATTTCTTCTGAAATTCTTTCATCTTGTTCTAATTGTGTATCTATTTGCATTGGTCCTGCTATATCACTATCTGCTTGATATTTATAAATTGTTAATTTTGACTGCCCATTTTCATACGAACCTACTAAATATGATATTAAGTTTTGCTTATCATTTTGGGTATATGGTAAAACTAAACCTAATGTCCAATTTTCATTATTTACTGTTTTTACCATAGCATAATATGGTGTAATTTCTGTTCCTATCTTTGACAATACTTTACTTGTATTATGTGTAGCAATTTTCCATATATCGTCTTGTCTATATAATACATCAGTTTGTACATTATGATATCTTTCTAAAATTTCAGCTTGAATACTATATAAAAATTCTGGATATATAAATTGCTCTTTTATTTCTTCTGGAATAGCATTTACGTCATCAATAAATAAATCTGGATAGATTTTTTGGTATGCTGAAATTATTGGATCGTTTTTATCAGTAATGTAATAATTTATAGTTCCATCATATGCATCAATTAAAACTTTTACGGAGTTTCTGATGTAACTTATATCTATCTTATTTAATACATTATCAGTTTCTAACGTTAATCTTTGTGAATATGGATAACATTCTGTTATAGTATATCCATCTAATACCCATACTAACCTATTTTCTTTTGTTGTCACTAAATAAGGATTTTCGTCATATAAAATATATGGCATTAGAGTCTTTGCTCTTTCTATTATGTTTCTATTTATTAATATTTTACTATTTGAATTTACATTTCCAGATAATGCAAGTTTTAAGTCATTTTCTTTTATTGCCAATACAAGTCTATCGAAAAAGTTTAAACTAAGTCCTGCTTGTCCTTGATATATATTTTCGGCATTTTCTGCCGTTGCTGAATCTATTATTGGATAATCAAATTCCTTTTTTCCTTTACTATTAGTTACAACAGTATCATTTGTTTCTAAACCAAAATATATTCGTGGTTCACTAATAGTAATTACATCATTTTCAGCAGTTTCAAAACCTTTTTGTAGATGTATTAATGCTCCATTTTCATCTACTTTACTAGCTGATGTTATAACAACTCCAAATCCATGTGTATATTGATATGTCTTATTATTATATGTTCCAGCTGAATCTGTAATTTCTCTTGGTGTAATATATACTAAACTAGGATTTCCATCTATATCTTTTACACTAACTTGTGTTGTTCCATAAGTATAATATCCTTTATTGGTTTGTGAAGTATTTAAATTATTTAATACAATATCTTTATTTGTTATATTAATATTATTTATAATATTAATATTTTTATTTAGTGTTTCTTTTGTTATTGTTTCATTTTCTGATAAAGATACTTCATCTATATCTATTCCATATGCCTGCTTTGTAGACTGTATGTTAGCCTTTATATAATCTTGCTGTTTATCTAATTCGTTTGAATTTATAAATATAAGATTAAAGCCTATTAAAGACACAAGCATTAAAATTAAAAATGCTGGCACTATCGCTAAAGCTGTAAGTATTCTCTTTGTATCTCCTTTTTTTAATCTGTGAACTGCTAATATAACTGAAACTACAATAATTACTGATAAAATTCTATATCCCCATAATTTTACTGTTACTTCTGATATTCCAGCTCCCCAAATAGCATAACTTCCTAAATTTATAAATTTTTGAAGTCCAACATTAAATGTTTCTACAAAAATTGTTATTGCAATAAGAATTGCTATTACAATAATATTATTGCAAAGTTGATTTAATAGTTTACTTTTCTTTAAAGTTTCTCTACTAACTCCATCTAATAAAAAATTGAAAACTGCAATATAATAAAAAGCCCCATATATAGTTAAGCCAACTACAATAAATAGTAGATAGCGTAATAAAAATTGCAAAAATGGTTGTATAAAAACAAAATATCCTATATCTAATCCTATTACTGGATCGGTAATTTCAAATGCAGCCATATTTAAACATAGCATTAATTTTTTTAGCATTATGTTAGTAACAAAGAAACTAACTAATAATGAAACTATAAATGCTATTGATTTGTTTGGCATTTTAGGTATTTTCTTTTTTTCTTCTTCAAAAAATGGTACTAATCCTTTTTTTATTCTTTTATTAGTAATGTAAATAAGTAAAAATAGAATTATGAAGTTTGATATAAACGTACCAAATTGATAAAATATGTTTTTCCAAAAAATACTTAAATACTGTTCTCCTAATTCAAGAGTTTCTAAATAATTTCCTCTATAAGTAACATATGAGACAATTATAGCAATTACAAAAAATGCTAAAACAATCCATTTTCTTAATTTACGCTTTTTAACTTCTACTTTTACAAGTGCATTTTGTGGTTCTGTTTTTTCCATTTTTAGTTGTACGATTTATTTCGTACTTTCTCCTTCCTTTTTATATAAATTTATATTTTTATCTAAAGTATTTTCCCCACAATTTGTGTTCACTCATTAGTATAATTTTCTTTTTATTACTATTAAATATTATTTTAAATTAGTGCATTTACAAAATCGGTACTGTTGAAAATTTCCATGTCATCAATTTGTTCTCCTACACCCACAAATTTAACAGGCATCTTATTTTCAGCTACGATTCCAATTACAACTCCACCCTTTGCTGTTCCATCTAATTTTGTTAATATTAGTCCATTTATATCAACAGTTTCTTTAAAAGCCTTTACTTGTGGAATTGCATTTTGTCCTGTTGTTGCATCTAATACCATAAGTACTTCTTTTGAAGCATTTGGTAATTCTTTATCTATTACTTTTTTTATTTTTACTAACTCGTCCATCAAATATTTTTTGTTATGCAATCTTCCTGCTGTATCACAAATTAGAACATCTGCATTTTCATTTTTTGTTATTTGAATTGCTTCATACACTACTGATGCAGGGTCTGAGCCTTCCTCTTTCTTTACCATTTGGCAACCTGCACGATTTGCCCAAACTTCTAATTGTTCTACTGCTGCTGCTCTAAATGTATCAGCTGCTGCAATTACAACTTTTTTTCCATCTTTCTTTAATCTATTTGCTATTTTTCCAATTGATGTAGTTTTCCCAACTCCATTAACACCTACTACTAAAATAACTGCTGGATGAGTTTCTAATTTTAGTCCATTATCTACTTCATCTAAAATTGCTTTTATTTCATCTCTTAAAGCATTTTTTACACCATCTTCATCTTCGATTTTTTCTCTTTTTATCTTTTCACGTAAGTTTCCAATTATTTTAGTTGATGTTTCTACTCCTACATCAGACATTATTAAAACTTCTTCTAATTCTTCTAATAATTCTTCATCAACTTTTCTGAAATTACTAAATACATTATTAATTTTTTCATCAAATGAATTTTTTGTTTTATTTAAACCTTGTTTTAATTTATCAAAAAAACCCATATTTTCCTCCTATGTTTGCTTTTTTATTTATATATGTTCAAGCTTTACAATTTTTATATAAGTATTTTAATCAGCAACCGCTAGAATAACAAGTCTATATTTGTCACTTTCTGTACAAGTAGATAAAGTTATTTCTGGCTTGTCTCCTATTTTTCTTACAAGATAATCAACTTCATCTGGTGTAGTACGAAATTTACTATAAATAGTATATGTTACTTTTTGCCCATCTAGAGTTGTAATTGAAATTTTATCTCCCTTTTCTAAATTTTTATTTTTAGAAAAAATATTGTTATAATTATGACCTACTATTACAGTATTTCCACTTTGATTAATTTGTCCTTTTGAATATAATAAGCAAGGAGCTACTTCCATTCCTTGTACTGTAACTTGACTTAATATAGGTAAATTAAGTCCTGTTTTTTGTATTTCAATTTTACCAACTGTTTCAAAACCTTTATATTGTTTTTCAACTATAGTATTATTATTTGTTTTGCTATTTTGTGTTTCTTCGTTTTTGCTACTTACCTGATTTTTGCTTGTTTCTTCATTTTTTTTATTCGTTTGAGTTTGTTTTGTCACTTCGTTTTTACTACTTACTTGATTTTGTTTTGCTTCTTGACTTTTAGTATTTGCTTGATTTCCTTGTTCTGTTTTATATTCTGCTTGATTTTCTTGTTTAGTTGCACCCTCTGATTGATTTAATTTTGCTTCTTGTACTACAGTTCTTGAAGCTGTGTCTCTACTTGCAACTTCTTTTTCTGTATTTTTCTTATTCATATTATCTGCTTCCTTATCTTTCAAAGTTTCATCTAATAGTATTTCTTGCTTTGTACATGCTATTTTATTTTCTTCTACTGTATATTCTTGAAGGTTCTCTTGTATATTAAATTTACTAGTGATAATGATTGAAAGAGTAAATAAAACCATTATGCTAGCAGTTATCTTAAGTATTATGCTACTTTTTGTAGTATACATAAATACTTATCTCTCCTTCATAAAAATAATTATAATAAAAATATCACGTATAATATTGTATCATAACTTTGGTAAAAAGTACAGTATATTTGTCAAATTTACATAAAGTTTGTATAGATTTATCAAACATCTGCCACACTCTCCTATAAATTATCCATTATTTAAATACCAAGTATATAATTTTTTAACTTTAATATCTAAATTAATTTTTTGTAATACTTCCAAGCTAGTATACGTTCTACTAATTCATCTATTTTTTCTTCAGTCAATATTTCTTCTTCAATAGCTTTTTTTAAAGAATTTATACTTTGTTTATAATCAGTTGTAATCATTAAATTGTTTCCGGCAAGTACTGCTTTTACAGTTGCATCTTCATCTGAAGATACTGCTGCCATTGCTAAATCGTCTGTTATTATTATGCCAGTAAACGATAGGTCATATCTTAATAACTTATGTATTGCTGGAGAAAGAGAAGCCGGATTTTCTTTATCCATACATGTTACAACATTGTGACTTACTAAAATAGCTTCTGCACCAGCTTCAATTCCAGCTTCAAATGGTGGAATGTCATTTTCTAAAATGCTTTCATATGTTCTTTTATCAACAGAAGTAGATGTATGTGTGTCTATATTATTTCCATAGCCCGGAAAATGTTTTAGTGTATATGATACCCCTAATCCTTTACTTGTATTAATAACAGATTTTGCATAAGTAGATGTAATAGTAGTATTCTCTCCTAATGTTCTTTTATACATAAAGTCACTCGAATTTGTTGATACATCAACAACTGGTGCTAAATTTAAATTTATTCCTAGACTGCTTAAAACTTTACTCTTTTCTTTCACATCTTCTTCAATTTTTTTAATTCCACCTTTTTTATATAGTTCCATCGGAGATTTAAATTTTTCTTTTGCAAGATTGCTGTTACTGCTTACCCTTACAACTATTCCGCCTTCTTCATCAACCGCTGTAAGCAATGGTATTTTTGAAACCTCTTGAACATTATTTATCATTTCTTGTACTTGACTTTTTGTTTTTCCTTTAAAGTCTTTTTCAAAGAATAAATATCCACCAAAATTATATTTATTTAATATACTTATTTGATTTTCGCTTGGATATCTAACTAAAAATAGCTGTCCTATTTTTTCATCTAAAGTCATAGTTTTTAGTAATTCTTCCGCTTCCTCATAATATTCACTAAAAATCCCCTTATCTTTCAAAATTGTTTGCTTTACTTCTATTGGTCGTATAGTACCAATATTAATGTTTTTATTTTGACTAAAATTTAATATTAGTAATGCACCAGTAGTAAGAATTAATAAAATTAAAACTATAATTAAAACTGGCTTTTTCATTATACCCTTCCTTTCAGTATTTCTTATTTTAGTTTATTGCCATCCACAATATAAATGTATACATATCCATTTACAATCACATATAAATTACTTTTTTCTACTTCTGGTATTTCATAATGAATAATGTTTTTTTCGTTTTGTTCTGCTACATCAATTAAGTCGTCCAATACTTCAATTGTCATAAGCTTTAAATTTTCTAAATTAGGTTCATTGGTTACTGTTACTATTAAGTCACTATAATATTTTAAAATGTGTCTTATATTATATTTATACATTTCTTCTGGTGTTTTATTTGTTTTTCTTATTATATATATTGCAGTTATTACTATTGCAGATAATATAAATAAGCCGCCTAGTACATATAAAATAATTCTTATAATGCTATTACTGCTTTCATCAAAAATATTTTTGAAAGTAGTTTCTTCATAATTTCGTTTAGCTTCAGTCACAGTATTAGTTAAAGGTATGTCTAATTCAATATAATCTTCAGCTGTTTCGTTTTCTATACTGCTTTGCAATTCTGAATTTTCAATTTTTTTATCTATAATACCTTCTAGTTTTGCCAAGTCTATTTTGTATGAAACATTTAATCTTACTTTAAGAACTGCATCTATTTTTACATTATATGTTTTTTCATATAATCTTGCTAAACTATTATATTTATCATAATCAATAGTTATATTCTCATCTATCGAAAATTCATTCATATCCCCTTTATTGCTTATTTCATTATTTAAATTAAAATTTCTTGTCCATATTTCTTTATTCTCATTATCCTCATTTACTGTTCCTATTAAACTTGCCACGATATTATAATTATACTGGATATTAGTTTCTTCATTTGACTTAAAATCATATTTAAAATTTACATTAAATGATTTGATTGACTTGGAAGCATAGTATCTTCCTTGTGGTAAAGTTTTTTCTGTATAGAAATCGTTTCCTTTTAATGATACTTCATAATTATCATTTTTGTTTGCAGTATAAGTATATATTGGAGAAATAAATTTTTCAATATCTAAACCTACTTTTATTAAAAAGCATCCTATTGTAATCATGATTATAATTATAACTACTATAATTAGGCTATTTTTATTAATTTTTTTCATTATCATACAAAATCCTTTCTAAATTTTAATTTTATGTTAGCATACAAAATCTTTTTTAATTCTAATTGTATGCTAACTATACAAAATCTTTTCTAAATTCTATGTTAATCATACAATTACTTTTCAAAATTCTAATTGTTTTTGAAATAATCGTAAAGCCAAACAGATGGGTAACCTATATATTTAATGCAAAGCACATACACACCTTTAATCTGACTTTTTTCTACTAAAAGCATATCTGGCACATTATTACTATCACCCTTCGTTTGATATAAAACTTTATTTTCTTTTTCAATCACTTTTACAACTCTATGAGCCACATTTTGATTTGACACACTATATACAATTATGCTACCTTCTGGAATTTTATTTAGCTCACTTTCATTTAGTTTTTTGAATATTACTACATCTCCTCTTATAAAGCTAGGATACATACTATTAGAAGCAATAGCTATTGGCTCATATTTAAATAGACCCATAACAAAACTTACTAATGTTATGCAGATAACAATTATTATTGTATAAACAATTTTTGTGGTTATATTTTCCTTTCTGTTTTTAATTTCAGTTTTATTTTTAAAAAATCTATATTTAAATAGCAAATATATTATTACCTGAGAAATTATAGACATTGTTCCATTCAAAAACCAATTTGCATTTGGAAGGATTGGTAATAATAAAAGCACTAATTTATTAAAAATTCTACATAGTAAAGATGCTTTCCATGCTCCTTTGGATGCTAAATAAGTAAATAGAAAACTTCCACTTAGAATTGGTATTACTATTTCACATATATATTGAAAAAGTTTTTCTTTATCTGAAAGCAGATCAAGCAATATATTATATTTTATTTCTATCAGCGCTAGTATTATCGCTATACATATTAATACTAATTTATTACTTTTGTTTCTGATTGATATGATGCACCTTACTGTTTCTATTCCTATAATTGGTATTATTTGTATTATTACATTTTGAATTATTGAGCTTATGCTATGGCTATATGGGCTTTTTGAAAAGTCTAGAATAAATCCCATATAAAAGTATATAGCTAAATATATAAATGAAATTATAAGCATATATATGGAAACTTTTCTCTTTGTTTTTAACCTAATATAATCTTTCTTTATTTTCCATAATAAATAAACTAGAATGCAAAACCAAAATAAGGGATTGACTAAGTTAGTATATAGAATTGCATTTCTAGTTATTAAAATAATGGTTATTAAAAGATATATAGTTATAATTATTATTGTTTCTTTATTATTTATCTTTTTCATATCGTTCACCTATTTTAATTTAGTGCTGTACATTTTTATCTAATATATCTTTAGTACATAATTTTCATCTGTCTTTTATTCTAGTTTTGTGTATATTCTATAATTCCAGATATTGTTTTAGTTTTTATTAAAGGCACTTCTGTTGCTGAAGGATTATATCTTACTGTTACAGAAAGTGTTGTTTGATCTCCTGCCGATAAAGTAGTTGCAACTTCTGATGTTTTATAACTAATTTCTGGACATTCATCTTCGCCTTCTTTAAAAATTAAATTGCTTAAAGTTGCATCAATTGTTCCTAAATTCTCAATCGTTACTGCATAAGTTACAGTATCTCCAGGCTTCTTCAATTTTGTACTAAAGCTAAAAGTTGTATCTGTAAATTCTGGTTTTCCTGCATCTACTTCTCCATTAGCATTTTGAATTTCTACTCCAGTTATTTTTATATTCCATTCTCCTGTAATTTCTGCAGTTCCATTTATTGTTAGTTCAGTTGCAAATGCTGAGTATCCTATTGCCATTGCAACTACAATTATTAATAAGGCTACAGCTATAATAATTTTATTTCTTTTCATTTTCATTACCTCCTATTTATGTAAACAGATGCATTATTATATTATATGCAAGCATACAAAAAATGTGAGGACAAAGCGTCTTCACATTTTATATAAATATTAAATTTATTTATTTAACAAATATACTCCTAAATTCAAATATGTTGCAAACACTAGCCATATTAAATATGGAATTTGTAGTAACCCCGCAACCTTATTTTTGTTATAAAATCTATATATCATAATAACTACTAATACATCTAATAATAGTATCCAGAAGAATGCAAATAATCTCCATTCAAATACAAAAAAGAAAATTGGCCATAATATATTTACTACTAATTGTGCATAATAACTAGAATTTATTTTTTCATCAGTTAAATTGTTAGTCTTTAAAATACCATAAGATACACCCATTAGAATATAAAGAATGGTCCATACTATTGGAAATAATATAACTGGTGGTGCAAGAGGTGGCTTTTGCAAAATATTGTAATCAATAAATTTTGAAATAATAAGTCCTGTAATCCCACCTATAATTACTGGAACTAAAATTGACTTAATATATGTCCAGGCTTTATTCATAATAAATTTCCTTTCCACAAATATAATTTACTTAAATTTTATTAAATTATTTTTAAAATATGTATTGTTTTGTAAATTTTGGTACATAATAGAATTAATAAATTTTTAAGTATAAAGGAGATTTAAAGTTTATGGAAAATCAAAATTTAAACATTCTAGATGAAGTTAATAAAGGTGCTACTATGGGAATGGATGCAATTACCTATGTTTCTGAAAAAGCTTCTGATGGAGATTTTAGACAAGTTTTAGATACAGAGTATAATAAGTACAAAAAGATTTCAGAAAGAGTAA
The DNA here is from genome assembly GCA_947632035.1 of uncultured Clostridia bacterium. Taxonomy (GTDB): domain Bacteria; phylum Bacillota; class Clostridia; order TANB77; family CAG-508; genus CAG-273. The sequence goes on along the minus strand of CANRNR010000005.1, from coordinate 8,450 downwards.
ATGACTTATATTCTCAATATACAGATAAAGAACCTCATGAAACTAATGCAATGAATAAAGCTATGACTTGGTATGGTATTCAAATGAAAACTATGACAGATGATACTACTTCAAAATTATCTGAACTTCTTATGCAAGGTACTAATATGGGAATTATTGAATGTAGACGTTTAATGAACCAACATTCTAATATTGATTCTGATGTAGAAAATATTTTAAATGATTTTGTTGTTATGCAAGAAGATAGTGTTGAAACTTTAAAAAAATATTTATAATATAAAAAATGAACAGTTTAGTTTTTTAAACTATACTGTTCATTTAAATTTTATTAAGTATAAATCTATTTTAAAATCCAATCATTTGCTGATACATATTTATTGCATAATTATCTGTCATTCCTGATATATAATATATAATTGCTCTGTAATAATCTTTTTCATTTTTAACATCAAATATTACATCATTTTTTAATGTAGCTTTTCTTTCTAAGTTCCAATAATTAGATAGCCATTCTTCAAAATCTTTTACAAGTAATGGGCATAATTTTTCTATTTTTTCTTTATTCTTATATGTTTCTTTTAAAGCATCATATATTGTATTTAATATATTTTCAAAGTATTTATTTGACAAATTAAGTTTATATGATAAATATATATTTTGATAGTTAAATTTCTTTAATTCTTTTATTAGTTCATAAGTTTCGTTAGAAAAGCACAAACCATTTTCCTCATTTGAATTTTTCCATAAATCATATATTAAATTATTTATAATTACTGTGTTATTTATTGGTTCTTTTGAATTATTACTTAATAGTTTATATAGCTCTTCTAAATGCTCATCTAAAATTCCTAAGGTTATAGCATCTTCAATATCTCTACCTAAATATGATATTTTATCTGCTATTTTAACTGCACAACCCTCCCAAGTGTATGGAGCATATTGGTTTGGCGTTTTGTATTCATTCAAATCAATACATTCTTCTCTTGGTTTTAACCTGTTTTCATCAATTTCACCGCAATGAGATATAATTCCATCTCTTACAGCATATGTTAAATTTAAATTTTGCTTATTTTTTTGATTATCTTCTAATATTTCTATTTTATCAACCATTACTAATCCGTTTTTCTCATGCCAAAAAGCTTCTCCTAAATCTCTTTTAGATATTTCTGATAAAATTTTCTCTCCTTGATGTCCAAATGGACTATGTCCTAAATCATGTGCGGTTGCAATTGCTCTTGTTAATTCTCTATTTAATCCTAAACATTTTGCTATTGTGCTACTTACAGATTCTACATGTATGGTATGCTCTAATCTAGTACATATATGATCATTTTGTGGTGAGAAAAAAACTTGGGTTTTATGTTTCAATCTTCTAAATGCAGTACAATTTATTATTCTTGTATAATCTCTTTCAAATTCAGAACGAATATCGTTATTTCTAGCATATAGTGGTTTTTCTCTTTTTATCATATTACTCCATTTAGAATTTTCTTCAGTTGCTGATTTAGTTTTTAAAATTCCCTCCATTTATTTTTAATCTCCTTTCTTAAAATTTATTTTCTCTAGTTCAAGAAGCTTTCTTTTTACATCAATTCCTCCTGCATATCCTGTTAAACTCCCATCTTTTCCAATTACTCTATGACAAGGAATTATAATTGATATTGGATTATGTCCTATTGCACCTCCAACTGCTTGAGCAGACATACTTTTCTTTCCTTTAATTTCTGCTATTTTATTTGCTATTTCTCCATAAGTAGTAAATTCTCCATATGGTATTTTACAAAGTTCATTCCATACCAGTTTTCTAAATTCATTTCCTTTTGGTTCTAACGAAAGTTCTTGAATGTCAGGACTATCTCCATTAAAATATCTATCTAGCCAATTTTTTGCTTGTTTTAAAATTGGTAAATCATTTCTTTCTATAATCTCTTCACTAACATCATTTAAAAAGTACTTTTGACCTTCTATCCAAAGTCCAACAATACTTTTCTCATTACTTAAAATTGTTAATTTTCCTACCATTGATGAATATTTTGTACTATATAGCATTTTTGCCTCCAGTAATTATTTTTTATCATAGTCATCTAAAAAGTGATGTACCTCACCTTTTTTTCTATAAGATATAATTGTATCTAAATTTACATTTTGAACACTTCTAAAAATATTCATATCAATCTTGTCATAATCTTTTCGTAATTCTTTTATTAGTTTCTTTACTTCTGCCCTTTTAGATTCAAGAAATTCATTTTCCTTATCTTTATTTATTTTTTCTGTAACTTTACAAGCACATTGTATAAATTCAAGTTCATGCTTTTTTACCCAATTTAATATGTATTCTTCTTTCACATAGTACATAGGTCTTATAAGCTCCATGCCTGGATGTGATGTACTTTTTACTTTTGGCATCATTGTTTGAACTTGTGCTCCATATAGCATTCCCATTAATATTGTTTCTATTACATCATCAAAATGGTGCCCTAATGCAATTTTGTTGCATCCTAATTCTTGTGCTTTATTATATAAATAACCTCTCCTCATTCTTGCACATATATAACATGGATGGTCATCTATTCTATCTACCGCTTCAAAAATATTAGTATTAAATACTGTAAGTGGAATATTTAACAATTTAGCATTATCTATCACTTTCTTAGCATTTTTTTCATTATATCCAGGATTCATTGACAAGAAAACTAAATCAAAATTCATCTTTCTATGTTTTTTTAGCTCTTGAAAACACTTTGCCATAAGCATTGAATCTTTTCCACCAGATATACAAACTGCAATTTTATCACCATCTTGTATCATTTCAAAATCTTGTATCGCTTTTACAAATTTTGTCCAAATTTTCTTTCTATATGTAGTTGTTAAAGCTTTTTCTACTTCCTCATATTTTTCCAATTTTATGGTCTCCTTAATTTTTTGGTTTATAGTTTTCTTATTACTCTTAATTTCTACTTTTCAAGTATTAATTTAATATTAAAAATTTAATAATTTTTATCTATCTTATCGTTTTAGTTTTTTTATTATGCTTCTAATTAATATTTTTTATAAGGTCTTTAATAACTTCTCCTGCAATAATTAGACCTGCTACTGATGGGACAAATGATATGCTACCAGGAACCTGTTTTTTATTGCCTTGCACTTTTAGTTTTTCATCAATTTGATTATTTATTCTTTCTTCATTTTGCATATTCATCTCTTCTGTATTTTTATCTTCTAATTTAATTGGTTCTTCCTTTGAATATACTACTTTTAATTTTTCTATTCCTCTTGTGCGTAATTCTTTCCTCATTACTTTTGCAAGTGGACATACAGTAGTTTTATAAATATCTGTTACTTCAAATTTTGTAGGATCTAATTTGTTTCCAGTTCCCATGCTAGATATTATTGGTATGTTTAATTTATTTGCTCTTACTACAAGTTCTATTTTTGCAGTTACTGTATCTACTGCATCAACAATATAGTTTATAGATTTATCTAAAATCTCTTTACTTTCCGGCATAAAAAATTCTCTATAAGTTTCCACACTTGCATTTGGATTTATTTCTAATATTCTTTCTTTTGCCACATCTACTTTATATCTATCTATTGTTTTTGTTGTAGCTATTATTTGCCTATTTAAGTTAGTTAAACTTACTTTGTCATGGTCTACTAATATAAAGTTTCCTATTCCTGCTCTTGCTAAGCCTTCTACAACAAACGAACCAACTCCACCAATACCAAATACAGCAACTTTAGAATTTTGAAGTTTTTTTACATTTTCTTCTCCTATTAAAAGTTCTTCTCTTGAAAATTGATTTGGCATTTTTTATCTTTCCTCTCCTTGTTTTTGCTTCAATATTTGCTTTAATCCAGCTATATTTTGAATATTTACTAAACCTTCTTTTACTCTTTTGGCAAATTCTTCTATACTTACTTTACAATATCCATTTTTTTCTTTATCATACATATATATTTGTGGTTTTCCATGAGCATTAACTACTATACAATTTTGGTATTCTCTTTCTCCGTTTTTTTCCTCGTAACAATCTACCATATTTATATTTTTTAATTCTTTAGTTGAAAATAGTAAAGATAACAATTTTTTATGGTACCAGTATCTTTCTGCATATTTTATATTTGGATTTTCACATATATCTATATTCTCTAATACAAATTCTGATTTTTCTCCCAAATCTTCAAAATAATCAATATCTGATTTTAATAAATATAAATAATCGTCTGAATAATAATGCTCATCATCAATATAACCTAATTTTCTATCTATTTGTTCCAGTTCAAACCTACTAAAAATCGGTGTTTTATTTTCTTCTATTGGTAACCCAAAATGTTCTGTAATTGAACGTGTTTGAATATTTTCAATATCATCTTGTAAATCTACTGTATACATTTTTCCATCTTTAGTTTTTATAACATTATATACATGTTGATATTTTTTGCAATCCTCTGGTAACACTATCGATTCAGCATCAATTCCAAGCTCTTTTAATATAAATGTTAATATATTTGCACAAGATTTGCAAGTAATTATATTTGCTCCCATTGCATCATTTAAATCATCTATATTACCTCCCTTTGCATATATTTCTTTTTTCTGTTTCGAATTTCCTAAAAGAAATTTTAAATCAAAAGAAAACCTAGACCCTAGGTCTAAGTATACATATCTTACAATTTCATCTTCTGTCATATTTCTTTTTGAAATATATTCTTTTACTCTTTCTACATATTTTTCTAAATTGCTCATATTATTTTCCTTTGATTCTTGCATTTTATTTTTCAATTTATTATACCTCTTCAAAGTGTATTATGTCAATCGTTTAATTTGTACTATGAAAAAGCATTTATATATTTTTTATTTTTGCTATTTTTAAAAAAACAATTTATATTTTTCTAATTTTAGCTATAAAGAACCCTTCATATAATTCATTTGGATATATACAAACTGTTCCTTCTATATCTACTGGTAGAAGCGGTAAATCTTTAAATTCTTTTAAATCAATTGGCACTATCTCAATTTTTTTCTTTTCTAAAAGCTTTTTTAAATGATTTTCGTTCTCTTCTTTTAAGATAGAACAAGTAGAATATACCATTTCACTACCTTGTTTTAATATATTAAGTGCTTTGTTTAATAATTCATATTGAACTTTTGTAGAACGCTCTACTAAATCTTCTGTAAATACTTGTTTTAATTTTGAATTTTCAAGCTCTATTGTTCCGCTTCCACTACAAGGTGCATCAAGTAAAACTTTATCATAAGAAAGGAAGTTACTTAAATTTCTAGCATCTTCCACTAAAACATTTACTCTACTTGCCCCTTGTTTTTCTAAATTGTATTTTAGTCTTTCTGCTCTTACTTTGTTCTTTTCACAGGCTGTTATAAATGCTTTATTATCAGAATACGCAGTCATTTGAGTAGTTTTTCCACCTGGTGCTGCTGCCATATCTAATATATTTTCATCTTCTTTTGGATCTAGCACTAATACTGGAAGCATTGAAGATAAGCTTTGTAAATAAATCTTTCCTTCTTCATATATTTTTAAATTTCTAATGTCTTGTTCAGATTTTTCTTTTATTATAATAGCATCTTTATACCATTCTAATTGTTCAAATTCTATTTGAGCTTTTTGTAATTCTTCTATTACTTCTTCACAATTTGATTTGATAGTATTTACTCTTAAAGTTACTGGTCTTTTCTTTGAATAGCCTTCTACTATTTTTGAAGCAAGATTTTCTCCATATTGATTAACTAATTTTTCATATAAAAATTGTGGTATGTTTTCGTTCATTTTATTTCCCTCGTTTTATTATTTTTATTTATAGCAAGATTTATTTTACTCTCATAGCTCTTAGTGCATTTAATACTGCAATTACAGATACACCCACATCAGCAAATACTGCTTCCCACATAGTAGATATTCCTATTGCAGTTAAAATTAAAATTGCTACTTTTACAAAAATTGCAAATATGATATTTTGTTTTACAATTCTTAAAGTCTTTTTAGCTATTTTAATTGCCGTTACTAATTTAGATGGTTCATCTGTCATAAGTACAACATCAGAAGCTTCTATTGCAGCATCTGAACCTAATGCTCCCATTGATATTCCTATATCTGAAATTGCTAAAACTGGTGCATCATTTATTCCATCTCCTATAAACACTAATTTTCCGTCTTTACTTTTTTCTTTTAACAATCCTTCAACTTTTTCCACTTTTTCGTCTGGTAATAATTCTGCATATACCTCATCTAATTTTAACTCATTTGCAACCTTTTGTGAAGCCTTAATTTTATCTCCTGTTAGCATAACAGTTTTTGCAATATTATAATTTTTAAGTCCAGATACTAAATTTTTAGCATCCTCCTTGATTGTATCTGCTATCAAAATATATCCTGCATATTCTTTATTTACTGCAACATATATAACAGTTCCTACCTCATCACATTCAGTAAATGCAATATTTTTTTCCCTCATTAATTTGCTATTTCCAACAAGCACATTTTTATTATCTATTTTAGCTTCAATTCCATAGCCTGCTAATTCTTGCGTATTTAAGATTAATTTTTCATTAATCTCACCTTTGTATGCACTTTTTAATGAAGCGGATATTGGATGATTTGAGTAATTTTCTGCATATACTGCATATTTTAAAAGCTCATCCTCTGAAATATTTACTGCATTTACCTTTTGAACTTCAAATACACCTTTTGTTAATGTACCAGTTTTATCAAATACCACTATTTCAGTTTTAGCTAATGCCTCTAAATAGTTACTTCCCTTTACTAATATTCCTGCTTTTGAAGCTCCACCTATTCCTGCAAAAAAGCTTAATGGAATTGAAATTACAAGTGCACAAGGACATGATACTACTAAGAATGACAACGCTCTATATAACCACTCAGTAAAGCTTCCAATTTGAAAAATAAATGGTGGAATTACTGCTAATATAGCTGCAATTACAACTACTGTTGGTGTATAAACTTTGGCAAATTTAGTCATAAAGTTTTCAGATTTAGACTTTTTATTACTTGCATTTTCTACTAGATTTAAAATCTTACTAACTGTAGATTCTCCAAACTCTTTCGTAACTTTCATAGAAAATAGGCCTGTTTGATTTATACAGCCACTTAACACTTCTGAACCTTTTTCTATTTCTACTGGAACAGATTCACCTGTTAAAGCAGAAGTATCTAATAAAGATTTTCCATCTATTACAATTCCATCTAAAGGTACTTTTTCACCCGGCTTTACTATAATTATATCTTCCATTTTTACTTCTTCTGGATTTACTTTTACTTGCTTTCCGTTTTTTTCTATGTTTGCAAAGTCAGGTCTAATGTTCATTAAATTAGTAATAGATTTTTTAGATTTATCAACTGCATAATCTTGAAACATTTCTCCTACTTGATAAAATAGCATTACTGCCACAGCTTCTGGAAGCTCGCCTATACAAATAGCACCTATTGTTGCTATTGTCATTAAGAAGCATTCATCAAATACTTCTCCTTTAAAAATATTTTTTATCGCTTTAAAAATAATTTCTGCTCCTACAATTATATAACTTATTAAATATAAGACAGGGTTAATCCATGGCATTTCAAATGGAATGCAAAGTGAAACTATAAATAAAATAAATGCTATTAAAATTTTAATTAAATCTTTTTTCATAATTCATACCTACCGTTTCTTGTTTTATTATTTTTCTTTTGCTTTTATAAGCTCGTTTTAATACTACTTAATTTCTATGACTTAGCTTCTATTTTTGACTACTTAATTTGTATGGTTTAGCTTCTATTTTTGTGCTCAATGTGTTCAATGCCTAATTCAAATAAGCCTTTTACATGATCATCATCTATCATGTAATACACTTCTTTTCCTTCTTTTCTACACCTAACAATACCCATTCTTCTTAAAGTTCCTAATTGGTGTGAAATTGAAGATTTACTCATGCCCAATACATTTGCTATATCACATACACACATTTCATTCTGGTCAAGTGCATATAGAATTTTAGCTCTTGTAGTATCACCTAATATTTTGAAAAACTCCGCTAATTTATTAAATAAATCTGCATCTGGCATTTTTGAAAGTGTGTTATTTACTACTTCTTCATGAATAATGTTACAGTCACATATAAATTCATTTTTTGACATTTTTATTCCCTCATATATGTTAAAAAACATATCTTTCTTTTATATTTTATGCAAAAACAATTGAATATGCATTCAACTTTTTCTTTTATTATAGTTGAATATATATTCAATTGTCAATAGTATTTTTTAATTTTTATAAAAAAACAATTGCTATTTTTCTATTTTTTTGCTATTATTATATAAGTTTCATATGCCGATGTGGCGGAACTGGCAGACGCACCAGACTCAAAATCTAAATGGATTTAAAAAATCCTATTTCTTAAAAATACTGATAAATATACAGGTTTAGGTTTTGGT
>CANRNR010000004.1 GCA_947632035.1 uncultured Clostridia bacterium | reverse complement strand
AAACTATTTTATCATACTTTGGTATTTCCTATTTTTATTTTTTATATTACTGTGACATATCTATTGTAAACCTATACTATAGGCTTCCTATTCTCTCCTCAACTTTAGCAAGCATATCTTTATATTTTGCAAGCTTTTCCTTTTCTTCATTTATCTTTGCTTCTGGTGCTTTATTTACAAAGCCCGGATTAGAAAGCATTTTTTCAGCTCTTTCAACTTCTGAAATTAGTTTTTCTCTTTCTCCTTCAAGTCTTTTCTTTTCCGCTTCAATATCTACTAATTCTTCAAATGGTAAATATACTTCAATTCCATCTTCTAGTACTGACATTGCATTTGCTGGAATATCTTGTTTTTCTTCTTTACAAATAATCTCATTTGCAAATGCTAATTTTTGTATCATACTTTCAGATGTTTTAATCATTTCTGTACAAGTTTTTGTTACAAATATAAGCTTTGATTTTTTGCTTGGATGTACATTTAAGTTTGTTCTTAAATTTCTAATTCCTGTAATTATATTTTTTAATTTTTCTATTTGTGCTTCTTCTTTTTCAAAGTCTCCTAATTTCGAATTTCCTTTTTCAAATGATGTAGGTGCCGACTCATCTGGCCACTTAGAAATCATAATGCTTTCATCATTGTGGTAAAGCTCCATATAAATCTTTTCTGTAACAAATGGCATAACTGGGTGTAATAGTTTTAAAGCATCTTTTAATACTTTATTTAATGTATACTTAGCAGAAAATTTAGTTGTGCAATTTTCATCATAAAGACGAGGTTTTACCATTTCGATATACCAGTCGCAAAATTCATTCCAAATAAAGTCATATATTTTTTGCGTTGCAATTCCTAATTCAAAATTTTCTAGGTTGTTAGTTACTTCTTTTGATAATTTACTTAATTTTGATAATATCCATTTATCTTCATAGCATAAGCTATTTCCTAATTCATTTTTATCGATATTTTCTAACAAACTTTCATCTGCAAATGCTTTCTTTTCTTCTTCACTTGAATTTTTCAAATTGCTTAAAACGAATTTTGATGCATTCCACAATTTGTTTGCAAAGTTAGATGCTGATTCTAGTTTTTCTGGCATATATCTAATATCGTTTCCTGGTGAAATTCCAAGTACTAATGAAAATCTTAAAGCATCTGTTCCGTACTTGTCTATTACTTCTAATGGGTCGATACCGTTTCCTAAACTTTTAGACATTTTTCTTCCTTGACTATCACGAACAATACCATGAATAAATACATTTTCAAATGGTGCTTTTCCTGTATGCTCCATAGCAGAAAAAATCATTCTTGCAACCCAGAAGAATATAATATCATAACCTGTAACTAATGTACTAGTTGGATAAAAATACTTAAAGTCTTCTGTATTTTCTGGCCAGCCAAGTGTTGAAAATGGCCATAAAGCTGAACTAAACCATGTATCTAAGGTGTCTTCATCTTGTTTTAAATGTGTACTTCCACATTTTGAGCATTTTTCAGGTGCTTTTTCTGCTACATTTATATGTCCACATTCTTCACAATAATATGCTGGAATTCTATGTCCCCACCAAAGCTGTCTTGATATACACCAGTCTTGAATATTTTCCATCCAGTTATAATAGATTTTATCAAATCTTTCTGGAATAAATTTTGTTTTGCCCTCTCTTACTACATCTATTGCAGGTTTAGCAAGTGGCTCCATTTTAACAAACCATTGCTCAGATATTTTTGGCTCAATAGTATGGTGGCAACGATAACATTTTCCTACATTGTGGTTATAGTCTTCTATTTTTAATAAGTAGCCCTCTTTATCTAGCTTTTCTACTATTTTTTGTCTTGCTTCATAAAGGTCCATTCCTTTAAACTCTGGATATAAATTTCCCATTTTGAAGTTTTCATCAAATACTTCTATTATTTCTAATCCATGTTTTAGTGCAGCTTGGTAGTCATTTACATCATGTGCAGGAGTTAGTTTAACAGCACCAGTACCAAATTCTTTTTCTACAAATTCATCTGCAATTACTGGAATTTCTTTATTCATAATTGGAAGTATAACTGTTTTTCCTATTATACTTTTATATCTTTCATCTTCTGGATGAACTGCAACGCCTGTATCTCCAAGCATTGTTTCCGGTCTTGTTGTAGCAACAATAACATATTTTCCTTCTTCACCTTTTACTGGATATTTAATATACCATAAATGAGTTGGTTCTTCCTCATATTCTACTTCTGCATCTGAAATTGATGTATCACAATATGGGCACCAGTTTATCATTCTTTTTCCACGATAAATAAGCCCTTTTTCATAAAGCTTTACAAATACATATTTTACTGCATTTGATAAGCCTTCGTCCATGGTAAATCTTTCTCTTGACCAGTCGCAAGAACAGCCTAATTTTTTCAATTGATTAAGAATAGTTCCACCATACTCTTCTTTCCATTGCCATGCTCTTTTTAAGAATTCTTCTCTACCTAGTTCTTCCTTTGTAGTTCCTTCTTCTTTTAATTTTTCTACTATTTTTGCTTCTGTTGCAATTGATGCATGATCTGTTCCTGGAAGCCATAAAGTATTAAAACCTTTCATTCTTTTATATCTAATTAGAATGTCTTGTAAAGTTTCATCTAGAGCATGTCCCATGTGTAATTTACCTGTAATGTTTGGTGGTGGAATTACTATTGTATATGGCTTTTTTGTTTTATCATTAGATGGTTTAAAATATTCTTTTTCCATCCAATTTTCATAAATTTCTTCTTCAAATTCTTTTGGAATAAATTTTCCTTCTAGCTCATGTTTTTCACACATTTTATTTTCCTCCTACAAATTTTTATATAAGAACCTCACCTCACCCGCCAACACAATCAAAGATTGTTGGTGGGTACCCGAGAACCTTGTTGTTTCAAAATAAAAAACCTCGTCCTTATTTGCTAAGGGCGAGGTTTAATACGCGGTACCACCTTAATTTATTTAACTAGTTTAATTTTTTTACATATTATTTAAATTCATATTTTATCTGAATTTATAACTAATTAATATCTTATTTACCTTTAACGCAAGTAACACGAATATATCTACTTTAAATTTCAATATATCAACTCCAAAGCTACCTTCAGTTTTCTTTTCTATTAGAAGCTTTCAGCTAGTAACTTCTTTCTCTTTTATAGATAGTTTAAACTTACTCCTCTTTTTCTCAGTTTTTAATTTTATTTTTTAATAATTCTATTTTTTATATAAACTATAGTTCAATTTTTATTTAAGTATTATTTTGTATGATGTTTATTATTTTAACACCTTTTTTAGTTAATATCAACATTTTTTATTTAAAACTTAAATTTTGTATTTTTTTATGTAGAATAATTACTATAGCAATTAGTACTATGATTGCTGTAAATATTGCTATATATGATATTCCTGTTTGTGGTAATTTTCCATCATATACAGAATCAGTTGTATTTCCTTTATTATTTGTTCCGCTACTTTGACCATTATTTGGATTTAATTCATTGTTTCCATTAGATTGATCATCACCTTTTTGAGGTGCTTTTTCTGTAACAGTTACTACACAGCTATCTGTGAAATTACCATCAACTGTTGTTACTGTTATTGTTGCTGTACCTTTAGAAACTGCGGTAACTTTTCCATTTTCAACAGTTGCTACATCTTCATTATCACTTTTCCATGTTACAGATTTATTTGTTGCATCACTAGGTGAAACTGTTGCATTTAATGTATATGTACTTCCTTCTGTAATAGATATTTCATCTTTACTTAAACTTACTGATGTTACTTTAACTTCTTCAGTTTTTGTTCCTTCTACTTCATAAATCATTTCATCATAATGTATTGTTTCATTAGCTTCAACTAATTTTACCCATACTGCAAATGCTTGAGTTCCAGAAAATGTAGTTAAATCAATTACAAATTCATTATCTGTTGCTTGGTTCCAATTGCTTTCTACATATTCAGGAATCAACTCTTTTATTGCATTACTTATTTCTTGAACTTTCGTATTATATTCTGTTGCCTTTGCTTTATATTGAGCTAATTTTGCTTCATAATTACTTTTAGCTTCTTCATACGCATTTTTTAAATTCTCATCTTCCTGATTTGCATTGTAATTTTCAAGAGCTTCGTCATATATTGTTTCTAAATTTTCTAATTCAACTTTTAATGCATCGTACTCTGAATCTAATATATCTAATTCTAATTCTCCTTCTTCTCTAATTGTTACCATTTGTGTATAAGTTGCATTAGGTATAGCTACTGCTTGATAGTATAATGTATAATCAGTTACTGAACTACTTATTGTAACACTTCCTTTTCCTCCCCATGCTATCATTGGAAAAGAAATTAGTGATTGTGGATCTAAATCTACAGAATGTGCATAAGAAATATTAAATGATAATGCAAAAATTATTACTAAAAAAATTACAATCAAGTTCTTTGTATTTTTCATTTTTATTTTCCTCCTTAGTTTATTCAATTAAATATAGTTTTGTATATCAATTTATTTAATATTATCATAGTGTTATATAAAAGTAAAGTTAAAAATTTTTTATTTACATATTTCATATAACTACAATTATTATAAAAGCTCCAACTATCGAAAGTATAAAACCTATAATTTTAAGCCCCATACTTGCTTCATTTTGGTCTCCAAAGCCAAATAGCTTTTTTGTAATTACCCTTGCATCAAATATGCAGATTACACCTAATAATAAAATTAACATTCCTATTATAATTAAAATAATTTGTAACATTTCTTCTTCCTTTTTATATTTTTCTATTAATTATTATCTTCTGTGTTTTCTATATATTTACTATACAAGTTATATGTAGTTTTCAATTAACTAGATTAAAAAAATTCTACTGTATATTTACATTCAAATGATTCATCTGGTTTTAATGAAATAATGTCTTGTTTTTGTGTAAACACACCAGAACTTTTTATATTATCTGCTGTTGAATACCATGGTTCTATGCAAATAAATGGAGCATTTGGTTTTGACCAAACTGCTAAATATGGAAAACCAGTAAAATCCATAGTAAATAGTCTTTTTCGTTTAGCAGAATTTATTAAACTTATTTTGTTTGATGTAATGCTTTTCATAATTAAAGCATCATCATCAAATGTATGTGCATCTAATGGAATATATCTTTTTTCCACGACTCTATTTTTAGCATAATCTGTTCCTACTAAGCCATCTACTAAATATAGAAAATGTATTTTTTCTTCGTCTTGCTCAAATTCCAAATAGTAATTTCCATTGTTTAAATCTTCTGCATCTATTTTAAATGCTGGATGTCCACCAATACCAAATGGTAGATTAATTAGTCCAGTATTTACAACTTTATAAATTGTTGTTAATTTATTTTCTTCTGCACGATAGGTATTATATAATTCAAATTCATATGGATACTTTAATAATGTATATTTATTACTCCTTAACACATAAGAATGAAAATTATCTAATTTCGTAATCGGTTCAAATTCTAAATCTCTTGCAAAGCCATGTTGCATAAGTTCATAAGTTCTTCCTCCAATTAATGTTTTGTTTTTCTTTAGTTTTCCTACTATTGGAAACAATACAGGAGAGTGCCTTTTCCAATATACTTTTCCGTTTTCGTCAACAACGTTTTCTCCTTGGTGTATTTTTTCTTCGCCGTTTACTTTAAAGCTTATTAGTTCTCCACCTTTTGATGATGTTAGCATTTGCGTATACATTGGACTTCTCCTTTCTTTATTTTATAGGTCTTTGCATACATTTGAATAAAACTTGTTTTACAATCTAATATGAATCAATAATTCACACATATATAATAGTGTTTTTTTATGTAAATGTCAAGATTTTTAGCCAAAATATTATGTTTTGCAAGCATTTCTTAAATTTGTTTAAACGAAATTTATATGTAATACATTTATAAGTTAAGTATTGTATTTTATAATGAAATACTTTGCTTTAACTTTTCATCTACTAATTTACGAAGCTTTTGATTTTTTTCTTGCTTTAACCCTCTATCATCCGCTTCCAATTTTAGTGCAACACTTTGCACAGATTTAAGCATTGGCATATCTACAAATAAATTAGCAATTTTAAATTCAGGTAAGCCATGTTGCTTTGTTCCAAAAAACTCACCTGTTCCTCTAAGTTCTAAGTCTTTTTCTGCAATTACAAATCCATCGTTTGTTTCTTGCATTGTTTTCATTCTTTCTTTTCCAACTTGCGAACAACGACTATCATATTTTAAAATACAATATGATTGATATTCTCCTCTACCTACTCTACCTCTTAATTGATGAAGCTGTGCTAATCCAAACCTATCCGCATTTTCTACTACCATTACACTAGCATTTGGTACATTAACACCTACTTCAATTACAGTAGTAGAAATCAAAATATCAATTTCTCCATTTTTAAATTTTTCCATAACTTCTTCTTTTTCTTTTGGTTTCATTTTTCCATAAACACAAGCTACCCTAAGGTCTGGGAAAATTTGTTTTTGGTAAATTTCAGTCCATTCTTTTACTGCTTTTAAATCTGCCTTTTGCTTAAAAGCTTCTATCTTCATTTCTTCTATTTCTAATTGATTTTTTCTTTCAGTATTCTCTTTTTCTTCTATATCTTTTAAACTTTCATCGTCATCTTCTTTGTCTTCAACTAATGGGCATACAACATAAACTTGTCTACCTTCTTCAATATTTTTTCGTATAAAATTATTTACTCTTTCTTCCATCCTTTTAGTTACTGCATATGTTTCAATCTTTTTCCTATTTGGTGGAAGCTCATCAATAATAGATATGTCCAAATCACCATACAAAATTAATGCTAAAGTTCTTGGAATTGGTGTTGCAGTCATAACTAGTACATCTGGGTGGTTTCCTTTGCTTGTAATTGTTTCTCTCTGCCTTACGCCAAAACGATGCTGTTCATCTGTTACAACTAGACCTAAATTTTTAAATACTACATTTTCTGTAAGTAGTGCATGCGTTCCAATTAATACATCAATTTCACCATTTGCTAATTTTTCAGTAATTTCTAGCTTCTGTTTTGGTTTTGTTGCTCCTAATATTAATTCGCACCTAATATTAAAAGGCTCTAATATTTTTTTAAATTCTTCAAAGTGTTGTGTTGCAAGAATTGCAGTTGGTGCCATTATTGCAACTTGAAATCCTGATTTTACTGCTTTATATGCTGAAATTATAGATACAACAGTTTTTCCAGAACCAACATCACCTTGCAAAAGTCTATTCATTGGCTTATTAGATTCCATATCATTATCTATTTCTTCTAATACTTTAAGCTGTGCTTTTGTTAATTTAAAAGGAAGTGAATTTATAACATCTGACATTTTAACATCTTTACTAAATTTAATTCCTTCATAATCTTCATTTTTCCCTTTTAGTTCTAAAAGTGCAAGTTGCATAACAAGAAGCTCTTCAAATACAAGTCTTTTTCTAGCAGATAGCCTATTTTCAGTATTTGATGGAAAATGTATTTCTTGCAAACTTTTTTGTAAATCTTCTAAATTATAGCTTTTAAGTATATATTCTGGTAGTGTTTCTATCTCTTCTCCTTTTAGCATTAAAAGTGCATTCTCTACTGCTTGTCTAATTGCAGTTTGTGATAATTTATATGTAGAAGGATAAATTGGCATTATTTTTCCAGTATTTTTTTCCTTACCTGCTTCATCAAATACTGGATTTCTCATTTCTAAATGATTTACTTCTCTAGTTATCTTTCCAAAGAAACGATACATTTCTCCTCTTTTAATTCTTTGCTTTATATATGTTTGATTAAACCATGTGACAGTACACCTTCCAGTATCATCTTCAATAACTGTTTTTATAATAACCATATTCTTACGAATTCTAGTAATGTTTACTTCTGAAACAACTCTAGCTTGAATAGTTACTTCTTCGCCATCTATTACATCTGCAATATTTTTTGTTTTGCTTCTATCTTCATATTCTCTAGGAAAGTAGGTTAGTAAATCATTTAATGTATATATGTTTAAAGTATTTAATAGTGCTGCTTTCGTTGGACCTACTGATTTTACATATTGTACATTTTGTTTTAAATCTACCATGTTTTTTTCCTTATAATTTATTTAGGTTTTTACTTTATGATAATGTTTATTATTTTTTATAAGTTTATTTTCAAAGTTTGGTTTTGCCTATAAACCTTTGCTATATTTTATCAAAACTAGAAACATATTGCAAACATTTTTTTCTTCTATTTTCTTGTTATTTTAAATATAATGGTGTATAATAAATTTTAGTAAGTATATATGGGGATGTATTTGGTTTCGACAGTATACTAGAAATATCAATAGCGAGTAGTGGATTCTCACTTGGCCACTTTAATAATGTGAGAAATTAAAAATAAACGCTGATAATAGAGAATTAGCATACGCTGCCTAGGCGCGGCGTACGTCTTACTTTAGAGCCCACATCTTTAGATAAGACGCCGATTTGTGGGAAACGAAATTATTTTGAGCTATCGAAATAATGGGTATTTTTAATAGCTACCTTTTTTATAAGCTTGTTTGTTAGGTTATAATTTAGGGAAATAAGAAAACAAACTGCACTCGGAGAATTTGATATGGAAGGTGTATTGGACAGGAGTTCGACTCTCCTCATCTCCACCAAATTGATACAAATTAGAAAACACACTTGCATATTGTCAAATACAATATAGTTCTAATTTTTTTATTATAATAAGAAAATCTATTAGACTTATTGATGTATTATTATGAAAGGGTGATTAAAGAGATTTATATGAAATCAAAATATAATCTAACTTATGTAAAACTTAATAAGGACACAGTTGATATAGCATTTGATATTCAAAAATCAATATGGCCAAAAGATCCAGATTACAATGATTTATATGACAAAGCAATAAATTCATTAGATGATAATTGCTTTTTCTTGGTTTATGATAAAGAAAACTTGATAGGTATCACAGGTGTAGATGTTTTTAGAGAATATCCAGATACCATATGGTTAGATTGGTTTGCAATATTACCACAATTTAGAAAAATGGGATATGGAAAAAAAGTTTTACTTGATACAATAAATTATTGTAAAGATTTAAAAAGGTATAAAAGTTTCAGGGTTGAAACAACATATTATGAAAATAGACCAGCCATATTTTTATATGATAAAGTTATGCATTATAAAGAAAATTATACCATAGAAGATACTAAGGATAATAAAACACAAACATTAATATATACATATGTTCTAAATGGAAAATTAGAACCATGGAATAATAAATATTTAGGTTTAAGAGAATATTATAATAGTTTAAAATTATTATGAGGTTGTGATACTTCTTTTCTTCGAGAATCAACGATGTATCTGCTCGAACTAATAGAACAAATAAATAGAAATATCATTCTAAGGATTGTATTTTTTATTGTATAGGAAAAATCGAAGATTTGGCTAGGCAATAAAATAAAATTCTTACGAATTTCGTTTGACTTTTTATTTATTTTATAGTAAAATAAAAACAAGAAATGGAGAAACCACAAACGTGGTTGCCACAAGATATGTTTAAACAACACATTGCTCGGGTAAGCAAAAATGTGTTGTTTTTATTTATTCCTTATTTGTTACAATTATATATATAACTGCTAATAAGGCTACGTTTATAGTTAGTAGAATAATAGATCCTATAATTAGGAATAGCAAAAAATTTACCATAAACACCACCTCACCTTCTTAGAGCAAAACTCTATATGTAAAGTGGCAACACACACTTGCTTATTACGGCTAGGACCTATTTTCCACTTGTAGTAAAAAACTTTGAGTTTCTTCGTAGGCTCTACTCCGCTTATTCTCATTTCTTGTTTAAATATTACTATATAATAAATATTTACAAAAATCAAGCGAACATTTAGAAAAATATATAATTTTTTACTGTCAAATTTTGTCGAAATTTGCAATAATTTTAAGTATTATTTTATTTGCAATAGACTTGAAAAAATTACCAGAATATGCTACAATATATTTTATACACTTGAAATAGTGTAAAATCTTAGCAAAAAGAGGTAAGTCCAATGTACACAGAACCCAAACACACTAACAAGATTGAGCAAGAGCTTCATGACGCAGCTTTAAAGCATGATCGTGTCTCAATAATCACGATTTCTGGTTTAAGGTCAAAGTTCATAACTCTTATGAGTGATTACTTTACTCAAAATGGAGTTACACTCAAAAGGAGTGAGCTTATCAATGGAGTAGGAATACCTGATTCTGATGTTATCGAAATCTGTTATTCGGATATTGCTAAAGTCGTTAGTGTGGTTGCTTAGATAAGCAGCAAACCTCGAAAAACCCCAGCCATTAATTTGGCTGGGGTTTTTAATTATAAAATAATATTTTTTGTAATAATCTACACTCTTTGACCTAAGTTAGTTAGAGTGTTTTTATTATTTTGTAATAAAACCAATAGCTTCTTGAACCTCTTTTAACTTTTCTTTTGCTATTTTTTGTGCTACTTCTGCACCTTTTCTACATATATTTTCTATATATTCATTATTTTCAGGTAAAGCTAATTCATTGTATTTTGCTTGAATTGGCTCTAAAGTATCTGCTATAGCACCTGCTACTGCTTGCTTAAATTTGCCATAACCTACACCTTCAAACTCTTTTTCTATTTCTTCTATATTTTTATCTGTTACTGCTGAATAAATATTTATTAAGTTTTTGATTCCTGGCTTTTCATCCGAATATTTTATTACATTTTCTGAATCTGTTACTGCCCTTTTTACCTTCTTTTCTATTACTTCTCTAGGGTCTAATAATGATATAAAACCATCTTTATTCTCATCTGATTTAGACATTTTTTTAGTAGGGTCTTGTAAACTCATTATTCTTGCTGTACTTTTTGTTATTAAAGCTTCTGGGATTTTGAATATTTCCTTATTATATGTTGAATTAAATCTTTGAGCAATATCTCTTGTTATTTCTAAATGTTGCCTTTGATCTTCCCCTACTGGCACATAGTCTGCATCATACAAAAGTATGTCTGCTGCCATTAAAACAGGATAATCAAATAGCCCTACTTTTACATTTTCTTGTTTTTTAGATTTGTCTTTAAATTGTGTCATTCTATTTAATTCACCAATATATGTGTAATTGTTTAAAAGCCATGCTAATTCTGAATGCTCGTGGACATGAGATTGGATAAATATTGTATTTTTTTCAGGGTCTATTCCTGAAGCAATATATTGCATTACTATACTTTTAATATTGTTCCTCAAATTTTCTGGGTTTTGGCTTACTGTAATTGAATGTAAGTCTGCAACAAAGAATTTGCATTCATATTCTTCTTCATCTTGAATTTTAACCCAATTTCTTAAAGCTCCTAAATAATTTCCAAGTGTTAAAATTCCTGATGGCTGTACACCACTTATAATTTGTTTTTTCATACAAACTCTCCTTTCTATTTCCAATTTTTAATTGCTTTGAATTATATAATTTGTTATTAATTTTGTCAATAGTAGCAATTTTTTGAAATTTAGTTGTAACCTCTTGCATATTTGTTAATTATATGCTAATATAATTAAGTGTAATAAAAATTTAGGGGTATAGTGTTAATGGTAGCACATCGGTCTCCAAAACCGCTTGTGAGGGTTCGAATCCTTCTACCCCTGCCATATTTTAAAAAGATAAAATTATAAAGGGCTTAAGAAATGGAGAAATTATGTTTAAACCTTCTTTTAAGTCTTTTTTTGTACCTTTTATTATTTTAATTTTTCTTGTAATTTTTATAACTTGTTTTTTCTCTCCTACTATTTTAGGTGGCTATGTTACATCTTATGAAGATACATATTATTCATTTGATTTAAATTCTGAATATGTATGGCCTACTCCTGGTTATACATCCATAAATTCTTATTTTGGAAGAAGAAATTCTCCAACTGCTGGTGCTAGTAGTTATCATAAAGGAATTGATATCGGTGCTCCTAAAGGTAGTAAGTTTATTGCTATTTGTGATGGTAAAATTACTTTTACTGGTTTTTTAGGTGGTGGTGGCTACACTATTACTTTATCTGTTAATAATATGAAAATTACTTATTGCCATGTTTCACCAAATTATATTGTAAAGGTTGGAGATATTGTAAAAAAAGGTCAAGTGATACGGCTATGTTGGTCCTAAAAATGTTTATGGTGTTCCTCGGTAATCAATACAAAGACGCCAATGGTAATCCTACCAATGGCGCCACTACAGGTCCTCATTTACATTTAGGTGTTAGAGTAAATGATAATTATATAGACCCACTTTCTCTATTTAAATAATAAAAATATTTTTACATATCATCGTCTTCGTCGTAACCATCTTCTACATTTTCATTATTTTTATTGTTCTTATTACTTTTTTGTTCTTCTTGCTTATCTTTTTCGATTTCATCATCTTCATATTGTTCATCAAATTCATCATTTTCATATTGATTTTTTAATTCTTCATCATATTGTTCATCAGATCCTTCATTTTCTAATTCATAGTTATTTTGTGAGCATCCATGAGAACAATGATGGCAATCGCTTTCACATTCATCTTCTCCGTTCCAGTCTAACTCGATTACATTGTGACATTCTGGACATTCTACTTCTGTATTTGTCTCGCTATTTATATCTGCCACAAATTCATGGTTACAATATGGACAAGTAATTTCAAATTCGTATGGTTCTTCATCTTCATAAATGTCACTTTCAATGCCATCTACTGCTTTTTGAACTTCTCCAATTTTAGTTTCTATTTCTTTTTGCTTTTCCTCTACTTGTTTTACTTTCATATCTGTAACATATGTCAAACGGTCAATAATATCCATAAAAACAACAGAAAGTTCTTGAAATTTTTCTATTACAAATTTTCTTTCTTCTTCGTCTTTAATATTATTTTCTATTTCTTTTAAAATTGTTTGATAACGATTTTTTAAATCTGACATGGCTTTATATAACTTACCTCCGCCTTTATTTATACTCTTTCCATATACTCGCCAGTTCTAGTATCAATACGAATGACATCACCTATGTTTACAAACATTGGAACTGAAATTTCATAACCATTTTCTAATGTAGCTGGTTTTCCTGATGTTGTAGTAGTATTTCCAGCAAATCCTGGTTCTGTATATGTAACTTCCAATTCAACAAACATTGGTGGTTCAACAGAAAATACGTGTCCTTTATATGATAATATTTTAACATTCATATTTTCTTTTAAGAATTTCAAGCTATCACCTAATTGATCTTTGTTAAGTGGTAATTGTTCATATGTAGTATTATCCATGAAATAATAAATATCACTATCACTATATAAATATTGCATTTCTTTCTTTTCAATTTCTGCAGCTGGATATTTTTCAGATGGGTTGAATGTTTTTTCAATTACTGCTCCTGAAATAACATTTTTTAGCTTTGTTCTGACAAAAGCTGAGCCCTTTCCTGGTTTTACGTGTTGGAATTCTACTACCTTAAATACGTTTCCGTCCATTTCAAATGTTGTTCCATTTCTAAAATCTCCTGCCATATATACTTCTGCCATATGTAAATTCTCCTTTCAAAATACATTTATATTTTTAAATAAATCCGTACTAAAAATTAGCACTTCATTATTATACACTTTATTTAGCCTAAAATCAAGCCCTTTGTTACTATTATATTTTTATTTAATAATATTTGAAGCATAATTATTTGTACCTACTATAATATAATTCTTGTCAGATTTAGTTAAATTTATGCAACCAGATTTTGTAATTAATGCTGTATCTTCAATTCTAACGCCAAATTCGCCAGGTAAATAAATTCCCGGTTCATTTGTAACTACCATATTTTCTTTTAAAGTACTATCATTGTTATAACTAATAAATGGTCTTTCATGAATGTCTAGTCCTACACCATGACCTAAACTATGCACGAATGAATATCCATGTAGACGAAAATCATTATCTACATTTTTAAATAACATTCTAATGCTAGCACCATCTTTCATGTCTTTTTCTGTTTGTAATTGATTTTTTAATACTAAATCATAAACTGGTTTTATATTGTCTGGCACAAATCCTGCGAATACTGTTCTTGTCATATCTGAACAATAACCTTTATATTTGCATCCAAAATCAATAGTAATAGGGTCTCCATTTTCTATTTTCTTATCAGTTGCTTTTGCGTGTGGCATTGATGAATTTTTACCTGATGCTACTATAGTTTTGAATGATAAGTCTTCTGCTCCATGCTCAAAAAAGTATTTTTCTATTTCAAATGCAATTTGTTTTTCTGTCATTCCTATTTTAATAAATTTTGTTATATATGAAAAGCAATTGTCTGTTAATTCACAAGCTTTTTTTAATAATTCTATTTCGTTTTCGTCTTTTATCATTCTTTGCTTTTCTAAAATATTTTCTGTTTCTTCTAGATGATTTGCTTTATATCTTTGCATATAGTTTTTATATGTGCTATATGTTATGTATGTTTCTTCAAATCCAACATTTTCACAAAATGAGAAGAAATTTTCATAATCATAACTATTAACATCTGATACATTATGAACTATAATTTCGTCATCTATTGTTATAATTGACCTTACTTCTTCAATATATCTACTATCTGTTATATAATGATTTTCTTTTCTAGTAATTAGTAAAATTCCCTCTGCATCAATTCCAGTTAAATACCTTATATTTACTGGATTTGATACTATCATTCCTTGCATATCTAAACCACGAATTTTTTCTCTTAACCATTTTATTTTATTATTCATACCAACCACCACCATTTAACGGTATTTTAATTTTATAAAAACTACTAATTTTTTATTTTAATTTCTTTTTTATTTTATATTAATAATACATCTATCTTAATACTATCTATTTTAATATTATTATTTTTGAATATAACTTATTAACCTCTAAATAACCCTAATGTAAATATTTTAAAGACTATTGGTAATAATAAATTTGCTGGTGTAAAAATAACTATAAAACTTGCAAGTACAATAAATGGTCCAAATGGTATATAGTCATTTGCATTTTTTCTTCTAAATATAAGAATGCCTATGCTAATAACTGCTGCTAGTAAAAATGCTAATGCTGAAACAATTAAAATATTACTCCAACCCAAGAATAGCCCTAATGCTGCCATAAGCTTTACATCACCAAATCCCATTGCTTCTTTTCCTGCAATTAGACCACCTATTAAAGTTATAAGTAAGAATATTCCCCCACCTACAAGTAATCCTAGAAATCTGTTTGTAAATGTAGTTACAATTATGCTTGTGTCTGATACCGCTTCAACAAATGTAAATAAAAGTCCTACTTCGAACAGACTTAAGTTAAGTCTATTGGGAATAATTTGAAGTTTATAATCTATGCAAAAAACTGATAAAAGCATTGGAGCTAAAAATAAATACTCTAATAGCTTAATAATATTATTTCCAAAGAAATATAGTATTCCTATATATATTATTGCTGTTAGAATAATAAGTATGTAATTTGGTTTTGTGTTTTTTAAATAAATTTTGAAAAAATCTCTTGAAATAACTTTCTTTTCTTCTGGTAAACGCTTGTTACACCAATCTATAAATTGACCTATAAATAATCCTATAATTCCTACTAATACATAGTATAAAATATGAATATCATTTATATACATTATTTTTTCCATATGATATTTAAAAAATTAAATAATCATATGCTCCTTTCTTCATTTATTTCTACTTTTTTGATACATTTTTATAATAATTTCTTCTATTGGTCTTTTTATTCTTGTCATAAATATATCTTCTTTGCTAATTGGTTTTACTAAAATTGAAAACATTTTACTTCTGTTTGCGCCAATTACATCTGTTAATATTTGGTCGCCCACTCCTGCAATATTTTCTGCTGGCAATCCGCATTTTTTCTTTTACTTTATTAAAGCCACTTTTAAGTGGTTTCTTGGCAAAGTTTATATATGGTATATCTAGTTTTTGTGATACATTTTCTACTTTTTCTTTATGGTTTGTGTTTGATAATATAAAAAACGAAATTCCTTCTTGTTTTAAATTTTTAACCCACTCTTCTATTCCGTCTGGCATATTTTTGTAATAGTCTATCAAAGTATTGTCTACATCTAAAATAAGGCCCTTAATATTATTTTTTCTAAGCATATCTATTGTTATTTCTTTTACGCTATTTACGTATAATTTTGGATATAGCATCATTATGCCTCCATTTTTTGTTCTTTTCTTTAATTATATTACCAATATGCTTTTAATTTGTCAAGGAGAAGTTTGATTTTCACATTTTAAATTTACTTGCAAAATCTATGCTTTCCAATTGTTACAGTCATAGGTCTTGACCATATCCATTTATTTGTTGCTGTGCTAGGGTTAAAATAATAAATTGCGCCATAGCTTGGGTCCCAGCCGTTTAAAGCATCTTGTGCTGCTTTTTTTGCAGTAGAGTTTGGCGACAAGTTTATTTGTCCATCAGATACTGCGTCAAATGCACCTGACTGATATATAACTCCTGCTACTGAATTTGGAAATGAGCTACTTTTTACTCTGTTTAATACAACTGCTGCTACTGCTACTTGACCTGTATATGGCTCTCCTCTTGATTCTCCATATACTAACCTTGAAAGTAAATTTAAGTCATTAGAATTATTTGAGCTTGAGCCTGATGATGAAGATGAACTATAAATTCCCATTGCAGCTAATGTATTTTTTCCTGCTATTCCATCTACAGTTAGACCATTTTTTGATTGAAAATATCTTACTGCTGATTGTGTTTTGCTACCATAAATTCCATCTATACTTCCATTATAATATCCCCATCTTTTTAATTTTGTTTGTATTTGTATTACTTCATTTCCTCTAGAGCCATATTTTGATAATGCTTCTGCTGCATTATTTCTAAAGAAAATGTTATAGAAAACAAATATTGTAAAAGTTATAAATAAAATTATAACTGCTATTATTCTCTTTTCGTTTTTGGTTATAATATTCTTTTTTGTAAAACTATTTTTTTCAAAGTCATTTTTTATAAATATATTCTTTATAAAATTTTTCATAAAAAAAACACCACTTTCTGATTATTTTTAAATTTATTTTAACCAGAAATGGTGTATTTATACAGTTTTTAAATATGTAATCATGCTTTTTTAACTAAATTTCATAACTAATATCTTTATAAAGTTTTTTATATATTAGAATTAGAAAATACCTACTATATTTCCATTTTCGTCAATGTCTATTTTTTCTGCTGATGGAACTTTTGGAAGTCCAGGCATTGTCATAATTTTTCCTGTTAGAACGACAATAAATTCTGCTCCTGCTCTTAGTATAACATCTTGCACATGAATTTTGAAAGGTTCTTTGCACTCTAAATTTTTAGCATCATCTGAGAAAGAATATTGTGTTTTTGCAATGCAAACTGGTAAATTATCATAACCTAAAGCTTTAATTTCTTCTATTTTTTTCATAGCTTCATCAGTAAATTCTACGCTTTCTGCTCCATATATTTTTGTTGCTACAGCCTTTATTTTGTTTTCTATTGTTTCATCTAATTCATATGCATATTTGAAATTGCTTGGTTTTTCTACTAAGTCTACTACTTTTTCTGCTAAATCCTTTGCACCTTTGCCACCTTTTTCCCAGCTTTCTACTAAGCTTAACTCTATTCCTTTTTCTTGTAATTTTTCTTTTAGGAAATTTATTTCATTTTCTGTGTCATATGTATATTTATTTATTGCTACTATTACATTCAAGCCATAATGGTCTTTTAGGTTTTCTATATGTTTTTCTAAGTTTGCAAAGCCTCTTTGCAAATATTCCATATTTTCATTTTTAATTTCTTCTTTTGGCATACCGCCATGATATTTTAATGCTTTTATTGTAGCTACACATACTACTGCATCTGGCTTTAAGCTTGCTTTTCTACATTTAATATCTAAGAATTTTTCTGCTCCTAAGTCAGCACCAAATCCAGCTTCTGTTATTACATAGTCACCTAATTTTAATGCTAATTTTGTTGCTATAATACTATTGCAACCATGTGCAATATTAGCAAATGGACCACCATGAACTATTGCAGGAACTTTTTCTAATGTTTGTACTAAATTTGGTTGCAAAGCATCTTTTAATAAAACTGCCATAGCTCCATCTGCCTTTAAATCTCTTGCTGTAACTGGCTTGTTTTCTTTATTATATCCAATTATGATATTTCCTAGTCTTCGTTTCAAATCTTTGCTATCTGTTGCTAAGCAAAATATTGCCATTATTTCAGATGCAACTGAAATATCAAATCCATCTGTTCTTGGTACAATATTTTTTTCGTTTGATAAACCTGTTTCTACTGTTCTTAATTGTCTATCATTTAAATCTACGCATCTTTTCCATACTACTTTTTCTATTCCTAGCTCGTTTCCAAAATAGATGTGATTATCTATCATACTTGCTAGTAAATTATTTGCTGATGTAATTGCATGGATATCTCCTGTGAAATGCAAGTTAATATCTTCCATTGGAGCTATTTGGCTATGTCCACCACCTGTTGCACCACCCTTAATTCCAAATACAGGTCCTAATGAAGGCTCACGCAAAGCTAATACTGGTTTTTTACCAATTTCTTTTAATCCATCTGCTAAACCTATTGCCATTGTAGTTTTACCTTCTCCAAGTGGTGTTGGATTTATTGCTGTCACTAATACTAACTTTCCATTTTTTCTATCTTTTCTTTTTTCATAAGCATCCAAAGAAATTTTTGCCTTATACTTTCCATATTGCTCTAATTCTTCTTCATCAATTCCTATAGTTTTTGCTATGTTTGTAATTGGCTCTAGTTTCGTATTTCTTGCTATTTCAATATCTTCCATGTTTTTACATCCTTTCTTTTTAATTAATTGCAAAATTTAATTTTTTATTTATTATGAAATAATATAATATTTTTGTAGCGTGGCTGTGGGGACCAACAAGCATACGGTCTGTTAAAAAACTTTGGAGCAATTTTATATTGCGACAGCAAGGCAAACGAAAAATTACTACATTTTAAAATATAAGAAATTTAAATAATAAGCCCCACTATTAGCCCAATAAGTGCCCCTACAAATACTTGTACTGGTGTATGTCCTAAAACTTCTACTAACCTTTCTTGCACTTCTAGGTTTGTAAGCCCAGGTGTTTCTATAATTTTATTTAATAGTTTTGCTTGTTTTCCTGCTGCCCTTCTAATTCCTGCTGCATCATACATTACTATAAATGAAAAAATTAATGATATGCCAAATAAAGGCGAGGTTATTCCTTCTGCCTTTGCTATCATTGTTGTTAAAGAAATTACAACTGCAGAGTGTGAACTTGGCATTCCACCTGCTTGTAAAATTCTTTTAAAATTGAATTTTTTTGTTACTACTAAGTCATAAATTAGTTTAAATGATTGTATTCCAAACCATACCAAAAATGGTACAATAATATATTTGTATAATTGTATAAACTCTATAATCCCCTTTATCATTTTCTTCTTTCCTCTTTTAGCTTTAATTTATTTTTGCAAATTTTTATAATTTTGCTTTATATTATTTTATTACTTTAATATATAAATTTTTAGTTATTCCTCTTCTGGCTTAAAATCTTCCTCTTTTAGATTTCCATTATCATTTAGTAAAATGGTTATTCTTTTTTCTGCATCTTCTAATAAGCTATTGCATTTTTTAGAAAGCTTCATTCCTTCTTCAAACTTACTAACTGAGCTATCTAAATCCAAATCGCCTTTTTCTAGTTCATTTGCTATTTCTTCTAATTGCTTTATTGCTTCTTCGAATTTTAAATCATTTTCAGCATCCTTTTTACTTAAAACATCTTTATTTAAATCATCAATTTTATAATTTTCATCATTTAGATTTTCTTTTTTACTTGCCATAATCAACTCTCACCTTTATCTTTCCCTTATCATTTCAGTATCTACATCTACTATATAAAATTTAATTGTTTTTGTTGTTACTACATCATATACAGTTACTCCATATTTTCCGTCATTTTGTATACTAACATTAAATGAAACCCCATCTAAATTTCCGTAGTCTTTTTTCCACAATTTTTTTACCAAATTAATGGCTTTATTTTCTTTTTCTGTTATAAGATCATCATAGTTTGGTGTGCTTTCATCATTATCCTCATCATTATTATTATCATCTTCAGTTACTGTATTTTCTGTATTTGTATTTTCTAATTCATTATTTTCTTTATTTGTAATTTCTTCATTTTCAGAACTTTGATTAAATGTATTGTTTTCTTCTTTGTTTTCATTTGATATTGTATTTTCCTTTGTTTCATTTGCATTTATTGGTTCTGTTTTATATTGTTGATAAATAATTGATATAATTACAAATACTATTATTATAGCACATACTCCAAGTATTATATTTCTTGCTCCTTTACTCATGAAAATCCCTTCTTTCATATGTATAATTTTATATAACTTTTGCTTTTATTGCTCCATCTTGCATGCGAACAGAAATGTTGTCATCTGCTTTTAGTTGTTTTACACTTTTTATTATTTTATCATCTACTGACACAATTCCATATCCTCTTGCTAATGTTTTCAAAGGGCTTAATGCATCCAATTTTAAAAATACATTTTGCGCCTTTGATTTTTCATTTTGAAATTTCTTTGATATGCTATATTCTAAGCTTTTTACATTTTTATCTATGATAATATATTTTTCTTGTATTTGTTGTAATGGTTTTGCATAAGCTCTACTTGCCATACATTTCTCATATTGTAATCTCATAAATTGTAATTTTTTTACTAAAGACTGTTTAAAACGATTTTGATATGAAAATATAGTTTCTTGTAATATTGATATATCTTGAACTGCAAGTTCAGCTGCAGCCGATGGTGTTGGTGCTCTTAAATCTGCTACAAAATCTGAGATAGTAAAATCTGTTTCATGCCCTACTGCTGAAATTACAGGTATTTCAGAATTATATATTGCCCTTGCAACTACTTCTTCATTAAATGGCCATAAATCTTCTAATGAACCTCCACCTCTTGCAACGATTAAGACATCTGCTAAATTATTTTCATTCATTAATTTTATTCCATCTGCAATTTTTTGTGCAGCACCTTCTCCTTGTACTGGAACAGGTAATAACCTAATGTGTACATTTGGATTTCTTCTAGTTGAGACATTTATAATATCTCTAATAACTGCTCCTGTATTTGATGTAAGTACTCCTATTGTCTTTGGCATCATTGGAATTGGCTTTTTGTGATTATTATCAAAAAGTCCTTCTTTTTCTAATTTTGCCTTTAACTCTTCAAATGCTGCTCTTAAATCTCCTACTTTTCCAAGTTGTTTCATTGCTTTTGCATATAGTTGGTAAGTTCCATCTCTTTCAAAAACTGAAACACTTCCAAGTATCATTACTTTCATTCCATCTTGCAAATCAAAATCTAAATGTGAAGTATATGTTTTAAACATTATTCCTTTTATTAAAGAATTTTCATCTTTTAGTGTAAAGTAAATATGACCAGTATAATGGTGCTTACAATTGGATATTTCTCCTTCTACTAAAACACTAGAAAAATACTCGTCTTCTTCAAATTTTTCTTTGATATATCTATTTAGTTCACTTACACTAATTGCATTATAAATCATTTGCTAACCTCTTTTGTTATTTAAATCTTAATATTATTTTTTTACAAGTTCTGTATTTTATAATATTTTTGTAATTTACTATTTTAAACAGTATGCAATCTTTATTGTTCTTCTGTAATATTACATTGTTTAATAACATTTGCAAGTACACCATTTATAAATGATGGTGAATTATCATCTCCATATTTTTTGGCAAGCTCTACTACTTCGTTTACCACTACTTTATATGGTAATTTTTTGTAAACAATTTCATATATTGCTAATTTTAAAAGTGTAATATTTATCTTAGAAATTCTAGTGATATCCCATTTTTCTTTTAAATTTTGAGAAATTAAACTTTGAATCTCTTCTTTATTTTTTTCTATTCCGTTTATCATATCTATTGCATAGTCTTTTACTTTTTTATCTTGAATATCTTGCCCTTCTAAAAATAAGTTTATTTGTTCTTCCTGCTCACTTGCTTCTGTTTTCTGTATTTCTAAACTATATAAAAGTTCAAATGCTATTTGCCTAGTTTCAGTTCTTGTCATATTTTTTCCCCTTTAATATTACATTTAATCCCTAAAATATTTATAATCATATAATTTTTATATGAATTGCATTATCTTAAGGATTATTTTTAAGTTTAATAAATTTTTATAATTTGTCAATAAATTTCTTTGTTTTTTCTTTTACATTTTCTTTATTACGTTGAATGTAATTTCCAAAATAAACGCAAGCAATTATTAGTACAATTCCTATTATTAGTTTATATAGATTTGTACATAATAAAAGTACTGCTAACCCAAGTCCAACTAAGAACCCAAATATAGCTCCAGCATATTTATCACAAAATTGTTTAAAATTATCCATTTGAAAGCCTCCCTTTTGTATGAAACTTACTCTTGTACCACATTTTTAGTAGGTTCAACATCTTTTACTTTAATATTTACTTCTTTTACATCTAAATCTGAAGTCTTTTTAATAGTTTCCTTTATTTTAGTTTGTAAATTTGAAGATAATTCTTTTATAATAGCATTTTCTTTTACACTTAAGTTTACAAATACTATTACATGATTTTCTTTATCTAGTTCTACTCTTGTTGTTATACTTTCCGCACCTTCAAATCCTCTTGCTATACCATTTACTAAATTTTCTAATGTATCTTTTGTAATTAACAACTTACCATCAGAATTTTCTAATAAAATTCCATTTTTATAATCTACTTCTTTATCAGAGCTTGATTCAAAAAAGATACATTTTATTGCTAATAAAATAAATATAATACTAAGTGCTAGTAATGTATTAGTGCATATCTCATTTTCTAATATCATTTCTGCTACTTGATGTACAAAGTCCAAGTCTAACCATCCAAAAATAAGTAAGCATACTATTATAGAAATAATAAGAATTATTGTTGAAAAAATTGCTAATCCTATTCTATCTAATATTTTCATTTTGTTTCCTTGTATAATAATATATTATACTTTCCTTTCTTTTTTAATATTTTCGATTTTTATTTAATCAATTTTTTATTTTAATTGTAAAGCATCATATATCTTAAAATAGGCACGGCAATTAAACTTCCGTGCCCAAATTTTCAAATTATTCTTGGTTTTCCTTTTCGGTTACTCCCATGTTTTCTGTGCTAACACCTTGAACATGAACATTTACTTCTACTACTTTTAATCCTGTCATATTTTCTACTGCTTTCTTAACTCTATTTTGAATTTCAAATGCAACATCAGGAATTCTTGTTCCATATTCTACTATAATATTAACATCTATTTTTGTTTCTTTTTCTCCTGATTCTACTTTAATTCCTTTTGATAAGTTCTTCTTTCCACTAAGTACTTCTGAAATTCCTCCTGCAAATCCGCCAGACATTTCTGCTACACCTGGAACTTCAGCTACTGCAACTCCTGCTATAACTGCAATAACATCATCTGCTATTTTTATATTTGTATTGCTTTCTAATGCAACTTCTCCACTATTTTCTGTAACTTCTTCTACTTCTTTTACTTCTCTATTTTCTTCCATAAAGATACCTCCTCTTTTTCTCTTATGAGATTTTTGATACCATAAGTATATCAATATTATTTAAAATTTACAACTATTTTTTAAAATTTAGTTTAAAAGTTTTGTCTTTACAGAATTGAATTTAACTTTTCAATTGGTCAAAAAGTTTTTGTCTACATTTTGATTAATGTACTAAATAAGAACCTCACCCACCATCACAATCAAAGATTGTAGGTGTGTACCCGAGAACCTTGTTGTTTCACAATAAAAAAATCTCATTTTCTTGCTTATTACAGCAATCAAATGAGATTTTTTTAATCCTTTATAAAGGATTTCTTAGAACAGATTAGGGTCTTTTTCAGGAATACGATTGCCTTCTAATTGAATGCTAGCAATGGCATTTAAGAATATGAGTTCTCTTTTAGTTATTTTCTCCTCATAAGAATACCCGTCCCAAATATTAGCATCCATGAAGCCTTCATAAACTTTGTCTGGACGCACAGTTATGAATCTTTTGTCTCCATTTGTAAGAGTTACAATAAGGTACCTTACATT
The DNA here is from genome assembly GCA_947632035.1 of uncultured Clostridia bacterium. Taxonomy (GTDB): domain Bacteria; phylum Bacillota; class Clostridia; order TANB77; family CAG-508; genus CAG-273. Next base: position 78,327 of record CANRNR010000004.1, on the reverse strand, counting down.
CTTTTCCTGTGCTACTTTAAGTATTTCTCGAAGCCGTTCTACATTCATGTTCTCTGTTCTTCTTTCTATAATTTATTTATAAGGCTCATTGCCTTACATGAACATTATTATAATATATTTTACATAATTTTGCAATACTACTAAAAAATTACTAATTTTTTATGTTAAATATATTGTTTTAAAATAAAAGTTTTAAAATGTTCCAATTTTGTTTATTCCAGTATACTACCTGCTTGAAGTCTATTGCCTCTTAAAAAGTCTCCAACACTCATTTTCTTAGCATTTTCTGCTTGTAATTCTAAGACTTGAATTATTCCGTCCTTTGCTTTAATGTAAAAGCCTTCTTTTTCATCAGCTGTTAAAATTGTTCCCGGAACAAGCCCAGGTAATTTATAGTCATACTCTCTCATTTCTTCATCTATCTCTAAAAAGTCTTGATAGCTTAAAGCTTTAACTTTCCATAATTTTATTTTCTTATCGCCTAAATATGAATAAGCTCCCATAATTGGATTAAGCCCTCTTACTAAGTTTTTGATTTCAGTAGCTGTCTTTTCTTCCCAATCTATTTTTGCCATTTCTTTATTTAGCATTGATGCAGTTGTGTAATTATCTCCCTGCTTTTCTCTTGGTGCAGTTTTATTTTCTATTGCATCTAGTGTTTTTACTAAAAGTTTACCACCTATTTTGCTTAGTCTATCCCAAAGCTCACCAGTTGTTTCATCTTCTCCTATGTTCACTTTTTCTTTGAAAATTATATCTCCTGTGTCCATTCCTGCATCCATATACATTGTTGTAACTCCAGTTTCCTTATCACCATTTAAAACCGCCCATTGAATTGGTGCAGCACCTCTATATTTAGGAAGTAGTGATCCATGTACATTTATTGCACCTAATTTTGCTACATCTAAAAGTGCTTGTGGAAGAATTTTTCCATATGCTACTACACAAATAACATCTGGATTTAAGTTTTTTATTTCATTTAAAAATTCTTCATTATTTCTTACTTTTTCTGGTTGATAAATTTTATAACCTTTTTCTAGGGCATACTCTTTTACAGGGGATGCTACCATTTTCATTCCCCTGCCCTTTGGTTTATCTGGATTTGTTACTACTGCTAATATATTGTGTCCCGCTTCTGCAATGCTTTTTAATGACTCTTGTGCAAAATCTGGGGTTCCCATAAATACAATGTTTAACATTTTTGTTTTAATTGTCCTTTCTAGAAATTATTATGATTTTTTATCTTTATTATTTACTTTTTGCTTTATATTTGTATCTATTTTAAATATTTCAATTTGTTATCGCCATTTAGTGTATTATTTGCTTTCGTCCTTGTTACTGTCTGGTGAAACATATTCTAATGTTCCAGGAATAATTTTATCTACAAATAAAATTCCATCTAAATGGTCGATTTCATGTGATATAGCTTGTGCAAGTAAGCCCTCTCCTTTTATTTTTATTTTTTTGCCATTTTCATCTAAAGCTTCAATGGTAACTTCTGCCGGTCTTATAATTTTAGCAAATTGATTTGGAAAACTTAAGCAGCCCTCTTCTACTTCTTGCTCTCCCTTTTGTTTTATTATTTTTGGGTTTACTAATTTTATTGGTCCTTTGTCATCATATAAATCAATTACCACTAATCTTTTTAAAATTCCTATTTGAGGTCCTGCTAGTCCAACTCCATTATAGCTATGTAGGGTTTCTACCATATCATCTAAAAGTTCTCTTATTCTATCATCTATTACTTCTACTTCTCTTGATTTTTTTCTCAAGATTTCATCTCCGTTTTCTCTTACAATTCTAATCGCCATTTTTAATTCTCCCCCCAAAAAATTAATTATTTTAGTATTTAATCTTTGGCTAAAATAGTTTGTATACACCGCACAATCAATTTAAAATAACTACATCCAATTATTTGGATTTAAATCTATCGTAAGCCTTGTAATGCCATTTTTGCCCTCTTTAGTTAAGCTATATTGCTCAAGCATACTATTCATCAGATCAATTATATCATTTCCAAACTTACATTTAATAATTATGCGAAATCTATATTGATTTTTTATCTTATCAATTGGTGCTGGCATCCCTTGGTATAATATGATACCCAAATTTTCTTGTAATACTCTTGTTTTTAGGTATTCATGCATTTTTTTAGTTATATTAAATGCTGATACTTTATTTTCTGATGTAACACCAATTACTATTATATCGCAAAATGGCGGATATTTCAATTGTTTTCTCATTAAGATTTCCGTATCATAAAATAAATTGTAGTCTTGCTTTTGAGCACATTCTATACTGAAGTTGTCTGGGTTGTAGGTTTGAACTATTACTTTTCCTTGGTCTTTTTCCCTTCCTGCTCTTCCAGCAACCTGTGTTAAAATTTGAAATGTCTTTTCATTTGCTCTAAAATCATCTATATTCAAACTACTATCTGCTGCAATTACACCAACTAAAGTAACATTTGGAAAGTGATGTCCTTTTACAACCATTTGCGTTCCTATTAAGATATCTATTGGCCTATTTTTAAATTCATTTAAAATTTCTTCATGTGAATTTTTCTTACTTACTGTATCAACATCCATACGAATTGTACTTGCATTTGGAAATAACATATGTATTTGTTCTTCTAACTTTTGTGTTCCTGCTCCAAAATGCCTAATATTTTTGCTATGACATTCCGGGCATTCCTTAACAAGTGGTATCTCATATCCGCAATAATGACATTTTAGTTTTTGTGTAGATGCATGGTATGTTAATGTTATATTACAATTTTTACATTTCAAAGCATTTCCACAGTCTCTGCACATTACAAAACTTGAAAAACCTCTATGATTTAAAAATAGTATTGTTTGCTTTTTGTTATTTAAATTTTCTTCTATTGCTCTATGCAAAGCTCCACTTATCATAGTTTTGTTACCTTGCTCTAATTCTTGCCTTAAATCTATTATTTGTATTTCAGGAAGATTTGCATTGTTTGCTCTTTTGTGTAATTCAAGAAGTCCAATTTCTCCCGTTTGTGTTTTATAATATGTTTCTAAATCTGGTGTTGCACTACCGAAGTACAACAGGGATGTTTATCTTTTCAGCTATGTAACTTGCTATATCTCTTGTATGATACCTTGGTGTAGTTTCAGATTTATATGACTGGTCGTGCTCTTCATCTATAATAATTAGTCCTAAATTGCTAACTGGTGCAAAAATCGCAGAACGAGCACCTATTACAATTTTGGCTGTTCCTTTTCTTATTTTATTCCATTGGTCGTATCTTTCTCCAACAGATAATTTACTATGTAAAATTGCTATTGCTTCTTCTCCAAAACGAGAAATAAATCTATCTACTGTTTGTGGTGTTAGTGAAATTTCTGGTACTAACATTAGGCTAGATTTTCCCTCTTTAAGTATTTTTTCAATAAGTTGTAAATATACCTCAGTTTTTCCGTGAGCCTGTTACACCAAATAATAAAAACTTAGAATATAAATGATCATCTATTGCATCACATACTGTATTAAATGCATTTTCTTGCTCATCTGTTAGCTTTAAATTTTTAGTTTTTTCTACATTTTTATTTATAAATGGATTTCTCTCTACTGCCTTTTCTTCTACTTCCACATATTCATTTTTTTCTAGTGAATTTATAACTGCTCTACTTACATCTGCAAAAATTTCTAAATCTGAAAATAAAGCTCCATCATTTTCTAATAAAAACTTTAATGCTCTTATTTGCTTATCTGACTTTATTTTTTTATTTTCAATATCTTTTTCTATTTCTTCTTGGTCTTTTTTTAAATATATAAATTGAACTTTCTTTTCCTTTACACGATTTTTCAAAATTTTAGTTGTTGTGCCCGGTGGAAGCATTAGTTTTATGCAGTCTGAAACATTACAAAAATACCTTTTTGCCATCCATTTTGCAAGTTCAATATTTTCTTTGTGTACGTATTCGGTTTCATCTACACTTGAAATTGTCTTTACTTCATATTGTGATTTTTCTTTTATATTTACTACAAAGCCCTCATCTAATTCTTTGCGATTGCCAAAAGGTACAAAAACTCGGCTTCCAATTTTTACTTTGGAAACCAAGTTTTCCGGTATTTGGTAGTCAAACACTTTGTTTAACCCTTTTGCATTACTATTTAATATAATTTCTGCAATCACTTTTTTATTTCCTTTTTATATTTCTAATTTAAATATCTATCTAATTTATGACTTTTAATATATGATTTAGTATTTTTTTGTACATATTTGTAATTCACTAATAATTTATAGTATAATATCACAAAATTCTAGCCTAATTCAACAGTTTTTTGGCAATTTTTTTGTTCAAGCCAAAACTTAATTGGTAAAAAATTATAAATTAAAACTAAATGGAGCTTAGATATATACTCTATGAGTTTTAGAATATATGTCTAAGCTCCATTTCTCATTGAAATTTGCAACATTATTTTAAGCTTCAATAATTTGTTTTTTGAAATAATTAATTTTAGATACTAATTTTTTCTCATTCTATTTTAGATTTTCTTTTAGCACTCTCAACCAATTTTGGCTCCAGATTTTTTCAATCTCTTTTTGAGTAAATCCTATATTTTTTAATTCTTCTTTCAATTTTCCTATATTTTTAATGCCTTTAATGTCTTCTGGTAGGTGTTTTTCTTCTAATCCGTCAAAGTCGCTTCCTAAGCCAACATAATCTATTCCCACTAAATTTGCAATGTATGCAATATGCTGTGCAATTTTTTTCGAGTCTGCCTTTTCATTTTCCGACAAAAAAGTAGAAGAATAGCAAATTCCAATTACTCCATTCATTTTTGCTATTTGTTTTATTTGTTCATCATTTAAATTTCTAGGATGATTACATAGTGACATACAGCATGAGTGTGTAGCTACTACTGGTTTTTCAGAAACTTTAACTGCATCCCAGAATGTTTTTTGTGAACTATGAGATATATCTACTATTATATTTTTTTCATTTAGCTTATTTATATATTGTTTTCCAAATTCTGTTAGTCCTGTATCATTTTTAGTTAATGCCCCACACCCTAGCAAGTTATCTTCATTCCAATTAATTGACATTATTCTTATACCTTTATCATATAAATAATCTACATTTCTTAAATCATTTTCAATAGCTCTACCATTTTCAATAGTAAGTACTATTCCTACTTTATTCTCTAAAATTACTTTTTCAATATTCTCTTTTGTTTTTACTAATATTATTTCTTTAGAAAATTTTTCATATTGGTTATAAAAATAATTTATAATATCTTTTGCTCTTTTAAATGAGTTTTTATATTCAGGACTTATAAAAGTTGCCATCATTTGTATTATTGGTTTTTCTGCATCTTGTAAATTAAAATTCAATATTTTATTATCTATATTCTTTTGTTTATCAAATGCTACTTCTATCGTATCACAATGTCCATCTACTAAAACTTCCATAAAAAAATTATTCCTTTCTTTTTAGTAAATACAATTTATCTTTATAAATTTTAATTATTTCATTAACATTTATATAAATTATTTTATTCCATATATAACAAAAAAATCCGTTTAAAAATTTGCTTAAAGTTTTTATACGGATTTTTTATTGTTTTATCATAATTATTATTTTTTATAACAATTTAAAGTTCATTTTTTATTAATAGACATGTTTTATAAAACATCTTTTATTGCTTCAGCTATTATTTTATTTACATCTGCTATCATAATATTAAACTTTACTTCTAAATCAAAGTATTCTTTAATATCTTTATTTTGTACTAATGTAGCATACATTTCTTCAAGTTTTTTATTTTTTTCTTCATCTTTTGCTTCTCCAGTATATTCCATTAGTTGTACTTCATATCTTAATTTTTCAAATTCTTCTACTTTTTGCTTTTTTTCAGGATTCGTTTGTATTTCATCTTTTAGTTTTTTATATGCTTTGTACTCTTCTGATTCTCTTATCTCTTGTGCTAAACGATTAGCTGTATCATATACTTGCATTTACTTTCCTCCTTACTTTTTATATAGCTATATACTTCTTGCTTTTTATTATTTATGCAATAATTTTGTCATAAATATTTTTGAAAAACTAAATATTTATTTCTAAGCATATGCATGTTTTTTCTTGAAGCTAAGTAGATTTGTAATTTCTGTTTCAGTATTTTTAGCTTTTTCAGCTTTTTGAGCATTTTCTTGTTCTATTTGTTCTTTTTGTTTTTCTGCTACTGTCTTGCAAATTGCTTTTTCATATATATAATGTGTATCTTGTGCTATTTTAGTCCAATTAAATTCTTCTTTTACTTTTTGCTTTGCTTTTTTAGATACATTTGTTGCTAATTGTTTGTCAAATAATAAGCTTAATACAGAATCTGCTATTGAATTTGGATTTCCTGCATAACTTTTCATTCCATCAACACCATGTTCTACTATTTCGTTTAGTCCACCTACATCTGACACAACTGTTGGAACACCAGCAAGCATAGCTTCTAATGCAACAATTCCAAATGGTTCATATGTGCTTGGGAATACTGCTATATCTGCACATTTATAAATCTTTTGAACTTGTTTTGAATTTAAGTAACCTGCAAAGCAAACTTTATGACCAATTCCCATTGCATTTGCTTGTGCTCTTAAATCATCTAACATTCCGCCCTTTCCAGCTATGACTAATTTTGCATCATTATATCCATTTAGAATTTTTGGCATTGCTGAAATTAAGTGTTGAATTCCTTTTTCATATACAAGCCTTCCTACATATAGAATCATTTTTTCGTTGTCCATAGCATATTGTCTTCTAAAATCATAATCTCTTTCAACTCCATTAAAATTGGTTAAATTTATTCCATTAGAAACTACATTTATTTTATCAAAAGGAAGTCCAAATAAACCTTGTACGTGTCCTTTCATAAAATTGCTATTAACAATTACTTCAGTTGCTTCATAAGTTAAAAGCCATTCTGTGTCATTTATGTACCTTTGTGTTTCATCATGTATTCCTGAATTTCTGCCAGCTTCTGTTGCATGTATTGTAGCTACAAGTGGAATTTCAAAGGCTTGTTTTAAATTTTTAGCTGCTGATGCAACTAACCAATCGTGTGCATGTATTACATCAAATTTTCCTTTTTCATGCATTATTTGTGCAGCTTTAGCAGCCATATTAAAATTTAATTGTAATACCCAATCTATAAAGTTATTAGGATGTATCATATAATTTTCTACACGATAAACTTCTACACCTTTATCATTTTCATATTCTGGTAAGTCACCATCTTTATATGTTACTACTGTTACTTCATGTCCATCTTTTATAAGTCTTTTTGATAAGTCATGTACTACTCTTGCAATTCCTCCAACAATTCTTGGTGGATATTCCCATGTTAGCATTAATATCTTCATTTGCAAATAACTCCTTTCATTTTTTCTTTTGATTTTCTCTCTATCTTGTTTAAATTATTGTATACAAAAAAATTACAAAAGTAAACATATTTTGATAAAAAATATTAATATTTTTTTTAAATCATTATATAAATATTTTTTTCTTTTTTTAGGTTTTAGTATTGAATTTATTTTCTTTTTGATATAGTATTATAAGTAAGATTTTTATATACAAAAGTGGAGGAAAAAATGCCAAGAAAAGCAAAAGAAAAAGTAATTGAAAATATAGAAACAAAAACTACAAAAAAAGTAGAAAAAAAGCCAGTTAGCAAGCCTGCAACTAAAGCTACAAAAAAAGTAGCATCAAAATCTACTAAAAAACCTACTTCAAAAGAGGTTACTAATAAAAAAGTTCCAAGTAAGAAAACTGCTACTAAAAAAACTTCTGTAAAGAAAAATATGGTGAAAGATGCTGTTTCTGAAAAAGCTTCTGCAAAGACGACTGCTACTAAAAAAGTGACTGATGAAAAGAATGTTTTAAAGAAAACTACTACAAAAAAAGCCACTCCAAAGAAAGCTTCTACGAAGGAAGCTACTGTAAAGAAAAAAGCTACCACAAAGAAGGCTACTGCTGAGAAAAAAAATTCTACAAAAAAAGCTACTACTCAAAAGGCTACCACCAAAAAGACTACCACCAAAAAGACTACCACCAAAAAGACTAGTACCAAAAAGGTTAGTCAAAAAGTTTCAAAAACAAATAAGAAAAGTGTAATTTCAAATACCATTGGTGAATATTATGATTTACCAGCAAGCTATGAACAAACTATTGTAAAAATATTGGCTCAAACTCCTACTATTTTATTTGTATATTGGGATGTTTCAACTAAAGATAGAAAAAGACTTTTAAAACAATATGGTGAACATTTCTTTGAGGAAACTATTCCTTACTTATTAGTTATAAATAAAACTATGAATTATCAATTTGAAGTAAATATAAATGATTATGCTAATAGTTGGTATCTACATATTCCAGATAGCGATTGCCAATACGAAGTAGTATTAATGAGAAAAAATAAATATTTTAAAGAAAATGTAGAAAATAATATCTATATTAGTTCTTCTAATGAAATAGAAACTCCTAATGATCATATTTTATTTGAAAGATTAGGAAAAACTGTTTTCTTTAAAAACGTAAAAACTTCTAAAATTACTGAAAAGAATATTTCATCTTTTGTATTTATGCGTAATATCGGAAAAATCTATAATATCTATGATTTATATAAAGAAATTTATAAAAATGAATTAAATGGAGATGAATTAGGTGTGAAGCTTTCTTCTTCTCAATTCAGTTCAAATTTCAAATAAACTTTTTATAAAATCCAATTTTATTATTTGTCCCTTTTACACAAAAATGTTAAGATGGACTTAAGTTTTCAAAAGACAAAAGGAGAAAAATCATGTCAAACCCTAAAGGATATGTTAGTTTTGTATTACATGCACATTTACCATTTATTCATCATCCTGAAAGTGAAGATTATTTAGAGGAACAATGGTTATATGAAGCTATTTCAGAAACCTATATTCCTCTACTTACTAATTTTAAAAAATTAGAGGAGGAAAAAGTTGACTTTAGAATTACAATGTCACTTACTCCCCCTCTTTTAAATATGCTTGATAATAAACTTTTGCAAAAGCGTTACATTAAATATCTTAATACTCATATTGAGCTTGCAAAAAAAGAAATAGTTAGAACTAAGGACAATGTAAAAGAAAATGAACTTGCTAAATATTATTTAAATAAATATTCTAATGATTTAAAAGTATTTAAAGAAATGTATCATTGTAACTTAATTGAAGGTTTCAAACATTTTCAAGATATTGGTGTACTTGAGATAATCACATGTGGTGCTACTCATGGTTATTTTCCTATTTTATATGTAAATGAAAAAACTATAAGAGCTCAAATTGCAATTGGTGTACAAACTTATGAAAAATATTTTGGAAAAAAACCTCGTGGAATTTGGCTTCCTGAGTGTGGCTATATTCCTGAGTCTGATAAATATTTAAAAGAGTTTGGCATTGATTATATTATTACTGAATCTCATGGCATTTTGTATGCAGACCCTACCCCTATTTATGGCACTTTTGCTCCTATTGTTTCTCCAAATGGTGTTATTGCTTTTGGTAGAGATATTGAGTCTTCTAGACAGGTGTGGAGCTCTATAAATGGTTATCCTGGTGATTTTAATTATAGAGAGTTTTATAGAGATATTGGTTATGATGCACCTTATGATTACATAAAGCCATATATCGCTTCTAATGGTGCAAGAGTTCATACTGGTATTAAATATTATAGAATTACAGGTAAGGATTGTGAAAAGGATTACTATAATTTACAATGGGCACAAGATTCTATAAATATGCAAGCTGGACATTTTTTCGATAGTAGAGTTAATCAAATAAATAATTTAGCTCCAATTACTGAAAACCCTCCTATCATTTTATGTCCTTATGATGCTGAGCTTTATGGGCATTGGTGGTATGAAGGTCCAGACTGGCTATATGTTTTATTTAAAAAGATTTATTATGATAAATGTAATTTCAAGTTAATTACACCTAGTGAATATATTGATAAATACCCTAATATGCAAATTTCTACCCCTTGCCGTTCTAGTTGGGGTGCAAATGGTTATAGCGAGGTTTGGCTTAACCATACTAATGATTATGCTCACAAGTATTTGCATAATATCGGTGATAAAATGGTAGAGCTTGCTCAAAAGTTTGCAAATGAAAATGATAGTATTAAAATAAGAGCTTTAAATCAATGTGCAAGAGAGTTATTACTTGCTCAAAGTAGTGACTGGCTATTTATTATTACAAATGGCACTATGGTTGATTACGCTAAAAAAAGAATAAAAGATCATGTTGGTAGATTTAACAAGTTATATGATGCTTTAATTAAAAATACCATAGATGATACATTTATTTCTTTCTTAGAAAATATTGAGGAAAAAGACTGCATCTTCCCTGAAATTGATTATAAAATTTATTTTTAATTTTATTTATATTTTAAAGAACAATATAGTTTTTATGTAGCACCGCGTAGCGTTCAAACGGAACGAAGTGAAGTGCGCTTGAAGCAACCAACATATATTTAAAAAATTGTATTTATACAATTTTTTAGATAAAAGGTTGCGACAACAAGGTGCAAATAAAAACTATATTGTTCTTTTATTATATTAATTATTTTTATTATTAAATTTTAATGTATAAATTTCGCACTATTAAGCAGTTTATAAGTTTTGCATATATTGCAATCAGTACAAATTGAAACTCTATCTTCAAAAATTAACTTTATTGTATTTATAAACTCATCTTCTTCGCTAATTAAATGGATTTCTATTTTGTTTGGAAGTAAATTTAACAAAGTATTTAATGCAAAGTCATTTGATGAAAAAGTTATATCTGATAAATACTGAGCATTATAAATGTTTTCTGAAACAGATACTATATTTTTTTGCTCATCTAACAAAATAGATTCTCCATTAACATATATCAAGTGTATTGTTTTTTGTGAAGGTAATTTTGAATTTACATATATTTTAAGCAGGTCAATAAATTCTGTGTATTCTCTTTCTATTACGAATTGATTGACTGCGCTATCTACTATATAATCTAAAACTTTAAAATATTCTTTTAGTCTAAAATAAACAAATCCATCTAATATTATACTCTTGTTTTCTTCTAAATATTTTCTTATTTCTTCTTTTATATATTGCTCTTCCTCTATTTTTTCAATATATTCTTCTGTGTCTAAAAGCCCCATACAATTTTCTAAAATTTTATTTTTCTCATATTCATCAAAATAAAAATAGTTATAGTTTATAAGCTGTTTCATTATTTTTTCTTGATAAAATATAATTATAGCTTCTTCTATTATATTAGATAGAAACTGAATAAATTTTGAATTTTCTTTTCCTTGATAGTGAATAATAATATTATTATATATTTTAAATTGCTTTTTTGTATAAGCAAGATTTTCAAAATCTTCATTTGAAATTCTGTTTAGTAGATAATCTAATATTTCTATATTGTTAGTTTTTACGCAAATTGATTTCATTTGATGCTTTAAGTCTCCTTTCTTTTTCCTTTTATATTATCTACTAAAATGTCTTTAGCTATACATATTTTATTCTATCTTACATCAAATGGTAACATGTTCCAAAAATAAAAAACGAAGTAATTTTTACTTACTTCGCTTTTTGTTTTTATTATAATTTTATTGTTTTTTACTTTCTAATTTAGCAGTTACAACTGTAAGTGTAACAATATATGCTAGAAGTCCAACTGGCATAATCCAACGTCCTATTGGAATTCTGGTAATTGCTAATACACTCAAAAGAAGTGCTTCTACTGCTAAAATTGATACTACATACATTGCTAAAACTTTAAATACTCCTTGTTTTCTATAGCGTATTAGAACATATACTAAAATTGTAACCACACTAATTGCTATTGGTGTAATATATGGCGTTAAAACGCTAGAAAGCTTGATTTTTGGTTGTTCTGTAACTTCAATGTCATCTGCTTTGTTTTCTAATCCATATTTTTCGTTTATTTTAGTATTTAATTGTTCTTTCTTTTCTGTCAAATTTTCAATTTTGTTATAATCTTGTTTTATTGTAATAGATGCCATATCATCATAATATTCTACTTTTTGTACAATTGTTCTTACATTTCCAAAAACTTCTTGTACAATTTGTTTAATATCTTTATTTTCAAAATTAACACCCAAATATATATCAATTCTTGTGTTTTTACTATATGGTATATCTGCCTCTAGTCCCATAACACCAACAATAATTCCACCTATTATAATAATTAAAATCATCAATACATAAATTATTTTTTTATTCATTTTTATACCTCTTTTTCTTTATATGCTTTTTGTTTTATATTTTAATATGCTTAATTAAAATTTATATTTTATAAAAGATTCTTACCTTTTATAATAATTTTCAAATTTGTTATTTATTTTTAGTACATAAAACAATTAATGATCTTGTAAATATTAAATTATATAATACAATAATTAAAATTCCCCAGAACATTGCCATTCCAAAGCTATAAATTGGAAGCCAACTCACGAAGCATAAAATTACAGATGTAATTAATACAGGAATTAAAATAAATATTGCTTTTAATAATGCTTCTTTAAAACAATTTGATGTAGCTTCAATTGTTTTTTCATCACGATTCTTTATTAAGTTCATTAAGTAAATTGTAAAGATATAATTTAATATAACTGCTATTATAATTCCTGTAATTCCTTCTACTGTTAATACAACATTACAGAAACGTACTGCTAATAGTAATATAGCTACATATCCAATAAATGCTATAGCACTTAAAAGTCCATTTTTTCTATAACGTATTATTAAATATAATAAAGCTATTAGTATTACTACCGCAACAACTATCATTGGTATATAATAATCTTTCAATAATATATCAGATTTAACATAATGATTTTCTTCTATATTATAAGTAACTGGCAATGTTTCTGTATTTAGTAATATTGCCATATTTGAAGCTTCTCTAATATATGAATTTAAAGTAGTTGCTGATGTTGTAGCTTGTCCAACTGTTAATTGTATTGTTCCATTTGAAATTTCTTCATCAAAATGTGTAGATATTAAAGTAGTATCGTCTATTTTTATATCTACATTCTTAGTTGTATTATTTCCATCTTCATCTTCTGTTTCTACATAAGTATTAGTAATATCTTTTAATATTTGAGTACCTTCTTCATCAAATTCTATAATTAAATAAATATATACTCCAGTTGTTGCACTACTACTTGCAACTTGTGCATTTTTTAAGTGTTCTCCAGATAATAATTCATTTCCATCTTCATCCTGAATTGAAAAATAACCTTTTGATGTTAAATATTGTGTTATTGTATCAGTATTACTATTTTCAGGTATTTGTACAAATATATCTCCTGTACTTTCATTTAAACGAACTGTATAATCTGATACAGACATTTTATTTAATCTATCTACAAAAATTTGCTTAGAATTTACATAATTTTCTTTAGTTAATGTTTCTTCTGGATTGATTGGTTCTCTTTTTGTTGTAGTTCCTTCTCCTGCCTCATCTACAATATTTCCATCTTTGTCATATATAGTATCCTTTGTATCTTTACTTACTATAAATTTTAATGCTCTACTTCCTGTCAAATCCATTCCTAATAAATATTCTGGTAAAATGTTATCTACAAATTTAGTTTTCTTTACTAGAATTCCTCCAAATGACATTAAAGAAATTAGAATAATTATTAAGATTAATAATGCTACTTTTAATTTTCTTTCTGTTTTCAATTTAGTTTCCTCCCTATTGTTTATATTTTTATATAAATACATTCTTTTTAATTTTATATTAAAATATAAAAAATAGCAACTATTTTATGAAAATTCTTTTCAAAAAATATTGCTATTTAATTACATTGAAGATAAGCACTTTTTTCGTATTTTTTCTATTTTTTATATAAATTCACTCCTATAATTCCTCCAATCATTCCTGTCACTATTCCGAGTTAATAGTAATATAAATGAATTTAATGTTAATGAAAATCCTACTAAGCACATACTAGATGTTATGTATAAAAAAATAACATAAGCTAATCCTACAATTCCTCCATTTATAAGTCCATTTTTTCTTATTTTTAGAACACTTATAATACTGCCAGTTAAGATGCTGATTGCTACAATAATTGTAACAACTGGCATAATGGTATTTTCTGAAATATTTGTATATGTCAAAATAAGTGCATAAATTAATAATAAAACAAGAGAAATAAGAATGGAGAAAATAGTTCCTTTTATAATTCTAACAATATTTTTTTTCAATTCACTTTCTTCTGTTGTAATATTTTGTATTGTATTCGACATAAGGCTTTTCCTCCTAAAAAAATAGTTCTTTTTTCTAATTTTATGTATTAGTAATTAGAAAAAGAACTATCTATTATAATTTTATTGATTTTAATTATTTTGCATTTGGCTATCATTTCCGGTGCTTTCATTTTCTGCACCTACTGTGTTATTATCTAAATTGTTATTTTCATTGTCCATATTATTATTGTCCAAATTATTATTTCCGTTGTCTACATTGTTATTATCCAAATTATTATTTTCATTGTCTCCACTACTATTATCTAAATTATTATTTTCATTACTTGAATTGTTATTATTAGTATCAGCTGAATTATTTTCATTACTATTTACATCTGTATTTATATTTTGCACATTAGTTCCTTGCTGAAGTTTTAAAACTTCTTCAATATATGAAAGAACATTCATAGTTTGATTATTGTAAGTCATATTATATGTTACTTCTTCTTCATTAGTAATAGAGTAAATATTTTGCACAACAGTTGACACTAATTCTCTTCCTTGACCATCTATTACACCATAAAACTCTCCATCTTTTACAACAATTCCTTCATATTTTTTAATTAATAGTACTGGTTTTGCATCTCCATTTGAAACTCCATTTACTTGATTGCAACCTAGTGCATCATATTCTTTCATTGTAACTTTTCTTCCGGTTGTATCAAATAAACTCCATTTATTATTTTTGCAAACAGGAATATACTTATCGTATAATAAATATTGGTTTTCTACTTCATTTGCATAACTTGTAGCATCAATACCTATATTGTCATATTCTAAGTAAACTATAATGCTTCCACTACCATTTATAATACCTTGTTTATTATTGTTAGTAGCTAAATATAATCCTGCATTTTTATCTATTTGTTTTATATTATCATATTCCGGAGTAATTTTTGTAGAAGAATTAGAAAGCATTATTCCCATTTTATTTTCCGATGTAGTTACAATAAATTCTTGTGTACTTTCTATAAATTCTACATTTGCATATTTTGTTCCCAGTACTTCAGTTTTGTTGACATAATTATAAACGCCATAGTTATTTTCTGCATTTTTTATAATTATCATTCCATACAATAAAGCTTTTTGATTTTTAAAGCTCGACTCTCCATCCATAATTCCTGAGTTTGGAAATTGTTGATTATAATATGAAACTAAATATGGTAATGTAAGAATTGCTATTCTATTTACTTCTTGATCATAACTCATTGAAATATCAAAAGCAATTCTTGCTCCTTCTATGGTAGTGTATAATTGATTATTCATAGATAATACTGGTTCATCTATTTCATAATATTCTGTATCATTACTACCATCTAATAACATTTTGTAAATTCTGTTTGAACCTAATGTAAATGTTGCAACTTCATTAGCACTTTGAACATAACATTTTGTAGCATCTTCCGAATATTGTTTATATCCACCATTTCCTGATTCATAGCCTACATAACTTGCAAATTCTCTTATTGGTACATATACTTTTCCATCTTCTGTAATTACCAATATTTTTTTCATTTCTGCGGTCGTTTTGGTATTTGAAGAACCATTTATTGTTATTTTTAATTGTTCTTGCGTCAAATAATATATATATATAAACATTGCAATACTAATTATTAATAAAACAACCAAAATAACTGCAATTATTTTCATCCACTTTTTTGTTTTTTGTTGTTCCATTGTTTGCTTATAGTTATTTCCACCTATAAAATCATCCATATTCATTATTTCCTTTCAAAGTGCTAATTAGCACAAATTGTAAAATTACTTTTCATAACCATACTTTTTATAAAATTCATTTTTAAAGTTTATTAAATTATCATTCTCTATTTCTATTCTAACCTTTTCCATTAATTTAGTCAAGAACCTTAAGTTATGAATTGATAATAATCTTACTCCTAATATTTCGTTTGCTTTTACTAAATGCCTTATATATGCTCTTGTATAGTTTTTACAAGTATAGCAATCACACTCTGGGTCTAATGGTCCAAAGTCTCTTTCATATGTTGCATTTCTTACTACTACTTTTCCATTCCATGTCATTGCAGTTCCGTTTCTTGCAATTCTAGTTGGAAGCACACAGTCACACATATCTATTCCAGCAAGTGAAGCTTCTATTAAATAATCTGGAGAACCAACTCCCATCAAATATCTTGGCTTATTTTCTGGCATAAGTGGTGCTGTGTAATATAACATTTTTAAAAATTCCTCTTTTGGCTCCCCTACACTAATTCCACCTATTGCATATCCAGGGAAATCTAAATCTATCAAATCTTTAGCAGATTGTACTCTTAAATCTTCATAAAATCCGCCTTGAATTATTCCAAATAATGCTTGCTTGTCCGTATTTTTATGTGCCTCTTTGCATCTTATAGCCCATCTTGTTGTTCTTTCCATAGATTGCTTTGTATATTCATAAGTTTCAGGATATTTTACGCATTCATCAAATGACATTATAATATCTGCACCCAAAGCTTCCTCTATTTCCATTACTTTTTCTGGAGAAAAAAAATGTTTTGAACCATCTAAATGTGATTTAAATTCTACTCCTTCTTCTGTAATAGTTCTTAAATCACTTAAGCTAAATACCTGAAATCCGCCACAATCAGTAAGTATTGGTCTGTCCCATCTCATAAAATTATGAAGTCCACCAGCTTCTTTTACAAGTTCATGCCCTGGGCGAAGATATAAATGATAAGTATTTGATAAAATTATTTGTGCTCCAACCTCATTTTTTAGTTCTTCTGGTGTCATTGATTTTACCGTTGCTTGTGTACCTACTGGCATGAATACTGGTGTTTGTATATCTCCATGAGGTGTATGTACTATTCCTCTTCTTGCTCCTGAGTTTTTGTCCACATGTAATAACTCATATGTTACTGCTGGTTTCATTTTTATTCCTCTTTCTTTTATTTTTCCTTTTATATCATATAATTAAAGCTTTAAAGTGCTAAAAAATAAATATTTTTTATTTCTTATTGTTTTTTACAAAATTAGCATTGCATCTCCAAAACTAAAAAATCTATATTTTTCTTTTACTGCTTCATTATATGCCTTCATGATAAAATCTTTTCCTGCTAAAGCAGAAACTAGCATAATTAAAGTAGATTCTGGTAAATGAAAATTTGTAATTAGACTATCTAAGCATTTAAATTTATAGCCCGGATAAATAAAAATGTTTGTATCTCCTTCTGTTTCTTTTACAATTCCATTTTCATCGGCTATTGTTTCTAATACTCTGCAAGATGTTGTTCCTACTGCAATGACTCTGCACCCTTGTTTTTTGGCTTTATTTATTTTTTCTGTATCTTCTTTTTTTATATAAAAATGTTCTGAATGCATATCATGGTCTTCTACATTTTCTACTTTTACTGGTCTAAATGTACCTATTCCAACATGCAAGGTTACATTTGCAATTTCTACACCTTTTTTCTTTATTTCTTCAAGAAGCTCTGGAGTAAAATGAAGTCCTGCTGTTGGAGCTGCACTTGAGCCTTCATATTTTGCATATACTGTTTGATATCTATCTTTTTCTTTTAGTTGTTCATGAATGTATGGTGGAAGTGGCATTAAGCCAATTTCATTTAATATTTCATTAAAAATTCCATCATATTCAAATTTTACTTTTCTATTTCCGTGATTCTAATGTTTCTAGTATTTCAGCCTTTAATAATCCATCACCAAAAATAACTTTCGTACCAGGTTTTAACTTTTTTCCAGGTCTTACCATAACTTCCCATATATCACCTTCTAGCCTTTTTAGAAGTAAAAATTCTATATGCGCACCAGTTTCTTCTTTTATTCCATAAAGCCTAGCTGGTATTACTTTTGTATTATTTCTAACTAAACAGTCTCCTGGCTGTAAATAATCTAAAATGCTTTTAAAGGTTTTATGTTCTATCGTTTTATTTTTTCTATCTAATACCATTAGTCTTGATTCATCTCTGTTTTTTATTGGCACTTGTGCTATTAGTTCTTTTGGGAGTACATAGCTAAATTCTGATACTTTCATTTTTATTTCATTCCTTTCTCTTGTTGCTAAGAGGTGCTTTTATTAATACTTTCAAAAACTTTGCTTATTCTTCTAAATAAGCTTCTTACTACTTCTATAATATTTTCTGGTTCTTGTAATGCATCTACTGTCACAGGATATTTAAAATCGTTCTCACTTACAGGTTTGTATTTGTAAATTTCTGCAGGTAATCCAATTTTTTCACCATTATAATTAATTTCTTTATTCATATAATCAGCATACCATGTTTTTAAACCTTGCAAATCTTCTTCTTTATAACCATATGTTTCATAATCATGTAATGCTGGCACACTATATCCATATTCTTCAGCATTTCTTTCTAAAGTATGTAAAAATTCATGTAAGAATACTTCTTCTGGGAATATATTTATACGCTCATCATATGTATATGCATAATTATTCTCGTCATCAGGCATACGAATATTTGAAAAACCAATTCCAGAATAATCCATGCCTCCAAGTCCTATCCAATCATTAATCAATATATTATTATTTTTTTGTTTATCTGCCATACGAAAAGCTACATATATATGGTCATAATTTCCATTTTCAATATAACTGTCTATATAATTTCTTACATCATTACTAGATACATAATATCCATTCTCATTATCATATGAAAGTGTTTTTATTGGTTCATCAATAATTATAGTTTCATATTTTATTGACATTTTGTCTTTGCTTATTTCTTTTATAGAATTGCTAAATCTTTCTAAGTTTTGTTTAATACTATCTATTTCATTATCTAACATTTGTAAAGAAACATGTTCTTTTGTTTCATTTATATTTACATCCACATCAATTTTTGGAAAAATAAAACAAACCATATTCCATTCCTTGCTTTGATTTGCTGTTCCTACTTCCATTTTCAAGTCAGAAAACCATGCTGTTCCTTTTACTTTTTCTGTATATCCTCCTAAGCGAAATCCTATGTCTACTTGTGTTCTATTTTTCGAATTAAAATAAAGAACTGCTTCTTGCCAATCTTGTGTTCCATTTATTGGTTTAGACCTTTCTGTTGTACCATTTATACAAATTTGGGCACCACCATAATCAGAACTTTCTATATTTTCTACGTTTTCTACTTTTATTTTACATGTTACTTTATATGGAGTATTTGGAATTACGGAAACAACCTGGGAAAACATCGCATCATGATAATCTATATTTTCTAATTTATAACTAGCCATTTTAGAACATTTTACTTCATGGTCTCTAGTAAAATTAGTTTTATTTAACTCAATTACACTTTTGGTAAAATCATTATAGTTATATTTATTATAAATAATTACAGTTACTATAATAAGTGCTATTATAAAAATTATACTTATAATGCTTTTAATTCTTATCTTTCCTTTTTCCATTTACTTCCTCCTTAGTTATTGCTAAATTTAGATTTAATTTATTTTTCCAATATAGTGATTGTAATAGCACCGCTTAAGCCGTCAAACGAAGCGTAAGCGAAGTGCGTTTGGAGCAACCTTCATACATTTTATTATAGAAGGTTTCGGGGCAGCAAGGTGCATGAAAATCACTATATTGTAAAATTACATATTATTTTAATTAGAAAGAACCTCACTACATTTATGGCAAAGTGTTGGATGCTCTTTATTTTCTCCAACTGTTGTAGAATACTTCCAGCATCTTTCACATTTTTCGCCTTCTGCTACTTCTATTTTAACAGTTCTCTTATTGTAATTTGATTTTTCTATTTCTAATTTAGAAACGATGAAAACTGTTTCTAATAAACTTTCATTTTCTTTTAAGAAGTCATATTCTTTTTCTGGTGCTGAAATTGTAACTTTTGCATTTAATGAATGTCCTATAGTTTTATTTGCTCTTGATACTTCTAATTCTTTTGCAACTTCTTCTTTTAATTCTAAAATATGATTCCATTTTTCTTCTAGTTCTTTGTTATCATATTCTGGTTTTACATCTGGCCAGTCTGTAAGCATTACACTTTCTACTTGTTCTTTTTTACTATGTGGCATATACTTCCAAATTTCTTCTGCTGTAAAGCAAACCATTGGTGCTAATATTTTTACTAAAGTATCTAGTATGGTGTACATAGCTGTTTGTGCTGAACGTCTTTCTACTGAATCTGCTTTTGAAGTATATAACCTATCTTTTATAATATCTAGATAGAAGTTACTCATATCAATTACACAGAATTGATTAATGTCATGATATACAATGTGGAAATCAAAATCTTCATAGTTTTGTGTACAATTCTTTAGTAACTGGTTACATTTTAGAAGTGCCCATTTATCTATTTCTTGCATATCTTCATATTTTACAGAGTCTTTCTCTGGGTCAAAATCTGAAGTATTTCCTAAAATATATCTTGCAGTATTTCTAATTTTTCTATAACTTTCACTAATTTGTTTTAAAATATCTCTTGAAATACTAACATCTGATTTAAAATCAGAAGATAATACCCATAATCTTAAAATATCTGCACCATACTCTTTTATAATTTCTTGTGGGCTAATTCCATTACCTAAAGATTTAGACATTTTTCTTCCTTCTTCATCTATTACCCAACCATGTGTTAAAATTGCTTTATATGGTGCTACACCTTTTGTTGCAACAGATGTTAGGATTGATGATTGGAACCATCCTCTGTATTGGTCATGTCCTTCTAGGTATAAGTCTGCTGGGAAGTCTATTCCTCTTTCTACTAATACGCCTTGGTGTGAAGAACCTGAATCAAACCAAACATCCATAATGTCTGTTTCTTTTTTGAATTCATGGCATCCACATTTAGGGCATGTTGCGCCTTCTGGCATTAATTCTCTTTCACTTAATTCAAACCAAGCATTTGATCCTTTTTCTCTAAATATTTTTTCTATTTTTTCAAAGCTTTCCTTTGTAGCATATTCTGTACCACATTCTTTGCAATAGAAAATTGGAATTGGCACACCCCAAGTACGTTGTCTTGAAATACACCAGTCTGCTCTATCTTTTACCATGCTTGCAATTCTTTCTTTTCCCCAACTTGGTGTCCATTTTACAGTTTCAATTGCTTTTAAAGTTTCATCTTTAAATCCATCTACTGATGCAAACCATTGATCTGTTGCTCTGAATATAATTGGATTTTTACATCTCCAACAATGTGGATATGAGTGCAAAATATCTTCTTTTTTTAGTAAATATCCATTTTTATCTAGCCATTCAGGAATTACTTTATTTGATTCATCACAAGAAAGTCCTACAAATGGACCTGCACCTTCTGTTTGATAACCTTTGCCATTAACTGTAACTATTATATCTAATTTATTTCTTAAACCACATAAATAGTCTTCTTTACCATAGCTTGGTGCTGTATGAACTGCACCAGTACCAGTTTCTAGGTCAACTGCAACATCATTTTCTGAACCAAGCACTACTCTTGAAGTTCTATCTAGGAATGGATGCTTGCAAAGTATTCCTTCTAAATCTGCACCATTTATTACTTTTAATGTTTTATAATTTGTTATTCCTGCCTTAGACATAACTTCATCTACAAGTACAGTTGCAACTACTAGTTTTCCTTTTTCTGTATCAAGTAAGCTATATTCATATTCTCCACCTACTGTAATACCAGTATTTCCTGGAAGTGTCCATGGTGTTGTTGTCCAAATTACTATGCTTGTATCATTATCTAATACACCTTTTCCATCTTCTACTGGGAATTTAACATAAATAGATGGTGATGTAATATCTTTATATTCTATTTCTGCTTCTGCTAATGCAGTTTCACAGTCAATGCACCAATGAACTGGCTTTAAACCTTTATATATGTATCCTTTTAAATACATATCAGCAAAAACGCCAATTTGTCTTGCTTCAAATTCTGGCATTAATGTTTTATATGGGTGTTCCCAATCTCCAAGTACACCTAGTCTTCTAAAACCTTCTGATTGTTTATCTACATATTGAAGTGCAAAATCACGACAGGTATCTCTAAATTTTGTAATACCTATTTCTTCTCTATTTATCCCTAGTGCTTGTATTGCTTTCTTTTCTGTTGGAAGTCCATGTGTATCA
Source organism: uncultured Clostridia bacterium (assembly GCA_947632035.1). GTDB lineage: Bacteria > Bacillota > Clostridia > TANB77 > CAG-508 > CAG-273. Next base: position 55,955 of record CANRNR010000004.1, on the reverse strand, counting down.
TAACCAGGAACATAGTTTATTTTATAACCTTGCAAACTCTTAAAACGATTTACTGTATCTTTTAATACTTTGTTTAATGCATGTCCCATATGAATTTCGCCATTTGCATATGGAGGTCCATCATGTAATACATATGATTTATGACCTTCGTTCTTCTTTAACATTTTTTCATATAAACCATTATCAAAGATTTCTTCCTTTGTTTTTGGTTCATTTTCTGGTAAATTTCCTCTCATAGGAAATTCTGTGCTTGGTAAATTTAATGTTTTTCCATAATCTTGTTTTTCTTCTGACATTTTTATTTCCTCCTTTTTTATTTATCATTCTTAGCTTATATTTCTTATTATAAGCTTTGATAAATATATGGATTAACTTTTTGTTAATCTAAAATAAGCCATTTCGTCTTTATTTTAGGACGAAATGGCTTTTGTTCGCGGTACCACCTAATTTAAAAGAATACGATTATATATTTTAATTTATTATCAATTCTTTTCACTCTTTTCCTTTAACGCAGGCACTACGGTTTCTTTTACTTTTATTTTTTTTACTATTCTCTACGTCGTTTTTTATTATATTTCTATTATGTTTTATAGCTTTTACTTAAATTGTACTATTATTTTCAAAGAAACAGCTAAAAGGTGATAACAATATTACCAAGTTTCTGCCAAGCTTTCACCATACGCCCAGCTCTCTAATAGATTTTTGCAAATATTGTGTTGTCCTTTATAATTGCTTTTTTTGTTTGGTATTTTATTTCTTGTATAGTTTAGCATATTTTACTTTGCTTTTCAAGTAGTATTTTAAAGATTTTTTAGCTACACTTAATTTTATGCTTCAATCCACAAGTTTGTTTAATTTTAGACTAAATTATTTTAATCTTCCCACTCTAATTCGTAATCTGAAATTTGAACATAATCTCCATCTTTAATTCCAAGCTCTTTTAACTTTTGATTTATTCCCAATTCATTTAATCTTCTATGGAAATAATGTAAAGATTCATTATCTTCTAAATTAATTGTTCTCATAAGCTTTTCTACCACTTGTCCAGACACGATATACATTCCATTTTCTTTTTTTACAATTACATCTTCTTTTTCTTTAAGTGTATATACTTTCTTTACTTCTTCCACTTCTATCAAATCTTCTTTTGGTAATGTTTTTAATATTTCTGATACTCTTGCCATTAGCTCTTTTACGCCTTTTTTAGTTACTGCAGAAATTGGATAAATTTCTAAACCATTTTCTTTTGCTAATTTTTCTAAGTCTTCATATAAGGTTTTATCCTGCATACTGTCTACTTTATTTGCAACTATTATTTGTTTTCTTTTACTTAAATTTTCACTATAATTTTTAAGTTCTTCGTTTATAACTTCAAAATCTTTTACAGGATTTCTTCCTTCACTACCTGATACATCTATTACATGTAATAATAATCTTGTTCTTTCAATATGGCGTAAGAATTGAAGTCCTAAACCTATTCCTTGACTTGCACCTTCAATAATTCCGGGTATATCTGCTATAACAAAACTATCTCCATATTCTCCTTTTACCACACCTAAATTTGGCTCTAATGTAGTAAAATGATAATCTGCAATTTTTGGTGTTGCATCTGTTACTACTGATAATAATGTAGATTTTCCTACATTTGGGAAGCCTATCAAACCTACATCTGCTAACAATTTAAGTTCTAATATAAGTTCCTTTTCTTCACCTTTTTCACCTTCTTGTGAAAAATGAGGAGCTTGTCTGGTTGCAGTTGCAAAATGGCTATTTCCTTTTCCTCCTCTACCCCCTGATAGAACTAATACTCTTTGCCCTTTTTCAGAAAGGTCTGCTAACACTTTTCCATTTTCTGCATCTTTAATCACAGTACCAATTGGAACTTTTATAGTTAGGTCTTCTCCACTTTTCCCATAACGATTTGCACCTTCGCCATTGTTTCCATTTTCTGCTTTAAATTTTTTATCATAACGGAAATTTATTAAAGTATTTGCATCAGGATCTACTTCAAAATAAATGCTACCACCTTTTCCGCCATCTCCACCATCTGGTCCTCCTGCTGCTACATATTTTTCTCTACGAAAAGAAACGGCTCCATCGCCGCCTTTTCCTGCTTTTGCAATTATTTTTACATAGTCTGTAAACATTTGCTTTCTCTCCTTTTGTTTTTTACCTTAACCTTTTATATTTTATTTATTGTTTTTTATTATTGCTTTTACATAGTCTTTTCTTTTTATTATTATTGATTTTTCTAGCTTAAACTTTTTCTTTTATTGTTTCTATATTTTAATTTTTTAAACAATTTTTATGTACTCTATTCCCCAAGTATTTTAGAAATTAGAAAAAGGATCTGGTTCCAAAATATCCCACATCCTTTTTGATTTATTTTTTAAACTTTTGCTTTTTCCTCTACTGGATAAACACTAACTTTCTTTTTGTCTCTGCCAAGTCTTTCAAATTTAACTTTACCTGTTACCTTAGCAAAAAGAGTGTCATCACTACCAATTCCAACATTAGTTCCTGGATGAATTTTAGTTCCTCTTTGTCTAACTAGTATGTTACCAGCTGGAACAACTTGACCATCTGCTCTTTTTAATCCTAAACGTTTTGATTCACTATCTCTACCGTTCTTAACGCTACCTTGACCTTTTTTATGAGCCATGCTTTCTCACTCCCTTCAATTATTACGCTTTTGAAATTTAACTCTCTATATAATTTTTATAATTATTTTTCAAATTAAGCTTCTTTCTTAGTTGTTGTAGTTTTTTTTGCAGTAGTTGTTGTTTTTGCAGTTGTTTCTGTCTTTTTAGCTACTGGCTTTGCTGATGCTTCTTTTGCTTCAGCTTTAACTGATTCTGTTTTTTCAGCAGTTTCTTTTACTTCAGCTTTATCTGCTGCTGTTTTGATTTTTGTAATTTCTACTTTTGTGTATGGTTGTCTATGGCCTTGTGTTCTTCTATAGTTCTTTTTTGCTTTGTATTTATAAACTAGAACTTTTTCACCTTTACCATGAGAAACTACTTTTCCTTCTACTTTAACATTTTTTACATAAGGAGCTCCTACTTCTACTTTTTTGTCGTCAGATACTAGAACAACATTATCAAATGTTACTTTTTTTCCTTCTTCTGCTTCTAATTTTTCGAAGAATACTACATCTCCTTCTGATACTTTGTATTGTTTTCCACAGCTTTCAATTATTGCGTACATTACTTAGTACACCTCCTATATTTGTATACTCGCTAAGCATAAATAACAAGGCAATTGCTTGTTTAAAGCAATATTTAGTTGCCCGACTCAGGCGGCTTACAGATAAGTATTTTACCATAATATAGCACAAATGTCAACAGTTTTCTATCTTATTTTTACTTTAGATAAATCTATATCTGTTGGATCATAACTTTCTATATATGAAAGTGTTTCATCTATGCTATTTGTTACTTTATATAGTTCTACACAATCTGTTGTGATAAAATTCTTTTCAATAGAAACTTTTAACATTTTAATCATATTATCAAAATAATTATCAATATTAAAAATAACAATAGCTTTATTATGTCTTCCTAATTGTTTTAATGTTAATATCTCAAAAAATTCATCAAAAGTTCCTATTCCACCTGGAGTAACAATAAAAGCATCTGAACTTTCGTCTAATAATCTTTTTCTTTCTCTCATTGTTTCTGTATGAATAAATTCACTACAATTTATAAATGATACTTCTGCATTATTTTCTACAAAAAATTTAGGTGAAATTCCTAAAATATATCCACCTTTTTCTGAAACTCCTCTTGCTACAGCTCCCATCATTCCGTTTCTGCCACCACCGAACACTAGACTATGTCCATGTTCTACAATTTTTCTTCCTAATTCTTCTCCTGTTTTAATAAATTCTTCAGAAATCTCACTACTTGCTGCTCCATATACGCATATTTTCATAATTTAAATCATCCTTTCTAACTTTGCTTTTGTTACACAATGGTATTATTATAACACTAAGAATTATATACTGCAAGTTTTATTTTTATGCTTTTTTAAACTTACTTATTAAATCTAATTTTTTTATTAGTATATTAAATATTTAAAATTTAAGAGATGTTCTTAAAAAGGACATCTCTATTTTATCTAATATACTTTAATACTGTTTAATATATTTTTAAAAAAGAGTTATAAGAAATTTTATTATATCAAATTCATATATAGTTAAAATTACACTTAAACACAATTTTTTTATTATTTTTTTATATACATTATTGCTCTAGATCCATAATATATATTCTTGCTACTTGGTTGAGTATAACTTCTACTACCAGCTGAATGTGAAGAATCCGCGTCATTACTACAACTTCCTCCTCGATAAGTTCTAGCATTTGCATCATGAGCACTAAGTTCAAATTCTCTCATGTTTCCAGCCATATCATATATATTTTTTACAGCATAATCCTCATTAGTTCCAGTAGCAATTGCAACACTTTCGCCTTCTATCTGTGCACCTTTGTAATTTCCCTTATTAGCACTATCTACTACATATTTTGCATCACTACTACTTGAACTTTTCAAGAACCAGTTTAGAGTTGCATCCCATAGGCATCCCCAAATCATACTAGTTTTTGCAGATTCATTATTAGTTCCTAATATTTTTTTACTATTTTGATATATATAATACCAATTTGCATTAGATATATCTATTCTTCCTTTTGCAACTATAGGAATTGTATCTAGTTTTTCCGATAGATTACCAGTTTCATATCTTCCTATATAAAATCCTTTATAATAAGTTATACTTTCTATCATTTCATCAAATTCTTTTTGTAATTGTTGTTCAAAAGCTTCTGGTCCACTTAATCCTAATATTGTTTTATAATATGATTGATTTGCATCATAAGATTTTTTGTCATCTCCAACTACTATTGCTGGTTCACGATAACTATTACCTTCTTCATATAATCTTTTAGATGAAGAAACATTTCCACTTGAATCTTTACTAAAATCATATAATTGCCCAACTTTTTTTCCGTTTTCAGTTGAATATACAGGTTTATCACTATAAATTGGTACCCATACAAATTCATTTCCTTCGCTTTTTCCACTTGTACTTATAGTTTTAGCTTCAGCTATTACTATTCCATCATTTATACTCGGAGTACTTGAATATTTTACTTTATTGTCATGTTTATTTCCTAATACTATAAAACCTGCTGGAACTGGTATCGTTAAATCAGTAGTTTCATCAATAAGTGTAGTTGTTTCTTCAAATCTATATTCTGAATCTATAGCTTCTTTTATTGTAGTTGGTTTTTTGTCTGATGGTGGCTTTGTATAGTCATTTACTTCATTTTTTATATCTTCTATATCTTTAATACTTCCTTCAAGTATATCATTTATTTCATTTTCAGAATTTTGTGCTAGTTGAGTTATTCCATTTTCTCCAAGAGCAAATGTTATACTAACTCCTGCTAATATCATAAGGATAATAATTGTAATTGCAAGGGCAATAATAGTTATAGCCCTATCATTGCTTGAAAAAAATTTTTTAAAATTTCTTTTCATTCGTTACCTCCATTTTTTTCTTTAATCACCAAGTACATCGTCTTTTATATCATTTTTTAAATCTTGTAAGTCATTAAGATGACGATCTATAGCATTGTCCGTTTTTTTAATTGAATTTTCAGTTACTGTTAATAAACCATTTTCTCCTAATGCAACATTTATCGTAACTGCTGCCAAGATTAGAAGAACTATAATGGTTATTGTCAATGCAATTATGGTTATTCCTTTTGTATTTTTCATTTTATTCACTCCTAATTTTTTTGCTTTTGTTTTATTTTAATTTTATTTAAGCATAGATTTACCTTTTTGTAAATATTTTACACAATTTTTTCACAAATTTTAATAAAAAAATATTTTTTTTTTATTTTTTTGATATAATCTTAAATTATAAAAAATTATTATAAAAAGGATGATTTATATATGGCTATTTTAGAGAAAAAATATATGATAGATTTAGAACATGTTGGCTCTTCTAACGTTCTTTCTAATCATGGAATTTTAAGTTTATTAGAAAATATTGGTTGTTTTCATTCTAATAAGGTTGGACTTGGAATAAATCAAATTGAGCAAACTAATCTTACTTGGGTTTTACTTAATTGGAAAGTTAAAGTTTTTAAAAGAGTTAGTTATAATTCAAATGTAATTGTAAAAACTTGGGCTAGAGCTTGCAGTCATTTTTGCACTTTGCGTGATTTTGAAATATATGATGAATTAGGAAATTTATTATGCATTGCAAGTTCTAAATGGGTTTTAATAGATATAAAAAGTAATTCTATTTCACGCATCACAGATGATATTCTTAATCTATATGATTGTGAAGATAAAAGTGTTTTCAATGAAAAGGATATATCAAAAATAAAACAACCAGTTTTAGATAATCTACCTAATTTTACTTTTAAAGTTCTAAGGCGAGATATCGATGTAAATGAACATATGCATAACTTATATTATTTAGATTATGCATATGAAACTTTACCTGAAACTATTTATAAATTAGGTGAAGCAAATGAATTTGAAATAATGTATAAAAATGCTGCAAAACTTGGTAATACAGTATGTTCTTTTTATAAGCAAGAAAATGATGAACATTTTATTGTAATGAAAAATGAAGCCGGAAATAATTTACATGCAATTATTAAATTACGTTTTTAAATCAAAGGGACTTATGATTTTTTCTTAAGTCCCTTGATTAATTTTCTTAATGTTTAAAATGTGTCTTTGTATTCTTAGTAAATCTGTTGAAGATGGCTTCCTTCCGCTTTTATTTGTATTCCCTGCTTTTAAAAATATTCCTGAAAATTCTTTTATTCCTAAAATGTGTCTTTGTAATACTAGTAAATCAATGCTGTTTATCTTTCCATCTCCATTTAAATCGCCATAAAGAACTATAATATACTCAATTAAAAGTTTATCACCTTCAAATACTTTTATTTTGCTTCCTGTTCCCACATACTCATTATTTGTTAATATCTTACCACTACTATTTTGTACTTCAATTCGATAGTTAGTTTCTATTTTTTTCAATAATTGCTCTACTGTTGTTTTTTCTTCTATTCCTAATAATTCATTTCCTAAAGTTTGTAAATTTTCTTTGAATCTTAAACTTCCTTCATTTAATGCAGGTATTATTGTTAATGAAATTGATTTTGAAAACTCTCCTTCTTCTGTTGTAATAGTTATTGTTACATTTCCTTCTTGACAAGCTACAATTAATCCATTTTGATTTACTGTAGCTAAATTCGAATTAGAGGAGTTATAATTTATTTTTTTGTTATTTGCATTTTCTGGAATTACTATGGCCTTTATTGTATATTCTTCTCCTACTTGTAAAGTAATTGCATCAGTATTTAATTCAAGACCTGTTACTTTGTTATAAACTGGCTCTTTAACTTCATCCAAATAATTTTGAAAAACATATCCTACTAAACCATTACTTAATTTTACTCTATCCCATAATTCTCCTTTCTGTTTTCCTTTTGCTATTCTTGTCATTTTTTCAGAAGAAGTTACTGTTGTTAAAATTTCATAAGATGTACTGGGACCTGATCTTACATTTAAACCATCTGAGACATTTGGTTTTACTTTTGTATTATCATCTGTATAGTCTGAACTTGAAATAGCTGGGCTTATGCATGGAAGTTCTGGCATATTTTCATAAACTGGCACGATAAAAGAAATATCAGAATTTAACATTCCACTTTTTGAATATCCGTTATATATTAAATTAGACTCGCTATATGGTGCAAGCACATTTGTCATGTATTGATGCCAAAAAAGTTCTCCGCTACTATTTGTATCTGTTACATGAAATTTTTGAAGATATATAGTATTTTGTCCTAAATTTATATAGCTAGAACCAATAAAAATTGCTCCACCTATGATTGCTTTTTCTTTATTATTCCAAGGTATTAAATATTTATTTCTTGTGCTTAAATTTGCACCTTTTCCATCTTTTGCATATTGAAGTCCATTTTTAATTGCTCCCATTGGTTCTGAAGAACTTGTTGCACCTATATTATAAAAATTATAATAACCTTCATAATCTTTTACAGTTCCACTAATCGAACTATGTGACAAAAAAGGTCCTACTTCTTGTTTAATACGTGATGCTAGATGGAATGCACTTACTTTAGAAGTTTTCGCTGCTTTTAAAATCAAATCAGAATACTTTTCCTTCATCACAACATTCTTTCCACTAGCTGTTTTATATTCAACTATCTTTTGATAAAATTCTGTACCATATAATATTTTTTCTATGTTTGCTACTGTATTTGTACTAGCCTCATATGATAATTCTTCAAATTGAAAAATTCTTACATAATTTAAAAAATTGCGTGGATCCATTGCATATTCTACTGCTTGCTTAGAACTATCAACCCATCCACTATCTACTTCTACATTATATTGACCTACTTTAGTATTTTTCCAACTATCTGTATACGACTTTGGAACTAAATTTTTTCCATAAATATTTTCTTGACTTATCACATAATTCCAGTCTAAATTTGTATAAAGTGCTTTAAAAATCCAATTAGGATGGTTCTTTTTTAATTCATCTATATATGGTTTATAGCTTGCTGGAAATTCACTAGATATTCTAACATTTCCATCTGCTGTTTGATTGTGTATAAATGATAAAATTATTATAAATAAGATTAGCATGGCAAATAGTGATATAATAAGTTTCGCTCTGTGCTTATATATAAATTCTTTTACCATTTATTTTGCCTCCCTTTAATCAATTTTTTCTCTCGCCTTAATAATAATTCTTTTCTTAGAATAGTCACTACAGGTAATTAAAGTTATTTGTTTTTCTCCATTTGTTTCTTGTGATAATATATTTGTTTGAGTAGGTACTACTTTGTATTTATCATAAATTACATATATTATTGTGCCATGTTTATTATCTGTTAAGCTTATTTCATCTCCTATGTCTAGTTTTTTAAGCTCACTAAACATATTCTTTGTGATATAGTTATGCCCTGCAATACAGTAGTTTCCTACTTCATTTGGATTTGAGCCAAAGCATTTTATAACACTAACCTCCATAGCATTTTTGTTACTACTTTCTAGTACATAAGTGTCTATATCTAACTTTTCAATTTTTAGTTGTGAAGATACTTTGTAACCTTTATAAGTTGCTGGAACTATCTTTGAATTTTTGTTATATTCTTCTAAATTTGATTCATCTGAATTGCTGTTTAAATTATTACTGCTTTCATTATTATCACCACTACTTGTTTTGTCTTTTTCTAAGTTTTGTTGTTCATCATTTATATTAGATTGCCCTATTTGTGACATATATATTTGTTTAGCATCATAATTTTTTATTTTTCCTTCCTCATATATTCCAGCTGCTGTTCTTGCAAGTATAACAACTATTGAAAATAAAATTATTAAACCAATTACTTTTTTTATCATTTGTTTTTCTCCTTTATGTAAGAAACCATCTTTATTTTTGATGGTTTCACTTTTTAACTTTAATCATTTTCAATTCAATTTTTTATTTGATATTTGTTATTTCTATTGTTATTTGTTATTTTTATTATTTTTTCTTGTTAATATAAAATAAGATACTATTAATGCTGTTATAGCAAAGAAAACATATACATACTGCATATTGCCTGTTTTAGGTAATGTAGAAGGTACATCTGTGCTATTTTGTGCCTTAGTAGGTGTAGCTTTTGTAGGTGCATTTGTTGGTGTTGGTTGCTCTCCTACTTTTATCTCAAAAGTTTTTTGTGCAATAACTGTATCAGAATTTCCTCTATCTATTAATTTTACATTTATACTATAACTACCTTCTTTACTAAATTCACCTTGTAAATTAATTTCTTGTTTTACATTTTTTCCACCTAATTCATAGCCATCAGCATCTCCCCATCCTGATTTAATTAAATCCACATCTTCCTCTTGTTCATTTTTAGCTGAAAGCTTTACTGTTGCATCATCTGATGGTTTTTTGGTTACTTCTGCTAAAAGTCTTACTTTGTCATAATTTTTTCCCATTGTAGATGCAGTAACTAATTTCATTGCTTTTGCTACGTTTGGCATTATTACACCATCATATTCTAAAGTTAATGTATAATCTACATAGTTTGGTTCTACTAAAATGTCTTCTTTAATTGGTTGTGTAATGTCTTCATATTCTACACTATTATCTGGATTAGATAAGCCTTCTAATGTAATTGAAAAATCTGTTGGCGTAGAAGCTACTATTGTGTCTTTTGCTTTAAAAGTAATGCTTGCACTTGTTCTTGGATTTGAACCTCCTTCTGCATCATAATAAGTAAGCTTTACATCTGTTCCTTCATTATTTGCTGTTCCACCTTCTGTTCTCACATAATCAAATACTGCTTTGTCAAATGCTACTTGAACTGTATATGCACCTAGTGGTTTTCCAAAGTTAATAGTTACTGTTACTTCTTCTCCAGGTGCTATCTTAGCTTTGCTTAAGTCAACAGTTACTGTATCTAATGTTTCTAAAGCAAAAACTGTGCTACATTCTAAAAATATTATTAAAGTAGCTAAAATAATTGTTACAAAAATAGAAAAACTTTTCTTCATCTTTTTAAACCTTTCTCCATTAAATTAAAATTTTTATAAAAAAACAGTTTAATGGCACTATTTTTTTCGATATTATTATGAGTAATTTTTCTATTTTTTATTTGCCATTTTTTATAATTTTGAATTTTTTTGGGATTTTAAAATTTTAATTATTATAATTTGGAATTTTTTTGGATTTAAGTTTTTTATGTTATGATTTAGATTGTTCTAAAATTTAAGTTTTTATAATCAAAAAAATTTTTAAATTTTTCAAAGGCAAAGGAGCAGGCTATAATAGTCTGCTCCTTCACCCAAGAAGTGTTACAATTATGAAGATGGCTAATTAAATTTTAGAGGATTTATGCACTTTGGGCAATTCCTCTTATCTTGCCTTCTTTTATGACTACCTTCACGAGGTCACCAGGTGACAAGTTCTCATAAATGCAAGATCCACCAATAGAGTGGTACATAAACTTTTTAAACCATTTCCCGCTTTCAAACTCAATAGATACTTCTACCTTAAGAGTTTTATCATCTTTATGAGATGAATTCAAGTTAATCTTCTTGATAACTTCTTTACTGTAAGTTTTCACAATTCATTCCTCCGAAATAATTATTTCCTTTGATGTAATCTCTTTTGCTGTGTATCGGAAGTAACAAAATGAGATTATATATATTTTACCACTATTTACATAATATTGCAAGAATTATTAACTGAAATGTTATATTTTTAGAATTTTAATTTATTTTAGATTTACATATAAAAATAAGCCTAAAACTTAATAGGCTTATTTCTCATTAAAAATATTAGAATATTACGAATAACATTGCAATTAAATTGCTAAAACTATGTAGTGATATTGTCACCAAAATATCATCTGTTCTACAATACCTATATGACCAATATAAAGGATCTATCATATAAAGCCATATATAGTAAAAAGCATTCGGATCTCCTATAACATGCATACTTGAAAATATAACACTTGAAATAATAATGTATAGAGCTTTGTTTTTAATGAACCGGCGTGGTAAAAATCTAAAAGTAATTTCTTCTATGATTGGTGCTATAACAATTGTGGAAATTATGACTATTACTGGATGTATTTTAAAATCTTGTTCTATACTTATCTGATTTTCCGGTCCATTATCCAAAATAAATAATCTAACAATCGATGTAGCAATAATTGAAACTATTATAATTGGAATACTCATTATTATTTCTTTTACAATTTTTTTTATTTCTTGTATTATACTTTCTTTTACATTTGCTTTTGTTCTAGCAAATAATTGGTTTAGATATTCCCATTCATATATGCCCATAAATGTAGAAGATATAAATATTATAATAAAAAATTCAATTATTTTTAATATTAATGGAATATTAAAATCTATAAAAGCAGCTACTAATACAAGATAGTACACAAGTGCAACAAAATTCCGTGTGTTTTCTTTTTTTGCAAATGCTATAAACCGATTTCTCATATTCATTAGAATTTCCTCCTATATTTATAATGACTTTTTTACTTTGTAACAATTATGTTTTTTAGTATATATATAAACTTGCATATAGCAAGATAATTAAAATATATATTATTATATCATTTTCTTAAGTTAAATACAATATTTAGATATTATTTTTAGTCTTCAAATGTACAATCTATTACTTGAAGAACTTTTCATGATTTGTTATAAGATACTAAATATATAACTCAATATAAAAACGAGCTATGCTTTTGAAGTAACTAAAGTATAATTTACTTCATTTCATAGCTCTTGTTTATTTTATCTTCCACAACCACAATCGTTATTATTGTTATTGTTGTTAGAATTCATATTATTCATGAAAAATCTTTTTTCTGCTAGCTTATCTTGTACTCCACGAAGTGCTTCTCCAAATCTTTGGAAGTGAACAACTTCTCTTTGTCTTAAGAAACGAAGTGGGTCTATTACATCTGGATCATCAGCACATAAGTCAATTAATTTTTCATAAGTTGCTCTTGCTTTTTGCTCAGCAGCTAAGTCTTCTTGTAAGTTTGCAATAGGGTCACCTTTGCATGCAATATATGCTGCTGTAAATGGTGTTCCACCTGCTGATTGTGGGTATACATCTACACCACGGTCTGTATAATATTCTCCTAAGCCTGCTGCTTTAATTTCTTCTATGCTTAAACCATCTGTTAATTGGTGTACTATACTTCCTACCATTTCTAAGTGGGCAAGTTCCTCAGTTCCAATATCGTTTAGGATAGCTTTTGATACTTGGTCTGGCATAGCAAATTTTTGACTTAAATATCTAAGTGAAGCTGCAAGTTCACCATCTGGTCCACCATATTGAGAAATTATAAATTTAGCAAGTTTTCCATTTGGGCATTTTATTTTTACTGGGTATTCTAATACTTTATTGTAAGTCCACATATTAGTAGTTTCCTCCTTCCCATGGCCATGGTTCTTCAAGCCATCTCCACTTATTGCATGGATAATAAATACTTAAAGGTCCATATACTTTTTGATATTGGTCTTTTAATTCTTTTAGTTCTTTGCAGTATTCTTTGTGTAAGCAAAGTGCTTTTCTATCATCTGAATGTGTGTCTAAATATAAGCCTAATTCAATTACTGCAAAATTTAATTCTTTTATTTTTTGTATCATTTCTTCTCTTGTTTTTTCTTTACAGCCACAGTTATTATCCATCATATATTCATTACTCATATCGTCCATTTCTGATGCAGTATTGTAACCAAATGCTGCATTGATTCCGTCTGGGGTATAATCACAATCACCATTTGTCATGTTTTGATTTCCGTTTGAATTACATCCACAAGCTCTTTTTTCATTATTACAATTCATCATCTGTTACATCCCTCCCCAATCTCATTAGTATTTTTTAGATAGTTTATTTCTGCCATACTTTGACCTGGTGCATAAGGGCTTACTAATTCTGGGAAAATTGTTCCCATTTTTAAACCGCAACAAGGTGTGAAAGTTTTATCCATTTTTTGAAATGGAACATAACTTTGTGCTAGCATTGGATTAGATGGAAATACACTTTCTTCTTCATCAAAGCCACATCCACAGTTATTATTATCATTATTGCATCCACAACCGCATCCCATATTCATCATATTCATATTGTTTATTTGTGCGTATTCTGCAGTTGTTCCTACATTACTACATGCTGTTTCAATTGCATCTGGGTTGTAATTGTTTTGACAATAACCTTTTTTATAACAATTAAACATGTTTTTATTTTCCTCCTTAATTTTGTTTTATACTACATTTTATGACAAATTCATTGATTTTGTGCCAAAATAATAACATGTAAAAAAATTTAAAAACAAAACACTATAAAATTAATTGATAATTTTGAATTTTTGTAACTGTAAAAGAGGTATAAACTTAAATTTAAGTTTATACCTCTTTTCATTTTTTATATACAGAATTTTATATATATTTACTTTTCAAATTTTCTAATTAAACTTTGTTATGTTTTAAATTCTATCTTTGAAATTCTTCGATTTCCTTTTTAATTTTTTGTATAAATTCGCTTATAGGCATTTGACCAATATCTCCGTCTTTTCTTGAACGTACACCTACTGCATTTGCCTCAATCTCTTTATCTCCTATAACTAGCATATATGGAATTTTTTGCATTTGCGCTTCACGAATTTTATAACCTATTTTTTCTTGTCTATCGTCCAATTCTACACGAATACCTTTTTCTTCTAATTCTTCTTTTAATTTTTCGCTATATTCTTTATGACTATCTGCTATTGGAAGAATTCTTACTTGTACTGGTGCAAGCCATGTTGGGAATGCTCCAGCAAAATGCTCTGTTATAATACCAATAAATCTTTCAAATGATCCAAATAGCGCTCTATGAATCATAATTGGTGTTTTCTTTTCTCCATCTGAATCAATATAAGATAAACCAAAACGAAGTGGTAATTGGAAGTCAACTTGTATAGTTCCCATTTGCCATTCTCTACCTAAGCAATCCTTCATTTTAATATCAATCTTTGGTCCATAAAATGCTCCATCACCTTCATTTATACGGTAATTATCTTTTCCGCAAATTTCATCTAATACATCTTTTAAATCATCTTCTGCCTTATTCCATAAGCTTATTTCTCCCATGTAATCATCTGGTCTTGTAGATAGTGTTAAAATAAAGTCTAAGCCGAAAATGTTATATAACTTTTTAGCAATTTCAAGTATTTCTTTAATTTCGTCTTTAATTTGAGATTCCATTACATAGTTATGTGAGTCATCTTGTCTAAACATTCTTACTCTAAATAAACCATTTAATTGTCCTGATTTTTCGTTACGATGAATTACATCTATGTCATTGAAACGAAGTGGTAATTCTTTATAACTTCTTAACTTCGTTTGATATATTTTAATTGAGTTTGGGCAGTTCATTGGCTTTAATGCTTGCTCATTTCCGTCACTATCTGTTAAAACAAACATATCTTCTTTGTAGTGATCCCAATGTCCTGAGGTTTTCCATAAACTACTACTGTTTAATTGTGGAGCAGAAAATTCTTGGTATCCTCTTGCTTTGTGTTCTTTTCTCCATAAATCAATTAGAACATTCATCATTGTAAATCCCTTTGGTAGCCAATATGCCATTCCAGGAGCAGTTTCGTCAAAGAAAAATAATTCTAATTCTTTTCCAAGTTTACGATGGTCTCTTTTCTTAGCTTCTTCTAATAGATATAAATATTCTTCTAGCATACTTGCTTTTGGGAAAGATATACCATAAATTCTTTGAAGTGTTTGCTTTGTTTCGTCTCCTCTCCAATAAGAAGATGATGAATTTAATAACTTGAATGCTTTAATTCCACCTGTACTTAAAATATGTGGTCCTGCACAAAGTTCCTTAAATTCTCCTTGGTCATAAAAACTAATTTCTTCCGCCTCTGGTAATTCTTCAATTAGCTCTACTTTATATGGTTCTTTTCTTTCTTTCATAAGTTTAATTGCTTCATCTCTTGGAAGTGTGTATCTTGTTATTTCTAGATTTTCCTTAACAATTTTTTTCATTTCTTCTTCGATTTTAGCAAGGTCTTCTTCTGAAAATGGTTTTTCTATATCAAAATCATAGTAAAATCCATTTGCTATTGCAGGTCCTATTGTTAATTTTACTTTATCTCCATAAATTCTTTTTATAGCTTGTGCCATAATGTGTGAAGTTGTATGCCAATATGCCTTTTTTCCATCTTCATCATCAAATGTTAAAATTTCAAGTTTGCAGTTTTCGTTAATTTTTGTACGTAAATCTTTTACCTCTCCATCAACTCTTCCTGCCATTGCATTTCTAGCTAAACCTTCACTTATTTTTTTTGCAATTTCTAGTATGCTTAAGCCCTTTTCTACTTCTAATTCTGAATCGTCTTTTAATTTAATTTTAATCATAGTTTTGTATCTCCTTTCTTATTTTTTAATAAACAATAATTTGATAAATGTTTATCAAATTTATTTAGATTTGTTTTTGTTTAGTTAAGTGTCATTCCATGATAATAAACTTAAAAAAAGCATCCCTAATAGATTTTTCTATCTATTAGGGGTGCTTTTATATTTAACACGGTTCCACCCTATTTTTAACTTAATTATTTCTTTAACGCAGAATTTTTACGGCTAGCTTTTTATTTCTAGCAACAATGAGGTAGTTTTTCAAATCCGTTTTTCGTAGAATTAGCTTTCAGCCGGTGACTAATTTTCTCTTATCCGTAACCTTGATTTTACTTTGTCTCATTTTTGTTTTTCTATTTTCTATTAACTTTTTTTATTATACTCGTGTTTTTATTTGTAGTCAAGAGCATTTGAGGAAATTTTTTATAATGATTAACATTATGTTAAAAAAGTTAGTCAATTATATTAATTTCAAAATTTCTTCTTTAGGTTGTACACCTATTGTTCTTGCTGTTTCTTTTCCATCTTTAATAATTACAAATGTTGGTATACTCATTACTTCATATTTTTCTGCTAAATCTTGGTTTTCATCAACATTTACTTTTCCTACTTTAATAGATGCTCCCATGCTTTCTCCTATTTCGTCTATTACTGGTGCCATCATTCTACATGGTCCACACCAACTTGCCCAGAAATCAATTATTACTGGTGTTCTAGATTGTAATACCTCTTGCTCAAAATTTTCATTATTTAATGTAATTACAGACATTTTATTTTCCTCCTATTATTTTTTATATTGAATTATGCATTTCAATATTCTTTCTTAATATATAATTTAAAAATTAAAATCAAAAATTTAAAATTCAAAAGATAAAGAACTCTAAAAACATTAAGACAAAAAAACTGTCTAGCTATCTTAAAACTGCTAGTCCTGCAAGTGTTCCTTCATATACAGCTTTGCTGATTTGCAAAAGACCTCCCGTGCAATCACCACAAGCAAATAGCCCTTTTACTGTTGTTTCCATATTTTCGTCTGTTACAATGTGTCCATGTTCTATTCTTGCTCCTATTTTTCTTGCTAAGTCATTGCTTGATGCTGTTGCAATAGCTACAAATACACCTTGTATATCTTTTTTAGTTTCATCTTCAAATTCCACTTCTTGTATTTTGCTATCTCCTCTAAATTCTTTTACTTTCTTTTCAATTACTTGCACTTTTTCATCTTTACTTATATCTACATCTCTGTTTTCTACTATTTTGTCTCCATTTGTTAAAATTGTAACTGAATTTACTATTGGTTTTAATTCTTGCATTTCATGTATTGCATAGTTTCCGCTTCCTAAAACTGCAACATCTTTACCTTTATAAAAGAATGCATCACATATGGCACAATAGCTAATGCCTTTTCCTTCAAATTCTTGTATTCCTTTAATATTAGGTAATAGCCTATTGCTTCCTGTTGCTAAAATTACTGCTTTTGCTTGATAGTGTGAATTTACTGTCTCTATTTCAAAGATTTTTTCATCAGCTTTATTTTCAAAATTCTTTTCATTAAATTCATTTGAAGAAAGTGCTACCACTTCATCTTCTACAATATCTATGCTTAAATTTTCTGCTTGCTTAATTCCATTATTATAAAGTTCTTCGCCTGAAATTCCTTGTGGAAATCCATAATAGTTTTCAATTTTTTCTGCCTTAAATAAGCTTGTTTCTTTTTTGCTTATAACTAAAACTGAAAGCTTCCTCCTTTTTGCATAGATTGAAGCTGTTATTCCTGCTGGACCTCCTCCTATCACAACTACATCATACATATTTTCTTTTACCTCTATATTAGAATATTCATTTTTCGCAATTTTAATCTAAAATTTGTAATTATCTAAAAATATTATGTTTTTAAATAACATCATATAAATTCTTAAAGCTATAGCCTTGACTTCTTAAATATGCAATAACATCCGGTAAAGTTTGCGCTGTTAATTTTTTATTTGGTGCATCATGCATTAAAACAACTATGCTGTTTTTTCCCTTACAGGTAGATTTTAAACTTTTCATAATTTCTTCTTTTGTGTCAGATCCTGCTGCATCATTAGTCAAGCAGTTCCAATCTAGGTATGCAATGCCTTCCTTTTTTAGCACTTTTTTAGCTTTTGTCTTTATTTTGTCATAATATCCACCAACTGATCCACCAGGGAATCTAAATACATTAGATTGATACGTGCTATCTCCTAGTGCATCTGCTATAATTTTATTTGTTTTTTCATATTCTTCTAATGGTTTATTTTCATTTGCATATACTTTACTATATACATGTGAATATCCATGGTTTGCTATATAGTGTCCTTCTTCTCTTTCTCTTTTTAATAAGCTTCCATTTGATTTTACCATTGTTCCTAATACAAAAAATGTTGCTTTAATGTTTTCTTTTTTTAATGTATCTAATATTTTAGGTGTTACTGTACTTGATGGTCCATCATCAAATGTTAAATATGCTACTTTTTCTTTTGAATTATATATTTTATCTATTGCTTCTATTTGTTTATCTGTTAACTTTGAACCACTAACTTCTGGATTGTTTTCTTCTGGTTCACTTTGTTCTCCACTACTGATTTGAGTTTCTTGATTGTTACTTGAAGTTCCATTTTTATTTTCTTGATTTTCATTTTGATTACTTACATTATTTTCACTTGAATTTGTATTTATCTCTCCATTTACATCTTGATTGTTATCTTCTTGACCACTTTGTGCATACTGAGTATTTTCTGAGTTCATTGGCTTTTTGGCTAAACTTCTTCTTTTTGCTAACTCTATTCCACCAAAAATTGCAGCACTTACTAAAATTATTGCTATAATAGATAAGATTATTATTTCTTTCTTTGTATTTTTCTTTTTTTCTCCAACTTCTATATTATAATTTATCATAATATTAAGCCTCCATTTATTTCCTATCTTTCTTCACATTATTTATAACAATTTAAATTTTAATACATTATAACTTATTTTTATAATATTTTTTCTAATTTATTTTTCCTCTTTTACTGTATTTATTTTTAATAGCTTAAATATTTCCACAATTACAATTGGCATAAATACTAATATTACAACTTCTATAATATTCATAAGTGGTAATACAGGTATACTGAACAAATGCCTTAATGGTTCAATTAAAAGTATTACTAGCATTAAAGAAGCTGATACAATTGTTGCTAAAATTAGCTTGCTGTTATTGAAAATTCCTGTTTTAAATATAGATTCTTTGTTGTTTCTAATGTTAAATACATGTACTAATTGTGAAAGTGCTAAAACTGTAAATGCCATTGTCTGTCCTATTTCTACTTTTACTTCCTCTGCACTTAAAGTTCTAACTACTCCTTCTGCATCTGTCATTTCTACAACTGGCAAGCTTTCTTCTGGTGTAGCTAAACCAATAATAAATGCTGTTAATGCTATTGCGCCTATCATAATTCCTTGATATATTACTCTCCATGTCATTCCTTTTGTAAATACACCTTGATTTGGTTTGATTGGCTTCCTATTCATAACATCTTTTTCTGCTGGGTCAACTGCTAAAGCAAGTGCTGGAAGTGAGTCTGTAACTAAGTTAATCCATAAAATATGCATTGGTAAAAGTGGTACTATTAAATTTATATCTATTCCAAACCAATTACTAAGTAGTGGTGTAATTAAAATGGCAATAAATAGTATAAGAATTTCTCCAATGTTGCTAGATATTAAGAATTGAATTGCTTTTAAAATATTATCGTAAATTCTTCTTCCTTCTTCTACTGATGATACGATTGTTGCAAAGTTATCATCTGTTAATATTACATCTGCTGCTTCTTTTGCTACATCTGTTCCTACCATACCCATTGCACAACCAATATCTGCTGTTTTAAGTGCTGGTGCATCATTTACGCCATCGCCTGTCATTGCAACGATTTCTCCATTTGCTTGCCAAGCCCTTACTATTCTTACTTTGTGCTCTGGCGATACCCTAGCATATACACTATATTTTCTTACATTTGCTTTTAAATCTTCATCTGACATATTTTCAAGGTCTGCACCTGTAATTGCTTCATCTTCATTTTCTAGAATTCCTAGTGCTTTTGCAATAGCAACTGCTGTCATTTTATGGTCGCCTGTAATCATAACAGTTTTAATTCCAGCAGTTTTACATTTTTGAACTGCATCTTTTACTTCTTCTCTTGGTGGGTCTATCATTCCAACCATTCCAACATATATTAAATTATTTTCTATTTGCTTCATTTCATCATCTGTTGGTTCATGGTCTAATTCTTTATATGCCATAGCAAGTACACGCAAAGCTTCACTTGCCATTTGCTCATTTTGTTTTGATATTTCTTTTCTGTAATTTTCTAAGTCTTCTTTTATATTTCCATTCAAACTATAGCTATTACATCTTTGTAATAACTCATCTATACCACCTTTTGTGTAAACAACATAGCTATCCATTACTTTATGAACTGTTGTCATTAGCTTTCTTTCAGAGTCAAATGGCAATTCTTTTACTCTTGGATATTGCTCTAGTTTAGTTGGATCAAAATCTAATTTAAAGCCCATATCTATAAGTGCTGTTTCTGTTGGATCCCCTGTCAAAGTTTTATCTTGTGCTACTTTTGTGTCATTGCAGAACATACTAACTGAAATTAGCTTTTTTAGCTCTTCTGGTATGTTTTGTACATCTATACTTTCTATATCTACTAAGTTTCCATTATAGAAAACTTTTTTAACAGTCATTTTATTTTGTGTTAATGTTCCTGTTTTATCTGAGCAAATTACAGTTGTACTTCCTAGGGTTTCTACTGCTGGAAGTTTCTTTACAATAGCGTGCTTTTTAACCATTCTTTGAACACCTATTGCAAGAACTATTGTAGATACAGCAGCTAATCCCTCTGGAATTGCAGCTACTGCTAAGCTAACTGCTGTCATGAACATATCAACTGGGTCTTTACCATATAACATACCAATTACGAAAATAACTACACAAATAACAATTGCAGCTATTCCTAAAGTTTTTCCTAATTTATTCAATTTTTGTTGAAGTGGTGTTTCTGTTTCTTCTACTGTGTTTATCATTCCTGCAATTTTACCTACTTCTGTATTCATTCCTGTTTCTACTACAATACCTTTTCCTCTACCATATGTAATTAAGCTAGAAGAAAATAACATATTTGTTCTATCGCCTATTCCTACTTTTTCTTTTTCAATTTCGGCTGTAATTTTTTCTACTGGAACAGACTCACCTGTTAAAGATGCTTCTTGTGCTTTTAAATTAACTGCCTCTATTATTCTTAAGTCTGCTGGTACATAATCACCTGTATCTAGCACCACTATATCTCCTGGTACTAAATCACGAGATGCTACAACTTCTATATTTCCATTTCTTATTACTTTTGCTACATGTGAGCTTAACTTTTGCAAAGCCTCTAACGACTTCTCCGCTTTATTTTCTTGTGCTACCCCTATAATTGCATTTACTATTACAACAATTAAAATGATTATTGAATCTGTAATTCCTTCATTTTGAATATAGCCTATAACACCTGAAATAATTGCTGCAAGAATTAAGATTATAATCATAAAATCTTTAAATTGCTCTAAAAACTTTACAATTAAACTTTTTTTCTTTTTAGTTTCTAGCTCATTTATTCCATAAGTTTCTCTATTTTTTTCTACTTGTTCAGTTGTTAAACCTTGATTTTCGTCAAGCTTAAAATGTTCTTCTACTTCTTTAATTGTTTTATTAAACCAATTTTTTTCTTCGCTCATGTTTGTTTTCCTTTCTTTTCAAGTTTTTACTTTTTTATGTTTTTTCTTTTTTACGTTTTCATATTTATTTTTATGCTTTTTGTTTTTGCTTTTTTATTTTTATACTTTTTTACTTTTTAACATTTCCATAAATGTATAACATTTCATTTAGAATATTTTTTTAAATAATCCTCTATTGAAGTATCTGACATTTTTTCAATGAATTCATCTAATTTATCAATAGGTATTATATTATTTCCTTTTTGACCTTCTATATGTTTTTTCTTTGCATTTTCTTTAATGTTTAAAGTTATCTTTTCTAAAAGTTCTTTTGAAAACTTAATTTGATACTTTTTTTCCACATATGCATTGGTCAAACCATAACTTGTATATAAGTCTTTTAAAAACTGTTCATATGTTACACTTTCTAAATAATCTACTGGGAAAAATTCTGTAAAAAATATTTTGTCTGTAAGTAAGTGTAAAAATACACCCTTTTCATAATCAGTTTTCACTTCATTTTCTTTTAAAAAATCTTCTATGCAAACTTTATTTTTAGATGATTCTATTATAGATTCATTTGGTTTTGATGGTTTAGTATAGTGACTTTTAGTTTTATTTTCTGCAAAATCTGGTGCAATTATTCCCCATAAAAAGCTTTCTTTATCTTTTATTCCATGTTTTTCTATATATCTATTTCCAATTGCTAAATGTATGTGAAATCCTGGCATGTTATTTTTCTCCTTTGTTTGAAATTTATTTGGTTTATTATTTTTTTGCTTAAAAAATTTACTATTTTTTAATATCTTATTTATTAAATTATTCGTTCATATTATATTTTATTTTAATAAAAATATCAATAGTTTTAAGAGCATAAAAATAACCCTTTTAAAATTTGTATATCTTGCAATTTTACTTATTTTAAAAAGGTTTAATTCTTAAAATTATACTTTCAAATTTTCTTTTTTACTACTTTTCCGGGCACACCTACAACTGTTACATTACTTGGTACATCTTTTAATATTACTGCATTAGCACCTATTTTTACATTATCACCAACTGTAATGTTTCCAAGTATTTTTGCTCCACAACCTATAAATACATTGTTTCCAATTGTTGGATGTCTCTTTCCTTTTTGCTTTCCAGTCCCACCTAAAGTTACTCCATGAAACATTGTTACATTATCTCCCACTATTGCAGTTTCTCCTATTACTACTCCTGTTCCATGGTCTATAAATAAGCCTTTTCCTATTTTTGCACCGTGGGTGTATTTCTATTCCTGTTTTTCTTTTTCCTTTTTCACTTATATATTTTGCTATTAAAAAATGATTCTTTCTATAAAAGTAGTGTGATATTTTATGGTATATAATTGCTTTAAAGCTTGGATACATGAATACTTCAAATGCACTTTTAATTGCTGGATCGTTTTCTTTTATTGTTTTTATCTGTTCTTTTATAAATTGTATAAAAGCCATTATTAAAATTTTCATCCTCTCTCTTATTTTCTTATCTATTTTATTGTTTATCTTACTTATATCTTCTCTTTTATTTTATTCGTAGCGCTGTTCTTTAGTTCCATAACTTTTGTTGAGCTAATATGCTTCATCATAATTATCTAAAAACAAACGAACAAATAAAATAAGAAAGACAAATATTCACTTAAATGTCTTTCTTATTTTATCCTTATTTTTCTCCTAAAAGTTTTTTCATATTGCTATCTAAATGTTCTATTCTTTTAATCCCTTTATGATCTTGTAAAATTTCATATTGCCTTTTAGCTATTTCATTTAATCTCTCAAGTCTTTTGCTTTGTTTAATTCCCTGATTTATCATTTCTGCATTCAGATTTTCTAAATTTATTAAAATTACTAACTGAAGAATATTTGCATAATCCCTCATATTACCTTCCAAATTTGGATTTTTCTCTTTCCACTCTTTAGCAGTCATTCCAAATAGTGCAACATTTAATATGTCTGCTTCATTAGCATAAATATATTGCTTTTGCTTTTCAGTTAATGTAGGAATAATATTCTCTTTTATACTATCAGTATGTATTCTGTAATTTGTTTTAGCTAGCTCTCTTCTTACAGACCAATCAATTTTATTTTGATATGCTTCATTTTGTTTTAGCCTTTCAAATTCTGTAATTAGATATAGTTTAAATTCAACATTTAACCAACTTGCAAATTCAAAAGCAATATCTGGATGAGCAAATGTTCCTATACTATATTTTCCACTACTTGGAATAATTCCAATACTGTTAAATTCTCTTTTCCAACGATTTGGAGTCATTGTAAAACGATTATAACCAACCTCGTCAATTTTAATTCTGTGGGATTCCACGGAATTAAAATTATCATTGTGTAATTCTTCCCATAAGCTATAAAAAGCAAAAGAATCTTTATTTGACATCCAATTTCTTATAACACCAGATGGATCTTTTGGATTTTCATATTTTGCTAAATCAGTTAATGAAATGTAATCTACATCTCCAAATCTCATTATTCCAATTATATTATCCTTTACTTTCATTTCTGCTTTTATAATATCTTTTTTCAATTATATCACATCCTTATATAATTTTTATCATTATAAAACATTTGTTTGTGATTGTCAATGGTTTTATATAAAATTACCTCCTCCCATCTTTTCTAAAATTAAAAAACTTATGAAACTTTTAAAGTTCGTAAGTTTTTTTAGTTGGAGCCATTGACGTAGATATTTACAACTCGCGTGGCTCTGTGGCGACTGATACAAATATCAATCAATTTATTAAAATTATTATAAGTTTAATAAATTACAATATTATAAATACAATAATTTTTCAAAAATTTGTTTTGTTCGCTTGTATTTTATCCAATAATGTTGTATATTGATAAACATAGGAAATGAGAATAAGCAGATGTGGTTTGCCACTTTTCGTTCACAACATCAGTTGTGAGAATGGAGGTGGTGCTATGATAGAAGCTGTTTTATTAGAAATAATATACCTACTTTTATTTGACTTAGTTGTCGAAACTATTATAGTATTTGCCTTAATTATAATTGTTATAATTTTAAGCAAATAGACAATAAAAAAACACATCTGTAACTTGCCCCAGTTCGGTGTGTTTTTTTACATATCAATTAGGCAAACCACGTTTGTGGTTTCTCCATTTCCTATATTTATTATATAAAGATTTCTATGATTTGTCAATACAAAATATAGAATTTTAGATATTTAGCATCTTGTGTTATGATAAGCAAAATAGTATATGGAGGTAACTAAAATTTGAAAAAAGATAATAAAATTGTAATTTTTGATTGGGGTGGAGTGATTGAAAGTCATGATAATGATAAGTATACTATTAGTAAGGCTATTATAGATATAATGAAATATTATAATTGTGTATTAACAGATAATGAAATTATCGAAATATGTTCAAATAGTAATAAACTTAATTCTACATTTATTAATAATGATGAAGAAACAACAGTAACTTGGTTTAATGAAGTAAAAAACAAGTTAAAAATTACTTGTACATATGAAGAATATAAAAATACTTATTACGAATATGGTAAAAAAATTCCTTATTATAAAAATGTTGTTGAATATGCATACAATTTAAAAGAAAAATGTAATATAGGAATATTTTCTAATTTAGTAAAATTAGATGAAAGAAGAATTAATGAACAAGTTGATCTATCTATGTTTGATTATGTTTTTTTGTCATATCAAATTGGATATAATAAACCCAACCCAAAGGCATATGAATATATTGAAAAAAGATTAAAAATAAATCCAAAGAAAATTCTATTTATTGATGATACCAATGTTAATATTGAGGAGGCTAGAAAAAGAAAATGGAATGCTTGTAATGCTTTTGGATATGAGTTGGATAAAATTAAAGAGAATGTTGAAAAGTTTCTAAAAGAGTAAATTTACATATAAAAAAAAGAATAATATTAAGGAGAAGCATAATGAATACTATAAATGAAAATAAAAAAATTTATAATGCAGTAGATTATGGATTGAGTACAAAAAGTAAAGATAACTCAAAAATACTTCAATCATTAATAGATTTAGTATATAAAAATGGAGGCGGTATAATATTTATACCTATTGGAATTTATATTTTTGATTCTGAAAAAAGTTCATGGAATATGAATAAAAATGTCACAGCAATTTTAGAGATGAAATCAAAAGTTTCATTGATTGGTGAATCAATAACAGATACTGTTCTAAAAGTTATTGGAAAAACCCAAAAAGGCTCTGCTTTATTTTGCCATGATATTGAATTTTCAAACGAAATATTACATTCAGCAAATGCCCAAAATTTCACAGTTGATATGTCTGAAGCGAGTTTATCACAATATACACATAGAGGAAAAGCTTTTTATTATTCAGGAGTTAGAGATTGTGTTTTTAGAGATTTACGCCTTATTTCAACTCCTTCAACAGCACTAGGAATAGATATGTTAAATAATGTTGTTATTGATTCTATTTATGTTTTTGAAGGAGGTAAATCTTGGGCTTATGGTGATAATGGAGGAGCTGGAATTGGAATTGGAACAGGTATGTGGGAACACGAAAATTATATTATTAGAAATTGCATCTGTGAATCATGCGGACATTTTGGAATATTTTTAGAAAATCAAGGGATTTTTCATAATCAAATAAACTATTCTAAAGGTCAGATAATTACCAATAATATAATTAGAAATACTAAAAACTATGCTATAGGTATTCGAGGAGGAGATACAATTTTAATTTCAGCAAATTGCATATACAATAATACTGGAGGATTATATGTAGATTATGGTGCTAGAAATGTTGTATTTAATGGTAATCTTATAAAAGACTCCAAAGACATAGCTTTTTGTTTTGGAAATGAAGATGATATTATAAATAAAAATTCTAATAGATGTGAAAATATAGTTATAAGTTGTAATACATTCATTAAAAATAAAATAAATTTTCTTAAGGATTCAGAACCTATTAGTTATCTAGAACAAAATAATATATTTATTGATTAATTTAATATTTTAGTAAAGATAAATCGGGGTTTCTCAAGCGGCAAAAAAATCAACCAGTTTAATTCTGATTGATTTTGTATCTACTATTCCTAAAAAATTCGAACAAATTCGTCGTTGGAGCAGGTGATGGGAATCGAACCCACATAGCCAGCTTGGAAGGCTGGAATTCTACCATTGAACTACACCTGCAAGTATTTTAATTGTTTGGAACAGATATAATTATAAAGGCTATTCTCGTTTTTGTCAATGTTTTTTACGAATTTTTTTTAACTTTTTGCATATACCTTTAAAATAAACAAATAAGGGCTGGTTTAAAAAATATATGAACTTTTTATTAAATTATTTTAAAGGTATTTTAATTGGTGCTGGTGCTATTTTACCTGGTATTAGTAGTGGTGTATTTTGCGTAATTTTTGGTATTTACGAAAAATTAGTAAATAGTGTTTTAAATATATTTAAAGATTTTAAGAAAAATTTTATTTTTCTTTTGCCTTTTTTTCTTGGCGCACTTACTGGTATTTTTTTAGTTGGAAAATTGCTTAATTTTCTATTTACTTTTTATCCGATGCCAACTAAATTTTGTTTTATTGGTCTAATTATTGGCAGCATTCCTGTTTTGTGTAAAAGAGCTAATAATTCTAAAGGTTTTCGCCTTCACTACCTTATATTCTTAGCTTTTGCTTTTTTAATTGGTCTTTTATCTATTGGGCTTGAAAAGTTTTTATCACAATCGCTTAACATGACTCTAGTCAGTAGTAATTTAAATAATAACTTTTTGTATTTCATTTTGTCCGGATTTATTATGTCTGTTGGAATTGTTATTCCGGGCATCAGTAGTAGTGTTATTTTAATGTGCCTAGGTGTATATTCTATTTATTTAAATGCTATTTCTAGTGTAAATATTGCAGTTTTATTTCCTATGGCAATTGGATTAGTTATTGGCTCTATTATTTTTTTAAAGGCTATCCAATTTTTATTTGCTAACTATTATTCACATACTTTTTATATGATTATTGGTTTTGTGTTAGGTTCAGTTTTGGTTATCTATCCTCGGATTCAGTTTTAATTTAGAAGGATTAATTTCACTTCTATTACTTGCTTTAGGCTTTTTTGTTGGATTAAAATTTGAAAACTTAGAAACTAATTAACTGTTAATGAAATTTAAAAGCTGAAATACTATGTTTTTTACTTGCAAAACTTAGTGTTTTCAGCTTTATATTAATATTATTTCTTTCTTCTAAGTATCCAACCTGCTTCTACCTTAATTGGCAAAGTCATTAAAATAGTTTGCCCTGCTTTCCCTGGATTTACTGTTGTAACTTCTTCATTTGTTTCTGAATCCCATAAATGTTCTATTTTGAAGCTTACTGTTTCTATTTTTCCCGGTATTAATATTTCCATTTCATCGCCTACTGTCAACTTATTTCTAATTTCAATTATGTATTTTTTGTCTTGGCTTCCCTCATTTTCTTTTACTTTGATTTTTTCTTCATTGTTTAATTTATTATTTTTTTCTTCTAATGCTTCATTATTAGATAAATTTGTTTTCTCGTTTTTATTTTCTAAATTTGAATCGTCTAATACTTTTCCTCCAAATTCATAATCTGGGTTGTATTGTTTTCCTTCATATTCTTGGAAATCCTTATTGTTCCTATCATTAAAGTAAAATGTTGTTAATCCTCTTGTTTTTGTTTTTTCTAGTTCTTTTAAATATTTACTTGCATCATATTCTTTTGGATTTTTCATGTAATCGTCTATTGCATTTCTATATGCGTTTACAACTGATGCTAGATAATATTCAGTTTTTAGTCTTCCTTCTATTTTTAAGCTATCTATTCCCATTTCTATAATTTCTGGAATTTCTTTTATTAAGCATAAGTCCTTAGAAGAAAATATGTATGTACCTTTTTCGTCGTATTCTACAGGCATTAAATTTCCCGGATTATTATTTTCTTCTACATAAACATTATATGCCCATCTACAGCTTTGTGCACAATCACCCAAGTTTGCACTTCTACTTGCTAAAAAATCACTTAAAAAGCATCTTCCAGAGTATCCGAAGCAAATTGCACCATGTACAAACATCTCTACTTCTAGATTTTCTTCTTTGTTCTCCATTATTTCTAGTATTTGTGCTTTGCTTAATTCTCTACCTAATATAACTCTACTTGCACCATTTTTATACCAAAAATTAGCAGAATGGTAGCTTACAGTATTTGCTTGCGTGCTAACATGTATTGCTACATCTGGTGCATACTTCTTTAAAACTTCTATTACGCCACCATCTGAAGCTATTATAGCATCTACTTTTAATTCATTTAGCATAATGGCTTGTTTTTTTATTTCTTCATAATAGCTATCCCAAGCATAGATGTTTATTGTTGCATAAACTTTTTTTCCTATACTATGTGCATATTTAATTGTTTTTGCCAAATCATCATTATTTACTTCTGCTCTACTTCTCAATGAAAGTGCACCGGTTCCACAATATACAGCATCTGCTCCGTATAAGAATGCTGTTTTTGCTTTTTCAAAAGAACCTGCTGGTGCTAATAGTTCTGGCTTTTTTAAATTTTCCATCTACTAATTCTCCGTTTCTTTTATTCTAAGTTTTGTATTTCTAAGCTTACTCTATTTTTATATTTTTAATTCTTTTAATACTTTTTCTTTTAGTATTATTTAAAGGATTTTTAACTATATGCCTTTATATTAATTTATAATTTTCTGTCGAACTTTGTCAATATTCTATTTTCAATTCTTATTTACTTTTTCATAAAAATTTGATATTATTAAGTATGTAGTTAGAGGTGATTTTATAATTTATGGAGAAAAAGAAAATAAGGTTAAATAAAACACAATTTTTAATTCTATATTTCTTTTTATTTTCATTTTTAGGTTGGCTACTTGAAACTGTATTTTGTATTTTTAAATTAGGTTACTTTACTAAGAGAGGTTTTTTATTTGGACCTATTTGTCCTATTTATGGATTTGGTGGATTAATCCTAATTATGGTTTTATCAAAATATAAAAAAGATAATTTAAAATTATTTATATATTCTGCATTTATTTTTTCTGCTTTTGAATACATTGTTAGCTATATTTTAGAGGCTATCTTTTCTATGCATTGGTGGGATTATACAGGTGAATTTTTAAATTTAAATGGTCGTATTGGTGCTTTTTATTTTCTTGCTTGGGGATTTATAGCGATTGTTTTTATAAATCACATTTTTCCTTATTTAAAAAAGAAAATAAATATACTTTTATCTAAAATACCTTATAAAATTCAAGTGTCTATTTTACATATGTTATGTAGTATTGGCTCTATAGATACTGTTGCATCTTTCATAAGATATAAATTATAGTTTCTATTTATAATTTCATTATTTATATTTTTGTATTACCTATTTCTACATTATCTATAATTTATTGTTTTACTTTTCGTGAAATGCTAAGTCCATCTCCTACTTCTAAAATTTTAGTTTCTAAATTAGGATTTTCAGTAATTTCACTAATATATTCTCTTAAATTTCTTACTGCTGTACGTTGTTTATGTTTGTTATAATCACTCATTACATAGCCTTTATAT
Organism: uncultured Clostridia bacterium; assembly: GCA_947632035.1. Lineage (GTDB taxonomy): Bacteria > Bacillota > Clostridia > TANB77 > CAG-508 > CAG-273. The sequence goes on along the minus strand of CANRNR010000004.1, from coordinate 25,584 downwards.
AAAACATTATCTGCTATAATTAGACCATTTTCATTTAACATTCTCATAGCTTCTTTTAAGAAAAATGGGTATTTGCCTTTTGCAGCATCAATAAATACGACATCATATTTTTCATTAAAGTTTGGTAAAAGTTCTACTGCATCTCCCTCATATATGTTAATTTTATTTTCTACTTCTGCCATTTTTATATTTTCTCTTGCTTCTTTTACCCTCTCAACATCTCTTTCTATTGTATCTATTTTTCCATTTTCACTTAAATATTTAGAAAAGCAGATGGCAGAATAGCCAACTGCTGTTCCTATTTCTAGTATTCTATTTGGTTTTTGTTCCTGCAATAATTTTTGTACTACTTCTAATGTATCATCCATGATAATTGGAATTTTGTCTTCTAATGCTTTTTGTTTTATTTTTTGAAGTTCTTTTTCATTCATTCTTTTATACCTTTTATTCTTTTTTATTTAAGCTATTTTATATTATCTTTCTTGTTGTTCTTCTTTAACATTATCATTTCGTTGCTTGTTGTCAGAATTGCCTTTTTTAGGATCTTCCTTTATACATAATGCATTATTAACCCAAGATTCAAAATATATTCTATATTTTAAATATTTAGAATCACCATACTTCTCATTTAACTGTTCTAAAACTTGCTCTTTAGATAATTTTTTTACATAGCAATTATCCATAATAAATTTTTGAATTTCCATTCTTATTTTTGTATCTTCACTTGGATTCTTTCTTCTTTCTGCTTCTTTGTCATTAGCTAATCTCTTCACAAAATATTCAGTTGTGAATCTTTTTCTTATGTTATCTTTTTCTTTAATTTCTTTCCAATCCATATTATAACTTCTCCTATTTCTTTTATTTATTAAATAAAATATTTTTCATTATTAAATAGTAAAGATACATATAAAATTAAGTGGTTTTTATTCAGATACTGTTCTTCTTGCCATTCTTTCTCTCGTTTTATTATCTAATATTTTCTTTCTTAAACGAATATTTTTTGGTGTTACTTCTACTAATTCATCTTCTGCTATAAATTCTATTGCTTTTTCTAATGACATTTGAACTGGTGGTACTAAACGAAGTGCTTCATCTGATCCAGATGCTCTTGTGTTTGTTAAGTGTTTTTCTTTACATACATTTATTGAAATATCTTCATTTCTAGAATTAATTCCTACTATCATTCCTTCATATACTTCAACACCTGCACCAATTAAAAGCTCTCCTCTTTCTTGTGCATTGTATAAACCATAAGTGATAGATGTTCCTTGCTCAAATGCAACAAGTACACCTCTAGTTCTTGCTTGAATTTCACCTTTGTATGGTTCATATCCTTCAAATACGCTGTTCATTGTTCCTTCACCTTTTGTATCGGTTAAGAACTCTGTACGATATCCTATTAAACCTCTTGCTGGAATTTTAAATTCTACTTTTGTATGTCCTGCTTCCGCTGGTTCCATATTAATCATTTCAGCTTTTCTTCTTCCTAATTTTTCAATTACATTTCCTATGCAGTCATCTGGAACATTTACAACTAATCTTTCTATTGGCTCCGATTTTACGCCATCTATTTCTTTTATAATAACCTTTGGACGAGATACTAAAAGCTCAAAGCCTTCTCTTCTCATTGTTTCAATTAAAACTGATAAATGAAGTTCTCCACGTCCACATACTTCAAAGCTATCAGGAGAATCTGTTTCTTTTACACGTAAACTTACATTTCTCTCTAATTCTTTGAATAATCTATCTCTAATATGTCTTGAAGTAACAAATTGTCCTTCTTTTCCTGCAAATGGACCATTATTAACACTAAATGTCATTGATACTGTTGGCTCATCAATGTCTACGAAATCTATTTTTTCTGGATTATTACTATCACAAACTGTTTCACCTATATTAATATCTGGTATACCAGAAATACAAACAATATCTCCTGCACCTACTTCTTCTACCTCTGTTCTTTTTAAGCCTTGGTAAGTAAATAGTTTTGCAATTTTTCCTTGTGTCACTTTATCGTCCTTTTTGCAAATAGCTACATTCATTCCAGCTTTTATTGTTCCACGTTCAACTCTACCTACTGCAATTCTACCTAAGTAATCATCATAATCTATGTTTGATACTAACATTTGCATAGTTCCTTCTGTATCACATTTTGGTGCTTGAATGGTGTCAATTATTGTATCAAAAATACAAGTTACATTGTCACTTTCATCTTCTAGATGCATTTTAGCAATTCCATTTTTTGCAGATGCATATATAACTGGAAAATCTAATTGCTCATCATTTGCATTTAATTCTATAAATAATTCTAGTACTTGGTCTACTACTTTTAATGGATTTGCACCTGGTCTATCTATTTTATTTATAACAACTATTGGCTTTAAATTAAGTGCTAAAGATTTTTTAAGCACCTCTCTTGTTTGTGGCATTGGTCCTTCAAAAGCATCAACTAATAAAAGTACACCATCTACCATTTTAAGTACACGTTCTACTTCTCCACCAAAATCAGCGTGGCCTGGTGTATCTACTATATTTATTTTAATTCCATTATACATAACAGATGTATTTTTAGCTAAGATTGTAATTCCTCTTTCTTTTTCAATATCACCTGAATCCATAACTCTTTCAGCTACTTGTTCATTATCTCTAAATACATGACTTTGTTTTAAAAGACCATCAACTAATGTTGTTTTTCCATGGTCTACGTGTGCAATTATTGCAATATTTCTTATATTTGGATTATTCATTTTTGCTTCCTCTTTTCTATTTTTTCACAACATTACTATTATACTTTATATTTCTTCGTTTGTCAACATAATTATGTTGTCCATAATCTCTTTACTTACCTTGTCTAATAGCTCTTTTTCTGGCTTGTTTGTTTTATATTCACTAAAATCTAATGGTTTTCCATAATTTAATTTTATTTTATGAAATGGCTTTAATGTTCCTTGTACACCTACTGGTATTACAGGCACTCCTGTTCTTAGTGCCATGAAGGCTGCCCCATTTTGTGCTCTTCCATTTTTGCTCAAACCATTTCTAGTTCCTTCTGGAAATATTACTAGAATTTGTCCATCTTTTAGGATTTTTAAAGCAAATTTCATGGATTCTAAGTCCATTTTTCCTCTTTTTACTGGGAAAACGCAACATTTTTTTGCAAACCATTTTATAAGATTATTTTTAAATAGTTCTTCTTTTGCCATTACATATGTAAGTCTTTTAGTTGATGAAACTAAGATTGGTGGATCCCAGTTTGATCTATGGTTTGCACAAATAATATATGCTCCTTCTTTTTTTATATTTTCTTCTCCTACTTTTTTTACTCTAAATACAATTAGGCAAAATAAATGTACAAAGAAAATTGCTACTTTTCTAATCATTTGCTTTATTACCTTTCATAATTTTTTTGTTATATCATTTTTATAAATATTTTAGTCAAACTTTTTAATTATAATTTTAATCAAAAAATTTGACTAATTTATTTTCATATTCTTATTACAAATTATTGATTCATAACTTTAGTAATTTGGTCTTTAGCATTTTCAACTGAAGTTTCATCTGGTAGCATAACATATAAGTATTGACTTCCTGCCGAATAAGTAGTTCTACTTGCATCTTTTCCTACTAAGCTATTAGTTTTTATTGTCCATGAAGGCATACTTTCAAGTTGATGTTTTACTAAATCACTAATTACATTTTGCTCAATATTAGTTTGGAAACTATTTTCTAGTGTTTTTAAAATACTTGTATACTTAGTTAATATTGAACCGCTTAAAGCTTTTTTTATAATTGCTTCTATTACATGCTGTTGGTTCTTAACTCTTTGGTTATCACCACTTGCAAAAGAATCTCTTTCTCTACTAAATGATAATGCTTTTGCACCATTTACATGGTTAATACCTTTGCTAAAATAATATCCATCTTGTGATGTAAAGCTATAATCAGAATTAATATCTATTCCACCTAAAGTATCTACTAATTTTATTACAGTTGTAAAGTTTACTCTCACATAATAATCTATATCAATATCTAATAAATCTTCTACTGTTGTAACTGTCTCATTTATTCCATAAATTCCAGAGTGTGTTAGCTTATCTTTTGCTTTTTTAGAATGTAGTGTCACATAATAATCTCTTGGAATAGAAGTAAGTAGTACTTCATGTGTTTTAGTATTTACTGTCGCAACAATATTTGCATCACTTCTAGAAACATTACTAATTCTACCAGTAGTATCTATTCCACTAATATACACATTGAAAATACCATCGTTAGTTTCTTCTGTAGGTTTTTCTTCTACTTCTGTTTTCTTGATTTTATGAGTTGCTGTATAAATAGTTTTTGTATTTTCTTTAAATTTAGATATTTCGTCTTCAAGCATACCATATTGAGCAGAACTTATTAAAATTGCATTTACTTTATCTTTTAGTAAACTTTCTCCTATTTCCACCAAATTATCTTGTGCTTTTAATCTAACTGCAACTTTACTGCTTACTTCTAATCTTACATCATCTTCTATTTGATAGAAATGTATTTCTTTACCTTTTATATCCTCTAATTCGTTATATGAACTATCTTTTTTAGTTATTATATAATAATCTTCTGTTTCTTCTATTTTTATGTCACTTCCAAAATTGTTGTCAAAAAAATCTGATGTTGCATTAGCATATTTATTTGCAAAAATATACAATGTTGAAATTATTATTGCAATTATAAGACATATTATATTTATACGATGTTTTTTTCGTTTTTTGCCTAATCCAATAGTTATAGCAAAAGTAAATATAAGTTCTGCAATTGTAAATGCTATAATATATGCATTTGGTAATAAATTCATTTTTAATATTGAAATATAAAATGAAATAGTAATTATTAAATAAACTCCTGCTAATATTTTAAATATTAAATCCATTCCATTACTGTTTTTTCTTTTATTTTTATTTCCAGTTGATTTTCTTTTGTTTTTTGAATAAGAATATTGTTTTATTTCATATTGCTCACCATAATCATTTGAATGTGTCCTAGACATTTTTTCTTCCTCCTAAATTTTTATAAGCTTTACTTTTTAGCTAAAGTAAATAAAATACTAAAAATATAATTTCGCAATGTAATGATAATGTTAAACCTGATATTAGTAACACAAGCTTAGAAAATAGTAATAAATCTTTATACTTTTTATCAGTAATCTCCATTCCTAAAAATACACTTTTCTTAGTTTTTATAAAAATATAAGTAATCACTATTATACTGCCAATAATTCCAAAAGAATAAATTAAATCTACATATATATTATGTGCATATTTAAATTCGTGAAAATAGTTACTATATACCTTTAGTGATTGTGGTCCATTACCAAAAATTTTATTAACTATACCTTCTTTTTCCATATCCTCTATAAAAGATTGTGCTATTAATAATCTGCCTGATGTAGCTGCATTTAAATCTCCTGACCTTATTTTATTAAATACAATTAGTAGTTTATCAGTAAATATTCTATAATGCATTTCAATTATCATTAGTATTAACAATGCTATTATAAAAATAGAAATTATAACTTTTTTATTCTTTCCTTTTAATATTTCTTTAGCTTTTTGTTTTATGTAAGTAAGATTTTTTAACGCTAACAACATAAGTATAATAATAAAGCAAATTAGACCAGTAGTACTCTTAGTAAATATTAGTGCTATTATAAATATCGCAAGTATTAGAGCAGATATTTTAGGTTTAAATTTATTCCACAAATATATTATCGAGACAATTGCTATATTTAAATATACTGCTGTATAGTTGGGTTCATAAGTTCCTGTAAATCTTATTGTTATTTTTTGATCTCTTTCTTCATACATAAAACCATTATGTATAAGTCCATATAGAATTGAATTAATTGTAGCAAATATAATTACTAAAAATATTTTTTCTAATAGTTTTCGTATTTCATCTTTACTATAACTATTTCTTATAATTGTACTAAACATTAGTAATATTGTTACATTCATGTCTATTATGAGTGTTGCTTTTGATATAGTATTGGTTATTAAGGAAATAGCCGTAATAAATGCGAAAAATATAAATATAATTGTTTCTTTATCATATATGTTGTATTTATTTTTAATAATATTATAAATGAGTTTTATTGCTATTATTGGATATATAATAATTATTGTAAGCCCATACAGATTGTTCAAGCACAGAACTTCTTCGAAAAAGTACAGATATATGTACGATAATAATAATTTTTCTACATTTAATTTACTTATAACTACTATCATTACTGCTAATAATAAAATATTTATATAATCATTATATCCAAATAGTAAAACTGTTATTGATAAAATTACTATAAAATTCCAATCTTTTACTAATTTTAAATATTCATTCTTTAATTTTTTGATTTTTTCCATTTGAAACCCTTCATATTTTTCTATTATCTAAATTTTTATTATTAAAGATAATTAATACATTTTTAATTAGCTTTTTTACGTTATATGGTATTTTAAATTTTAAGTATTTAACTATATTAAATAAATTATAATATTGTTTTATTAATAATTTGTCTTCATATCTTTTTAATGTGTTATCAGTTACTTGAACTTTATTTTCTGCTAATAACTCTACTGCATAATTAAAAACTTCTAGCTTTTCTTTTTTGGATGTTTTAAAAGTATATAATTCATTTATACATTTCTCTGTTTCTTTTAAAATCCTTAATGTTACGTTATTCTTATTTTCTTCGCTTTCTATATTCCATTTTTTTATGTATTCATAATATTCAGAATATACCTTTATTACATTTTGAAGTTTTGATTTTATTGAATTTACATCTTTTCTATTTGTAATACTTTCTATATTAGCTCTATAATGATAAAAATTATTTGGTATAAAAGCAATATTATTTATGTTTTGATATAATTTTAAATTAAACATTAAATCTTCTGCTATTCTAATTTTTTTATCCAAATCAAATTTTTCTATCAAATCTTTTCTTATTAATTGTCCCCATATACTATTGATTTGATGAGTATTTATAAATATTGGATATAATAATTCTTTAAAATTATCTCTACTTATATATTGAACTTTATCAAATGGTGGCTTATTTGCTACATGACGATTTTCCTCTACATGTTCATCTATATAACTACATCTAACTATATCTGCATTATAATCTTCTTGAATTTCTATCATAGTTTTTATCATATTTGAATCTATCCAGTCATCTGCATCTATAAATGTAACATATTCTCCTGTTGATAATTCTAGTCCATCTTCTCTTGTTTGAAGTTGTCCTTTGTTTTCTCTCGTTAAGATTTTTACTCTATTATCTTTTTTTTCATATGATTTCATAATTTCTAATGATGTATCTTTAGAACCATCATCTACTAGTATTAATTCTATATTTTCATATGTCTGAGAAAGAACACTTTCTATACATTTACTTAAATATTTTTCTGCATTATATATAGGAATTATTACTGATACTTTATTTTCACTTTTATCATATTCTAATATACCATTTTCTTTATTATTATTAGGCATAATATTGTTACCCTTCTACATTTCTTGATTTTAGCTACTTGAATATCTTATTTGATATTTATAATTGCATTATATATCCTTTCACTATTTTTATTATCATATAATTCAAAAAATTTTTTATGTGCTTCTTCAAATTCATTTGATAATTTCAAATCGTTTTTATATAAATTTTTAAGTTCTGTTACTACTTCTTCACAAAAATTGCAAACTTTACCGAAGTCCTGCTTTTCTGTAATCAAAATATCCTTCTCCATATTGAGCTTCTCTAAATCTTTTTTCATCGAATTGATAATATATTACCGGTTTTTTCATATATGCAAAATCAATTCCGACACTTGAAAAGTCCGTAATCATAACTGCAGATTTTATCAGTAAATCTCTAATTTCAGAATTCTTATTTGATACAATTTTTATTCTGTTACTAGATGTATTAAAATATGATATGTATTTTTGCATATTTCTATGTGGGTAAAAATAAATTGTTAAATCATTACTTTCTAAAAATTCATTTAATTCTTTATTATTAATTAGTTCTTGATACTTTTGAAAGTATTCTGTTTTTGTAAAATCTGACGTATTTTCATATTTTTTAGAATATTCATTTTTTGATGCAATCCATTCTCTCCAGCTAGGTATTAATAAAATTTGTTTTTTATCAACTTGTATATCATGATAATCATCAAATCTACTAAGTCCTAAATATTTTACGTTTTCTTCTGGATACCCAAAATATTTTTTTACATACTCATATTCTGGCTTAGCTCCACAAATGAATAATCTCATTTTAGTATTTTCATAAAATAACCATTTTGATTTATTTATTGTAATTCCATGCTGTAAAAATATAAATTTACTTTTAATAATATTATAAACTTCTAAAACATAACATATTGCTGCACCTGGCTTTCCTGCCTTTTGTGTGCTTATATTATATTTACAGTTAAAATACAATATCCAATGTTTTAAACTTCCATATTTTACAGTTCTTCCTATTTTCTTTACTTTTTCATAATCTTTACATCTATAATTTATTGCATAGTATGATGTTATCTGCTTCTGATTTTCATTTAAATATTTAAAAAAGCAATATCCATTATCTCTTGCTTCATTCTTATCTTCACAAACTAGCCATATTTCTTTTTTGTTTATCTTTATAATTATTTTATATATTAAACTAAATGGCAAAGATATTAAAAATACAAAAATTTGATAAATATCTCTCCATTTTAGATAATTAAGTTCATGTAATATATTTTTCTTTGCCATGTTTATTTTCTATTCCTTTCAGTATTCTCTATATTTATATATCTATGAATTCTTTTTTTTAATAAATATTGCTTTTAGTAGTCCAACGATAGTTCCAATTCCATAGCTTAAATGTAGTATTAAAAATATAAATGGTAATAATAAATATTGTATAGAAAATCCATTTTGAATAAATATCAAAATTAAATTAACTATATTAAATAATCCATATAATGCAAGTATCATATATAAAAAAAACGGAAATCCTAAAATTGCTGATACACTACTTAGTAAAAGTGCTAGAACAAAAAGCAATGGTACGAAATGATATAAAGAAAAACATTTAGGACAATATCTCATAGTAATTCCTATCCATTTTCCATTATTGTATTTTTGTTTTATCATTCCTTTTAATGTGTTCCTTACATGATGATAGGAAGTAATATTAGGTGATAATAAAAATTTGTATCCCTTTTGTTTCATTCTATAATGCATTTCATTATCTTCTGTCCTTGCTAAGTTTTCATTATATAAACCTACTTCATCAAATACTTTTTTTCTATACATGGCATGTGCTAAAGTGCTTACATATTCTCTTTCATTTGTCCTTCTATATTTTGCTATTCCGCTTCCAAATAAAGATTGTTCTGCTATCAATAAAGTCTTTTGCCATTTAGTATCTTCCTCAGTAACGCTAATTCTATGTCCTCCTACAATGTTTTCTCCATTTTCTAGTTCTTTAACATTTTCTTCTATAAAATTATCTGGAAAAGTAGAATGAGCATCTACTCTAACTACTGCTTCTCCTTTTACTTCCTTAAGTGCCACATTCCATCCACAAGGCAATATTTTCTTTTCATTTTCTAGAACAAGGACTCTTTGAAAATCATTATTATCTTTTTGAAAATCTTTCATTATTTCTTTAGTCTTATCACTAGAAGCACTATTTACTAGTATTACTTCTATTTCATTGTGTGGATAAGTTTGCTTTTTCAAACAATCTAAACAAGATTTAAGAACTTTTTCTGCATTATATGCTACAATTATAAAACTAACAATCATAAAGAACTCCTTTTTATTTTCTAAGTTTATTTTTTATTATATCTTCCATTTTCTATTACTTATTTTATTACATTAATAACTGTATCTAGCATAATTTTTATATCTTTAAATACATTAAATTCTTTAATATATTCTAAGTTCCATTTCATTTTTTCAGGTAACACTCTATTTATATAAATGTCATCTGTTTTTTCACCTTCGTTAAGAAATGTAGTAATTATTTCGTCTTCATTTCTATATTCAATGCTTGCTTTTGAAGTTACACCTGCTGGCATTAAAAGGGTAGCTTTCATTTCATCATTATATTTTTCAACATATTTTTCAACCTCTGGTCTTGTTCCTACAAAAGACATTTGACCTATTAAAATATTTATAAGTTGCGGAACTTCATCAATTCTGTATTTTCTTATTTTGCTTCCAATTTTAGTTATTCTTGGATCTTTACCAATAGTGACTAAACTTCCCATCTTATCTGCATCTTGTACCATTGTTCTAAACTTAAATATTTTGAATTTTTGTCCATATGTTGTTATTCTTTCCTGCCTATAAAATATTGGTCCTCTGGAATCTATTTTTATTAATAAAGCAATTATAATCATAATAGGAGATAATATAACTAATAGAATAAAAGATATAACAATGTCTACTATTCTTTTTAATATTAGTTGTAATTTTTTGTGTGAGAGAATATCATAATATTCTTTTACAGCTGAATTTTTTAAATTGTCTGGTATGTCTTCCCATTTTTTCAAAAGCATATCTCTGTACTCTCCTTACTATTTTTATTTATGTTTAAAATTCATTTATATTATATTTTATATTTGTTCTATTATTTTAGTAAATTTTTCTATAATATAGTCTACTTCTTCATCTGTAAGTTTGCTGTATAAAGGTAATGTTATTTCATTTTCGTAAAAGCTATATGCTACTGGATAATCCTTTATATCAAACCCCATGTTTTTGTATGCTGTAAGAAGTGGTAATGGCTTATAATGTACATTACAAGCAATTCCTTCTTCTGCCATTCTTATAATAATTTCATTTCTTTTTTGTTCATTTATTCCATTTATTCTTACTAAGTATAAATGTCCTGATGAAGTATGATTGCTATCTTTATGATTTAATGTTAATACTGGTAAGTTTTTAAATGCTTCATTATATTTTGCAATAATTTCTTGTCTTCTCTGTAAAAGTTTAGGATATCTTCTCATTTGAGCTAATCCAATTCCTGCTTGTATATCTGTCATATTACATTTATAATATGGTGCTACAATATCATACTCCCATGCACCTAATTTGTTTTTATTTAGTGCATCTTTTGTTTGTCCATGTAATGATAATAATTGATATTGCTTGTAAACCGCTTCATTGTCTAAACCTGCTACATTTTTCCATGTAACTGCTCCACCTTCTGCTGTTGTTAAATTTTTAACCGCATGAAAAGAAAAGGTAGTAAAATCTGCAAGTTCACCTGACATTTTTTCATTTCGTTTAGCTCCTAACCCATGAGCTGAATCTGCAATGACTATTGACCTATTATATAATTTTTGAATTTCGCTTTTTGCAGTAAATAAATTTTTCTTTCTTTCTACTATTTCAAATATTTTATTATAATCACACAATATTCCTGCTATATCTACTGGTATAATTGCTTTCGTATTTTCAGTAATTGCTTCTTCTAGCATATCATAATTCATTTCTATAGAATCTTTTTTTGTATCTACCAAAACAATTTTAGCTCCTACATGTGCAATTGGGCTAGCTGATGCAGTATAAGTATAACTAGAAGTAATTACTTCATCACCTTCGCCTATTCCTAATAATCTAAGAGTAAGCTCTAATGCAGCTGTAGCAGAATTTAAACAAACTGCTTTTTCGGTATGACATAAATTTGCAATTTCTTTTTCAAATTCCTTTGTTTTTGGTCCTGTAGTAATCCATCCTGATTTTAATGCATCTATAACTTCTTCTATTTCTTCTTGACCTACATCTGGTGGTGAAAATGGTATATTCATAATTATTTTTTATTCCTTCCTTTTTTGAATATTAGTGCTGTTTTTCTTCATGATAAGTTGGTACTACTTTTTTCATATTACTCTTAATTTGAGTTAATGAAGTATTTTCATCTTCTATCAATGTTTTTAAAATATCTAGCTTATCTTCTACTTTTTCCATATCTATATTAGAAGGCTTTGCTATAAATATTTTATGATGTTCTGTAGTAGTTAATCCTTCTTCTGACATTAATATTTCTTCATACAATTTTTCGCCTGGTCTTAATCCTGTAATTTCAATTTTAATATCTACATCTGGTTGTAAGCCTGATAATTTAATTAAGCTTACTGCTAAATCATAAATTTTAACAGGTTCACCCATATCTAGTACGAAAATTTCTCCACCCTTTGCATAAGTAGTTGCTTGAAGAATTAAACCTACTGCTTCTGGTATTGTCATAAAAAATCTTGTTATATCTTTATGTGTTACTGTAACTGGTCCTCCATTTGCAATCTGTTTTTTAAATAGTGGAACTACTGAACCATTACTTCCTAATACATTTCCGAAACGTACTGCTACATATTCTGTTTTACTTACTTTATCTTTTGCTTGTATAATCATTTCACAAAGTCTTTTGGTTGCACCCATAATGTTAGTTGGATTAACTGCTTTATCTGTTGATATTAATATAAACCTTTTAACATTGTATTTATCTGCACAGTTTACCACATTATATGTTCCAAATACATTATTTTTAATGGCTTCTAATGGGCTATATTCCATTAATGGTACATGCTTATGTGCTGCTGCATGGAACACTAAATATGGTTTATATACCTCAAATGTATTTTCCATCTTCTTTTTATCTCTAATGCTTGCAATAACTGCATCAATTTTAATATTTTTGTATTGTGCTTTTAATTCTAATTCAATATCGTATAAATTATTTTCATAAATATCTATTAAAACCATTTCTTTTGGTTCATATTTTGCAATTTGCCTGCATAGTTCAGAGCCTATAGATCCACCTGCACCAGTTATCATAATTACATTATTTTTTATAAGCTCACCTATATTATTATTATCTAATACAATTGGGTCACGTCCTAAAATATCCTCTATTTGTACATCTCTTAAGCTTTGCATGATATTTTTCTCATCAATAAAATCTTGGATGCCTGGAAGAATTCTAAGTTTTACACCCGTTTCTTGGCATATTGATAAGATTTCTTTTTTGTCTTTTGCTGATATATTAGAAATAACGAAAAATATAATATCTACTTTTCTCTCTTTACATATTTGTTGTATTTGAGTTCTATCACCTATTATTTTAACTCCATTCATCTTGCAGTTTAATTTTTTAACATTATCATCAATTATTCCTACAACATCATATCTATCTGTACGACTTGTTTTTATACTTTTTACTACAGCTGCACCTGCTTCTCCTGCACCTATTATAAGTAGTTTCTTTTTTTCTTCTTGTTGGCTATTTAATGTGATTTTCGTTGTCATAAAATAACGTATTATTACTCTATAGAATATTATTCCTATTGCTATAAATACACCTGCTAATATATGCTCTTTTGTAGATAAAATGTCTAAATTTAGTATTATTCCTAGCATTGCAACAACATTGCATGAAACCATACAAGCTAAAGCATAACAAAAATACTCTTTTACACTTTCAAAACTTGTAATTGTTCTGTATAAATCAAATAAATGTAAAAATATTTTATAAATTACTACTGAAAGTATTATAGAGTTAATTATACTCTTAATAGGTAAACTTGTAAGAATTGTATATTTATCGTGAACAAATACTTGTGTTAAACAATATGCAATTATAATAACACAAATATCTATAATTCCTAATATTAACTTTGTATATTTTGCCCATGATTTAAAAATTTTCATTATAGTTACTCCAAATTTAAAATTCATTTTTATTTCAAGATATTCTTTAATATTATATATAACATATTTTCAAAAATCAATAGAAATTCAACATTTTTTGCTTATTTATCGACACAAAAAAACAATTTTGTTATATCACAAAATTGCCTTCTGTTTTTACTAAATTTATACATTCTATTTTTACTTTTTTTATTTTAATTTCTAGCTTTAATTTTATTTTTTTGTTTTTATTTTTATATTTTATATTTTGGTTATTGTATTCTCTTTTTTGTAATAATTGCTTTTACATTTTCCTTTACTTCTTCAATACTCATATGAGTAGTATCTATTACTATAGCATCATCTGCTATTTTTAAAGCTCCTACTTTTTTATTTCTGTCATTTTCATCTCTATTTTTTATAGCTTCTAACACTTCTTCATAAGTTGAAGCTATTCCTTTTTCTATATTTTCTTTATATCTCCTTTTAGCTCTTTCTTCTACATCTGCATCTAAATAAATTTTTACATCTGCATTTGGAAATACTACAGTTGTAATATCTCTACCTTCCATAATTACATTTTTTGACTCTGCCATTTTTCTTTGAAGATTAACCATAATTTCTCTTACTTCTGGAATTGAAGATATAGGAGAAACAAGCTCAGTTACTTCTTTGCTTCTAATCTCCCTACTTACATCTTTTCCATTTAAAATTATTTTTTGTTCTTCTTCTATATGTTCAATTTCAATTTTACATTCTTTAGCTATATCTATAATTTTTTCTTTATCATCTATATTACTAATTCCATTTTGCAAGCATTCTAAAGTAATTGCTCTATACATTGCTCCAGTATCAATATTCAAAAGCCCCATCTCTTTTGCTATTAGTTTTGTAATTGTTCCTTTTCCTGTTCCTGCTGGTCCATCTATTGCTACTACAAATGACATTTTATTTTCCTCCAAATTTTTAGAATAATTTTTGTCATTACTTGATTTTTGCATTACTAATATTTATTTTTACTTTGTTTTTATTGCATTAATTATTCATTTTTTGATCTTCTTGCATATGAATTTCTTTTGCTATTATTGTTACTTCTTGTACATTCATAGTTGTTAGCTTTTCTATTTCTTTTTTTATTTTTTCTTTAAATTCTCTTAGAACTTCTAATATGTTATATCCGTAATTTATTGAAACTTCCATATAGATATTTGGTCCTTCTGGCTTGCTTTCAACTCTTGTTCTCATCACTCTATAAATAGGTTCAGAACGTTTTGCTAAATATTCTGCTATTTGGCGAAATACTGTATCAGATATAGTAAAATTTCCTAAATAACTAAAAGTAGGGCGAATGATTGATTTTTCACTCATATATGGATCTGTTCCTTTTCCTTTTAATTTAAATATTTGAAGTGGATCTAATATATATCCTGAAAAATCTTTTTTTATTTCAAATGTTGGAACTGGTATAACATGTTTTCCTTGTGTAGTACGTATTCTTTTAGCTGTTTCCATTTCTGTTTCTGTTGCCACTTCTTGTATATAAATTCTTTTTTCAGGTTTTGGAAGACCTAAATTTTCTGTTATTTTATCGACCATTCCATCTGAAGTTCCTAAAATTAAAATAGCTTCAGGTTTATATTTTTTTATTGCTTTTTTCATTTCTATTCTATCTTGTTCATTAGTAAATATAGCTTTTCTAACAGTTTCTACTTTTGTAGGTGCTTTTTTAGCTGAAACTCCACATATTACATCGTTCTCTTTAATAAGCAAACCATCATCAATAATATAGCTTATTTTATTCTCACTTGCCACCATTTGTGCACGATAGCTTTTTCCAGTACCTGATGGACCTATAAAAGCATAAATTCTTATTGGTTCATCTACATTTACATTATTATTAAAAATTTGCAATTCTATTTTCTCCTTATATATCTTTTTATATAATTATATTTTTATAATATAAAATATTATTCTATCTCTTTAAAATTCATTATAAATATATCATATTGTTATATTATTTTTCAACTATAACAATATAGTAAGTTCTATCTTTATAAGTTGTTGGAAATCTACTCTTTTTAATTTCTGTTAATTCATATTTCTCTGAAAGTTGCTTATATAATTCTAATCCATCATTATCTACTATAATTATTCTTCCATTATAATCGTCAAAGAAATCTTCCTCAAATGTTACCTTTAGTGGTGGACAAAATGTTTCAAATCCAGATGCATCAT
The DNA here is from genome assembly GCA_947632035.1 of uncultured Clostridia bacterium. Classification (GTDB taxonomy): domain Bacteria; phylum Bacillota; class Clostridia; order TANB77; family CAG-508; genus CAG-273. The sequence goes on along the minus strand of CANRNR010000004.1, from coordinate 9,618 downwards.
GATTTGGATCTATATAATAATAATACCAGTTATATTCAGGAAGATGTATTCCTATATCTATTCCTTGAAAGTAATCTTTATAAACAATGATATCTCCATCTTCATAATTATCTTCTATATATTTAACTTCTTGTCCATTGATACTATTATAGTTATTTATAACTACTTCAACATTATTATATATGCTAACTCCTAGTACTATCAATAATATAATTGCTGTAATGATTTTTTGATGTTTTGTTTGATTAAATTTAGCTATACATATAGCAAATGGTAATATAAAAAATCCAGTAGTTACTAACATATAACGGAAATACATTATTGGCTTTATTAATATGCTTACAATTAGCATAGAAATAAATACAATAAAGTGAACTAATAAGCATGCCCAAATAACTCCTAAATTTTGTTTTTGTTTTTTAGCACATATTATTTGATAAATCAAATAAGCATACATTATGATAGCAAAAACAAATGTAAATACATAACTTAATCTTCCATAAAATTGTGCACCTAATGGCGCTAATATACTTTCTCCAAAGCTAAATTCAATCCAATAATACGAATTTACTAATTTTACTTGTCTTAAAAAAACATATAACCATGGTACATAGCCAATAATTTGTACAAGAGCAGTAATTCCAAATTTAATTAAATAACTCTTTTTGCTTTTTTCTTGTTCTATATATAATTTCTTTGAAAATATTATATAGAAAAATAACATAGCATTTACTATTCCCATTGCTACTAAGCCATAATAATGTGTATGAGCAGCACATAAGCTAAAAATTGCAAATAAAACCCAGTTTATAACTTTCGAATTTTTGCATATTCTATATGCATATATTCCTGCTAATGTTGTAAATAACATTACCCAAGTGTACATTCTAATTTCTATTGCATACAATGGCATAAATGGTAAAAATAGTGATAAAAATGAAAATGCTACACCTACTTTTGCACCGAAATCTTTTCTAATATGTGTATAGCCTATAACTCCCATTAAAGCTCCTGCTAATACAGAAAATAGCCTACATACTAAAATTGATTCTCCAAAAATAAGAGTTACAGTTTTCAATATTAAGTAATATAAAACTGGATGAACATCCCCACTATCTATTCTAATAATATCTGAATAATTATGTCGAATTAAGCCTATTGTGTATGCTTCATCAAACCATACTGTTGTATGAAATGCCCCTAACATTATAAAAACAATTCCAACTATAATAAGTACAATATGAAACCATTTTGTTTCTAATATTTCACCTAACTTCTTTAACTTTTTCTGCCATATTTCTTTATTCATAATAATTCTCCATTCTATTTTGTTTTTAATATATTTTATCATACAAACTTATTTTTCTTCAATACCATTTTACAATTTAATAATATAAGATTTGAGATTTTTATATTTATTTGATTTAGATATTTATTAAATATTTTATTGCTTTTTTTGTAAAACTTTATTAAAATATAATTGAATTTAAATAAAGAAAGGAAGGAATATAAAAAATGAATGAAAGAAAAAAAAGTTTAAATGTAAATGCTTTTGCAGTATTTATAATCGTTGTTGTAATTTCAATAATTATAGGATTATTAATTGGACTATCTATTAATAAAGGTAATAATCCTTCAGAAAATACTCTTGGAGATTCTATCAATACAAATAGTAATGAATGTAGTAAATCATATCAATATAATTATGATTTAAATGGAGATGGAAAAAATGAAAATATAAATATCGAATTTTCTGGAATTCAAAATTCTTCAGCACAATATTCTATAAATTATAATAAACTTAATATAATAATAACAGATGGACAAACTTCTCAAAAATATAGCTTAGTTAGAGAAAATGATGACTTTTTCTCAAATGTTTGTAATCCTGATGCATCAATAGTAGATATATCTGATACAGATTCTTTTAAAGAAATCTATATTAGTGGAACTTTAGGTGATTCTTCTCCAGATTATAGAATGAATGTATTAATAGAATACAACGGAAATGAAGTAAAAGAATTAAAAGTTAATAAATATGCTGATGGAATGGTTAAAACATTTGATTATGTAGCAGATCCTGATTCAAACTATATGATGGAAGGAGTTTATACAAATACTAAATTTGGTATATTGGATGGAGTAATTAATTTTCACTCTAATTCAAATAAAAAAGTAGTATACAAATTAAATGAAAATCATGAATTAGTGTTAGAACAATGCATATTTGATGAAAACGAAGATTATTATACAGATATTTTAAAAAGCCAGTTAAGTGTAACAAGCATAAAACTATACAATGCACAAAATACTAATAGCACTTCAAAAGAAGTAACTGAATTTAATAAAGTTACTAAAGTTGATGATCATTGGCTAACAGTTTCATTAGAAAACGGTGAAGTTCGGATATGTTTACATAGAAGATGTAGTAGACGTTTTTAAAGTATAATTAACAATTTTTTAAAATTATAAATTTTAAGTGTAGATTTGTTTTAATCTACACTTTTTTAATATATTTTTGTATATATGGTAGTTAATTTTAAATTTATATATTTTTTATTTATATTTTATATCTTTTTTTTAGTTGTTATGGTATTATAAAAAAAATAATATTCAAAGGATGATTTTTATGAAATTAAATTTAGAAGAAAATACAGTTTATAAAATTTTATTTGTATTAATACTAATTGTAGCTATTGGTGTCAGAATATATTCGTGGCCATATGGTATATCTCAAGTAAATATCGATGAAGCAATGACTGCAATTAATGCTAAAGCTATGGCTGATGGTGGCGTAGATATGTTTGGTACAAGTTTTCCTGTTTACTTAGAAGCTTGGCAATTTGCAGGTCAAAGTGTAATGCTATTTTATTTCATGGCATTTTTCTTTAAAATTTTTGGTGCTTCTATGATTAGTGTAAGGCTTCCAATGCTTCTAGTCAGCATTCTTTCAATTATTGTATTTTATGATTTGATTAAAAGAATGTTTAACAACAAAAAGATGGCTCTTTTTGCAATGGCCTTTGTTAGCATATGTCCATGGCATTTATTGCAATCTATTTGGTCTATTGACTGTAATATGTTCCCACATTTCATGCTATTTTCAGTATATTTCTTATATCGTGGCATATCTGATAAAAAATGGATGCTTTATATTTCAATGGTCTTCTTTGCACTTACTATGTATACATATGGTGTTTCTGTTTATGTAGTTCCATTTTTCTTGTTGTTTGCAGCTATTTATTTATTAATAAAAAAACAAGTTAAAATAAGAAATATTATAATTTGTATTATTATTTTTCTTTTAATTAGTAGTCCTATTCTTACTATGTATGTTATCAATGCTTTAAAAATTGATACTAACATTCATTTAGGACCTATTACTATTCAATATTTTAGATATTCTATTAGAACTAATGACATGATTTTCTTTGCTTCTGACATAGGTAAAACTTTAGTTGAAAATTTTAAAACTACATGTAAAGTATTTTTCTTACAGCAAGATGGTATAGAATGGAATGGTACAAAACCATTTGGCACTATTTACCATATATCCTTAATTTTCTTCTTTATTGGCATTTTCTATCTTATTAGATATAAAGAAAAAAGAAATGCTGGTACATTTCTTATGGGTATATGGCTAATTTTTAGTTTTTTACTTGGACTTATTATTAATAATGTTAATATAAATAGACTAAATATTATTTGGTTTCCTAGTTTATTTTTCAGCTTTTATGGAATTTATGCTCTTTGTTCTAATTTAAAAAAAGGAAAAATTATTAAATATGGTGCTATTGCTATATATTCAGTTTTATTTATTAGTTTTACAATTTATTTATATGGATTTTATACCAATACAATTGATATGGCTTCATGTTTTTCACAAAAGTTTATAGATGCAATGCACTATGCAAGTTCAACACTTGAAAGAAGGGCTGTTTATCGCGACCCTGCTTCTGATATATACATTAAATTTCAAGATATTTTAGACAATACCACTTCTGAACATATTGAGGATAAAGATTATTTTTTAGCTAGACTTAAAAACAGAACTGAAGAAGAGGCATTTGTAGTTTCAGAATTTGAACTTAATGACTTATCTATTGATATTACTCATTATAATCATCAACAATTTGGAAGCTATTTTGTAATTTATTAAATTATTAATAATTATTTATCATTAGTAATATCTCCGCTACCACTTACTGGAATTGTTTCACCTAAGTAAGTTGGTAGTGGTTTTATTATACATTTAGCCCATTCCTTATCTCTTGCTAAAATTTCTCTTATTTCGCGAAATACTTGTCCTGCATATTCTCTTGGATTTGAAGCTACTCCATATGCTTCTATTCCTAAACTTTTTGCTACATATAATGCTCTATACAAATGATACTCTTGAGTAACAATTATCATCTTTTTTACTTCAAAAATCTCTTTTGCTCTATATATGCTATCATAAGTAGAAAATCCTGCATGGTCCATGAAAATATCTTCTGAATTTATGCCTTTTTGTATAGCAAAATTTTTCATGACATTTACTTCATCATATTCCTCTCTTCCATGGTCTCCACTCATAATAATTTTAGGAGATGCACCCTCCTCATATAAAGCAATACCTTCTAATAATCTATCTTCTAGCATTGGACTTGGACTGTTTCCCCAAATTCCTGCACCTAAAACAAGAATGCAATCTACGTTTTCTAATTTTTTTGCATCTTCATGTGAAACTATATTGCTTTTACTAGTTAGTATCACAAAAAAATTTATACCTAAAACAATAGCTATAGCTAATATCATTAATATTACTAATATTATCATAATTTTTTTCCATCTTTCCATTACTTCTATTCTCCCCATTTTTCTACAAATTAAACTCATTTTCGCAAATTGAATTTATATTATTTTAATAAATTAATATATTTTATTAAATTTTACTTACACACATATTTTAAAATTAAAATAGGGAAAGCCTTTTCTAGCTTTCCCTTATATTGTAAATTTAATTTTTTACTTTTTCAGTTTCTACCATTTGGTTAATTGTTGCTCTACCAACATGCTCAATCTTCTCCCAAGTAGTATCACGTTTAAATAAACATTTAAAGTTTATTAAAAGCCATGATCCTAAAAATAATGGATAGCATAGTAAACCTTTTATCATTGGTTTTATTGGTTTTTTATCTAATAACATAATTACTAATGCTGTAAAAATTGGTAATAAGAATGTTGGTATTAAATATCTAAGTACATTTATGGCTAAATCCATGCTTGTCATTCCTTCTCCAAGGTACATAACAAAATTTAATAGTAATAATACAAGTGTAGTTACAAACATTGGAATACTTCCAATAATGTATAAAAATCCGTCAAAATTCATTACTGTTTTATTTTCTTTTACTGCTAGTAATAATGGCTTTGTATATTCTTTCATACATTGAATATGACCAACTGTCCATCTAGTTCTTTGTTTCCAGCTTTGTTTAAATCCTAAAGGTTGTTCATCATATACTATAGCATCAGTTGCCCAGCCTAGTTTTTTACCTTGAATAATTCTCTTTAATGAAAACTCAATATCTTCTGTTAATGTCTTAGTCTTCCATCCATCTGGTTTTACAACATCAAATTTAACCATAAAACCAGTACCATTTATTAATGGTGATAAGCCTATGTTATATCTTGCCAAATGATAAAAACGATTCATTGTCCAATAGAATATTGTATATCCTGCTGTAATCCAGTTATCTGTAGGATTTTTAATATCTCTATATCCTTGAACAACTTCTTCACCTTGACAAAGTTTTTTATTCATTTCTTTTATAAAGTTTTTATCTACTATATTATCTGCATCAAATATACAAAATGCATCATATGGTGCATCTTCTGCTATTTTTTGCTCTAAAAACCAGTCTAATGCATAACCTTTTGTTTTCTTTTCTGGGTCAAATCTTTCATAAACGATTGCACCAGCTTTTTTTGCTACAAAAGCTGTATCATCTGTGCAATTATCAGCAATTACATAAATGTCTAATAAATCTTTAGGATAATCTTGATTTTTTAAACTTTCAATCAATTCTGCTACCACATTTTCTTCATTATGTGCTGGTATTACTGCCATAAAGCGATGATTTTTATTTACTAATAATGGTTTATCTTTTAATTTTACTAATGAACAAATACTAATTGCTATTTGATAAAACCAGAATATTGTTATAATCCATACTAACGCTTGTTGTATGATATATAAATATTCCATTTTTGTTATTCCTTTCCAATTTTCTAACAACATCTATTATACTATGTTAAAAATTTTTTTGCAACTTTTCTTATATAATTAATAAAAGTTTAATAATTTTTATATTATTGCTTAAAAATATTATCGTTTGTAGCACCGCGTAGCGTTCAAACGAAGCTACGAAGTAGCGAAGTGCGCTTGGAGCAACCTACAATCTATTATATTTGAAGGTTGCGACAACAAGGTGCAAAAACTATAATATTTTTAAGCTTAATTTAAATATAAAGTTTTAAAATTAATTAGTCTTCTCTTGCTTCTAAATCCTTCATATTTAGATTAATTCTTCCTTGGCTATCTATTTCAGAAACTTTTACTGTAACTTCGTCACCAATGCTTAATACATCTTCTACTTTTTCTACTCTTTTGCTTGAAATTTTAGAAATGTGTAATAGTCCTTCGTTTCCTCCACCTAGGTCAATGAATGCTCCAAATGGCATAATTCTAACAACTTTTCCTGTATAGATATTTCCAGCTTCTATAACTTTAGCTATATCTAAAATCATATCAAGTGCTTTTTTACCACTTTCTGTGTCATTTGAATATACACATACTTTTCCGTCATCTGATATATCAATCTTAACACCAGTTTCATCAATAATTTTATTAATCATTTTTCCACCAGGTCCGATTACATCTTTAATCTTTTCTGTGCTAATTGTTGTCATCATAATTCTTGGTGCATATTTTGAAATGTCTTCTCTTGGTTTACTAATAACTGGTAACATTACATTATCTAAAATATAATCTCTTGCTACTTTTGTTCTTTCAAAAGCTTCTTTTATAATATCATATGTTAGTCCATCTATTTTAATGTCTACTTGTATTGCAGTAATACCATCTTTTGTTCCACCAACTTTGAAATCCATATCTCCAAAGAAGTCTTCAATTCCTTGAATATCTGTAAGCATAATGTATCTATTAGGGTCATTTTTATCTGTAACTAATCCTGTTGAAATACCTGCTACTGGCTTTTTAATTGGAACACCTGCATCCATTAAAGCAAGTGTACTTCCACAAATACTTGCTTGTGATGTTGAACCATTTGAAGAAAGTACTTCTGATACTACACGAATTGAGTATGGGAATTCATCTTCTGATGGAATTACTGGAACTAGTGCTTTTTCTGCTAAAGCTCCATGTCCTATTTCTCTTCTTCCTGGTCCACGAGATGTTCTTGCTTCTCCTACGCTATATGGTGGGAAATTGTATTGATGCATATATCTTTTTGATTCTTCTTCATCTAATCCATCTAATTCTTGTTCTTCACTTTTCATTCCAAGTGTTACAACTGACATTACTTGTGTTTGACCTCTTGTGAAAATTGCGCTTCCATGTACTCTTGGTAAAACACCTACTTCGCAAGAAAGTGGCCTAATTTCATCTATTTTTCTTCCGTCTGGACGTTTATGTTCTTCTAATATCATTTGTCTTACACAAGCTTTTTCTAGGTCATGTATACTATTTGCAATATCTAATGCTTTTTCTGTAGCTACTTCTTCTCCATATTTTTCTGTATAATAATTGTTAATGTCTTCAGTTATTTTTTCAATGTTTTCATCCCTTACAGTTTTATCTGTAGCTTGTACATCTTGGTACATTCTATCTTTAAAGTTTGCTTCAATTTCTGCATATACTTCTGGATTTGTTGCAAAAGATGGATATTCAAATTTAGGTTTTCCTATTTCTGCTTTAATATCAGAAATAAAGTTACAAATTTTCTTAATTTCTTCATGTGCAACTTTTATTGCTTCTAACATTGTATCGTTTGGTATTTCGTCTGCACCTGCTTCAATCATTGTAATTTTGTCTAATGTTCCTGCTACTGTTAAGTTTAATCTGCTTTTTTCTCTTTGTTCTAATGTTGGGTTTATAACAATTTGATTATCTACATAGCCTACATTTACTGCAGCTGTTGGTCCACCAAATGGAATGTCTGAAATTGAAAGTGCTGCTGATGCACCAATCATAGCACATACTTCGGGGCTATTATCTGGTTCTACTGATAATACTGTTGCTATAACAACTGTGTCATTTCTAAAATCTTTTGGGAATAATGGTCTTAAAGGCCTATCTATTGCTCTTGATGTTAGAATTGCTTTATCTGAAGGTTTACCTTCTCTTTTTGTAAAGCTTCCTGGAATTTTTCCAACTGCATATAGTTTTTCTTCATAATCTACTGATAATGGGAAAAAGTCTATTCCTTCCTTTGGTTCTTTTGCTGCTGTTACATTTACCATAACAACTGTTTCTCCATAGCGTACTACAACGCTTCCATTTGCAAGTTCTGCAATTTTTCCTGTTTCTATTGATAGTTTTCTTCCTGCTAATTCTGTTTCATAAATTTTAAACATATTTTTTCTTCCTTTCTTATTGACCATAAAAAGCAATTTAATTCATTATTTTTAAAATGTTTTGTATGCTTTTTAAGCGCCAATTTTTTAAATTTATATTAATACAACACAAAATTAGCGTAACCTCTATTATAAACTAACTTCTTTATGTTTATAAATTTATTTTTACTATGATAATTTATTTTTTAATAAAATAACATTTTTCTTATGATATTTATAAAAAATTAGCATTAGTTTATAATACAAGCTACATTCTAATTTTAAGTGTTGTTTAATATCCTAATTAATTATTGTAACTTTAAAATGTTATTAATAATATTCTTTAATGTTCTAAAGATTAGTATTGCTCATTTGATTTATTTAATTCAAAATATAGTCTACAAAAGTGGACGTTTGCAATAATAAGCGAAACGTCCAAATTTGAATTATTTTCTTAAATCTAATTTTTCAACAATATCTCTATATCTTTGAACATCTTTTTTTGCTAGGTAGTTAAGTAAATTTCTTCTTGAACCTACCATTTTTAAAAGTCCTCTTCTTGAGTGATTGTCTTTCACATGAACTTTTAAGTGTTCTGTTAATTCATTAATTCTTTCTGTTAAAAGAGCGATTTGAACTTCTGGTGAACCAGTATCTTTTTCATCTCTTTTATAAGTATTAATTATTTCTTGTTTTCTTTCTTTTGTCATTTTTATTTCCCTCCTTTAAATTTTATTTGCCTTAAACTGAGTTTAAGTGGAGTATTATTCTTAAACTAAGTAAAAGGTAGTTTTTAATCGTTTAATATGATAACATAATTTTTCCAAAAAATCAAGGTTTTAAAAAATAAAATATTTTTTTTAAATATGTCTTGACAATAATTATAAAATTTAGTATACTTAAAAGCGTCATTGGAAATGGGCGCATAGCTCAGCTGGGAGAGCATCTGCCTTACAAGCAGGAGGTCATAGGTTCGAGCCCTATTGCGCCCACCATTTT
>CANRNR010000003.1 GCA_947632035.1 uncultured Clostridia bacterium | reverse complement strand
TGATTTTAAGCTAATATGGGCTTTAAAATATAAAATAAGTGACTATTGATTGTCACTTATTTTTATGATATTATTTTATATGAAAATTATAATTTATATAAGGGAGAGTTTGATATGAAAAAAGAAAATAATTTGAAAATTATTATAGCATTACTAACAGTAATAATAGTAGTATTGATAGGTTTTATTGCATTCTTCATATATGAATTTATAGATGAAAGAGAAGAAATTAGAGATTTGTATGATTATAGCGATAGAATATATGATGATAGTAATGATAAACAGCAAACTAACAATAATAACACAAATATAATAAATGATGATGTTAATATGATAAATAATGATAATAATATGATAAATAATGATACAAATATAGTAAACGATGATAATAATTCTAATATAACAAATAACAGTAATTATATATCTAAAGAAAAAGCTTTAGATATAGCATTAAATAATGCAAAAATAAGTCAAAACAATATTCGTAATATAGAAGTTGAATTAGATTATAAATATGGCGAAACAGTATATGAAGTTACATTTGATTATCAACAATACGAATATGAATATTATATAAATGCTGAAAATGGTAATATTTTAAAATCATTTAGAGAAATAGACTAAAAATACAAATATCATTTTGGCAGTAAAAATATGATTAATGAAAAGAGGTATTAGATATGTGCACAGCCGTAACTTATAAAACAAAAGACCATTATTTTGGAAGAAATTTAGATTTAGAATATTCATATAAAGAAACAGTAACAATAACACCTAGAAATTATGAATTTAAATTTAGAAAAGTAAAGGACTTAAAAGAGCATTATGCAATAATAGGAATGGCATATGTAGCAGAAAATTATCCACTTTATTATGATGCAATTAATGAAAAAGGATTAGGAATGGCAGGCTTAAACTTCCCTGAAAATGCAGATTACAAAGCAGAAATAGAAGGAAAAGATAATGTAGCACCATTTGAATTTATACCATATATATTAGCACAATGTGCAAATGTTAGCGAAGCAAAAAAGCTATTAGAAAATATAAATATAGCATTAATTAATTTTAGTGAAGAATTACCAGCATCACCTTTACATTGGATTATTGCTGACCAAGAGTCATCTATAATTGTAGAAAGTGTTAAAGATGGACTTAAAATATATGAAAATCCAGTAGGTATACTTACTAATAACCCAACATTTGATATTCAAATGTTTAATTTAAATAATTATATGAGTTTATCAACCAAACCACCAGTTAATACATTTTCAAAAGAATTAAACTTAAAAACTTATAGTAGAGGAATGGGAGCTATGGGGCTTCCAGGAGATTTATCTTCTGCATCAAGATTTGTAAAGGCAACATTTACTAAAATGAATTCAATTTCAGGAGATTCAGAATCAGAAAGTATTAGTCAATTCTTTCATATATTAGATTCAGTTTGCCAACAAAGAGGATGCGTATATATGGGAGAAAACTTATATGAAATAACTATTTATAGTTCTTGTTGTAATATGGACAAAAGAATTTATTATTATAAAACTTATGAAAATAGCCAAATTACTGCTATTGATATGCATAAAGAAAATTTAGATGGTAATGATTTGGTAAGTTATGACTTAATTAAAGGTCAACAAATTTTTATGCAAAATTAGCAGTATGGTATTTAAAAGTATAAGTGCAAAAATTTATTGTATTAAAAAGAGAATTATTCATAAAAATAGAAAAAGATAATTACAATTTATGTAGAAAGAGATGAAACAAAATGTTTTCAAATATGGGAGAATATGAACCTTGTGGAATATTTACAATAGGGCATTTTATATTATTTGCACTCACATTAGTGGGAATTTTTATTGCACTAAAATTTTCAGTAAAGAAAAGCAAAGAAGAAATACATAAAATTATAAAATACATAACAATAATTATATGCATATTAGAAGTTATAAAAATAGTTTTCAACATAAGGCAGAATTCATTTAGTGCAGTTAATACTTATGTGCCACTTTACTATTGTAGCATATTATTGTATGCAGGTTTACTAAGCTCATTTGCCAAAGGCACTCTAAAAAGAGTAGGAGATGTATCATTAGCAACTGGTTCAATAATTGGTGGAATCGTGTTTATGATATACCCATCTACATCATTACCTATATATCCAGCATTTCACTTTTTAAGCATTCACAGTTTTTTATTCCATGGAACAATGGTATATTTGGGAATATTAATAAACAAAACAAGATATATAGAATTAGAAAGAAAAGATATAAAATATTTTGCAAGCCTAGTTGCTGGTATGAGCATTATGGCATTAGTTGTAAATAAACTTTTTGAAGGTAATTTAATGTTTATATCATATAATTTTCCAGGTACACTAATTGAAATAGTATACAAATTAACTAATGGAGGATTCCTATTTACGGCAGTTATGATATTATTGCAAATGACGATACCATTTTACATTATTTATTATGCAGTCAAGTTAGTACATAAATTTAAAAATAAGGAAAGGCCTGAATTAGAAAGTGCTAATACCAATAAAAATGAAACCCAAGAAAAATGTGAAGTTAAAATATAAAGAAATTTAAATATTATCTAATTATAGCAATTTATATAGCTAAAAGGAGCACTAAATATGAACAATACTGTAGAAAAATTGTCTGATAATGATGAAAATAAATCAAATAGTAGTTATAAAGTGTTAATTTTATCATGTGGAACAGGTGGAGGGCATAATACAGCGGCAAAAGCAATACAAGAAGAGCTACTCGCACAAAATGTTCAAGCAGACTTTAAAGAATACTTAGAAATAATAAATCCTAAATTAAAAGATAAAGTTAACAATTTATATATAAAATCTACAAATAGAGATGGAAGAGTATTTAAAAATATATATCACTTAGGAAAAATCTATGAAAAAACTAAATTGAGGTCGCCAGTATATATTTTAAACAGTTTAAGCAAACAAAAACTTTATAAGTATATAAAAGATAATGAATATAACTACATAATAACAACGCATTTATTTGCAGCCCAAGCCTTAACAGCAATAAAAAAACAGCATGATATTCATTTTATGCAGGTTGCCACAGATTATGTGAGCATACCATTTTGGAAAGAAACCAATCCAGATTATTTTGTAATTCCAAGCGAAGAATTAGAATCAGACTTTATAGAAAAAGGTATGAAAAAGCAAAAATTATTACCATTAGGAATACCTGTAATGAAACAATATAGAAAAGAATATGATAAACAAGAAACCAAAAAAAGTTTAAATTTAGACTTAGATAAAAAATACATTTTAATATTAAATGGAAGCATGGGGTTCGGTAATGTAAATGAAATAGCAGAAAAGCTATTGGAAAATATTAAAGATTTTAGTTTTATAATTTCTTGTGGAAACAATAATAAACTTAAAAATTTTCTTGACAATAAATATAAAGATAATGAAAGAATTATACCACTTCCATATACTAATAAATTAGGAGAATATGTAGCAAGTTCTGAAATTATACTTACTAAACCGGGTGGATTAACAACTACGGAGATTGCAACAATGAGGAAGCCATTAGTTCATATAATGCCAATACCAGGATGTGAAAATTATAATGCAAATTTCTTTGCAGATAGGCAAATGTCAATGAAGTGTGAAGATATTAACCAAGTAATAAACAATACGAAAAAAATAATAGAGAATAAAAACTTACAAATGGAAATAGCCGAAAATCAAAAAAAATACATAGCAGGGGATGCTTGTGAGCAAATAGTTGGTACTATTATTAAAGAGTTAAATAGGAGTAATATATAGTGGAAAAAAGTTTAATAGAAGAAAATGTAATAGAAGATACATATGAAAATTTAGAAGAGAGTATAGAGGCAAATACATATGAAAATTTAGTGCAAAACGAAAATGAAGATATAATTCATTTGTATGAGCCATTAAACTTAAACATAGATGAACATTACGAATATATTAAAGAAGGAAAAATATTTACTTTTTTTTCTAACTTGATATATTATGGCTTAGCTGTTCCAGTTCTAACAATTTTGGACAAAATAATATATGATTTAAAAATAGAGGGAAAAGAGAACATTAAAAATTTAAAAACTGGAGCAATAAGTGTATCAAATCATGTTTTAATTCTAGATTGCACTATGGTAGGATTAGCATTTGGTCTTAAAAAAATATATTTTACAACAAGAGAAGGAAGTTTTAAAATTCCTTTTGTAAGAAAACTAATAAAGTTATTAAGAGCGATACCTATTCCTACAAAGATAAATAATAGAGCTTGTTTTATAAAAGAGCTAAGTAAAGCCATACAAAAAGGAAAAATCATACACTTTTATCCAGAAAAAGCGTTATGGCCTTATTATGAAAAAATAAGGAAATTTCAAAATGGTGCATTTAATTTAGCAGTAGAAAACAATGTTCCAGTTATTCCAATAGTAATTACATTTAGAGATCCAAAAGGAATAAGGAAATTATTTAAAAAGAAAAAAGATATTACAGTAAAAATACTAAAGCCAATAAAATATGAGGGACAAAATGATAGCAAAAAAGATAGTGTAGAAAAATTAAAGGAAGAAGTTCATAAAGTTATGGAGGAAAAAATGTAGTATAATGTTACAATTTAAAGTTCAAAAACTTAGAGATGAAAACAATGAAAAGTAACAGTAGAACATAGTACTGAAAAAATATTTTTGAATTAATATATTTTTAGACAAAAAAGTGATATAATATTAAAAGAGTTTATAACGGAGGTAGTTAATATGTCTATTGAAAAACAAAAATTATATAATGAAATTGATACATTACCAGAAGAACTTGCAACTCAAGTTATAAATTTTATTGGTTATTTAAAATTAACTTTAGCAGATGAAGAAGCTCCAGATAGTTTAACGATAAAAAGTAAAAAAGATTTAAAGGAAAAGTTAAAAAAAGGGTTAGATGATATAAAAGAAAATAGAGTACACTCTCTAAACGAAACTTTTACTAAAATAGATAATATTTAAGACTGGAGTAAATTATATGAAAAAGTATATAGTTGAAATTTCAGAAACAGCTGAATAAGATTTAACCAATATTATTCTTTATCTTAGAAATAATTTATCAGGAGATATTGTAGCAGATAAATATAAAATTTTATTTAAGCAAGAATTGAAAAATCTAGAAAATATAGCAGGAAGTATGCCTATTTTAGATGAAAATTTAACCGGACATAAAAATATTAGAAAAGTAAATATAAGAAATTATGTAATATTTTATATAGTAGATGAAGAAAATTCTAAAGCTTATGTGTTGAGGATAGGACATATTTTTATGGATTGGGAAAAATATTTAAAAGATGAATAAAAATCAGGTGAACCCTACCTAATAGTGATAAAATTTATACTATAGAAGAATATCAAAATATGTTTTTAATGGATTAAAATCAATCAAATATCTTTTTAAACCATTCTTTCATATTAAATAGAGATAATATAAAGGGGACTAAAAGAAAGGAAGGATTTTACTTTGAGAAAATTTACAGACTTTATAATTAACAAAAGATATTTTATTTTAGCATTATTTATTATACTTACAATAATTTCAGCAATTTTTTCATCAAAAGTAAAGATTAATTATGATATAGCTAGGTACTTACCAAACACCTCAGAAACAAGAATAGTCATGGATATTATGGAGGAAGAGTTTTCGGAAATTGCTACTTTAAATTTAATGTTTGAAAATTTAGCAGATAACGAAAAATCAGAAATAAAAAATAATCTAGAAGCAATAGATGGTGTTAAAAGTGTAGACTATGATGATACTGAAAAATACAATAAAGAAAATTATACTTTGTATGTTATTAATGTAGATGATAAATCAGATTCGCCCAAAGCTACTAATATATATAATGAAGTAAATGAAAAATATAAAGATTATACTTTTTACACAAGCGGAAATGTATCTGAATGTAATAAAACAGTATTACCATTTTGGATTATCGTACTTGCAGTTGCAAGTGCTTTGGTAATATTAATTATAATGTGTGAATCTTATGTAGAACCATTTTTGTTTTTAATATCAATTTTAATGGCAGTAGTATTAAACAAAGGAACTAATATAATATTTCACAATGTATCACATATAACCAATTCAATAGCTGCAATATTGCAAATGGCTTTATCAATGGATTACTCAATAATGCTTATGAATAGATATGACCAAGAAAAACAAGTAGAAAAAGACAAAGTAAAAGCAATGAAAAATGCTTTATATAAAGCATTTACAGCCATATCAAGTAGCTCTGTTACAACAATAGTTGGACTTTTAGCATTAGTATTTATGAGCTTTACAATAGGTAGGGACTTAGGTTTTGTTTTAGCAAAAGGTGTATTATTTAGTTTAATTTGTATATTCTTTGTGCTTCCATCATTGATACTAATATTTGACAAATGGATTGTAAAAACAAAGAAGAAAAGCCCTAATATTAAATTAAAAAGTCTAGGAAAATATAGTTATAAAATTAGATTTATTGCAGTTCCAATTTTCCTAATAGTATTTATTACAAGTTTTGTATTAAAAGGAAACTTAGGAATTAATTATACAGACTCACAGGAAGATGAAATAAATAAAGTATTTGACGAAAATAATCAAATGGCAATTATATATAAAAATAAGGACGAAGCAGAAATTTCAAAATACTTAAAAGAGCTTGAAAATGAAGAAAAAATAGATGATGTCTTAGGCTATGGAAATACAATAAATGAAAAGCTAACTTATGACAAACTAAATGATAAATTAAATGACTTAGGCTCAGATGTTAGCGTAGAAGATTATTTACTAAAAATAGTCTACTATGATTATTATAACCCAGAAAGAGATAATAAAATAACCTTTAACGACTTTATTAATTTCATCGAAAAAGAAGCATATAACAATGAAAAAGCTAGTAAAAAAATTGATGCTGAAACTAAAAAAGATGTTACAAGATTAAAGAACTTTGTTACAGTAGAAGCTATTAACAAGAAAAGAACAGCAAGTGATATAGCCAATATATTAGAAATAGATAAAAGCAAGATAGACGATATTTTTATTTACTATCTTTCTAAAAATAATGATACAAAAATAAGCATAAATGAATTCATTAACTTTATGAATAAAGATGTATTACCAAATAAAAAATATGCAGTTAAAGTAAATAATGAAAATAGAAATAAATTAAATACTTTATCAAAATTTGTTGATAAGCAAAAAATACAAACTGAAATGACAAGCAATGAAATGTCTAAATTATTTGGAATTGATAGTAATACAATGAAGGAATTGTATAAGTACTATATTTTACAAAACGATATAAATATAAAAATGACAATTTCAGAATTTTCAAATTTTGTATTAAATGATGTATTAAAAGATAGTAACTATGCAAGTAGTTTTGATAGTCAAACTATACAAAATATAAAATTACTAGCAACATTTAGCGATTTAAGTGTTATAAATAAACAAATGACTGCTGAAGAGTTAGCTTCAATATTAAATATAGATGTAGAGCAAATGTATAGATTATATTTTTTGATTGGTTATATTAAAGGAGATTCAAAACTCAATGTTCTTACACCTAATGAGTTTGTAAATATAATACTAGAAAATAAAGATATGGAAATGATAAAAAGTAATATTGATGAAACTAGTATGAAGCAATTACAACTATTATCAACTATTATGACAAATACCATAAACAATAAAAGCTTTACATATCAAGAACTTTCAAAAACAATAGGAATAGATAGCGATAGTACAAAAAATATCTACACTTTATATGTTTCAACGCAAAATAATACAAGTATGACACCAGAAGAATTTGTTGATTTTGTATTATTACATAAAAGTGACAGCATGCTTGCAAACCAAATATCAGATAGTACAATTAAAGA
This sequence comes from uncultured Clostridia bacterium, assembly GCA_947632035.1. Classification (GTDB taxonomy): domain Bacteria; phylum Bacillota; class Clostridia; order TANB77; family CAG-508; genus CAG-273. The sequence goes on along the minus strand of CANRNR010000003.1, from coordinate 99,985 downwards.
GTTAAAACTACTTCAATCAGTTATGGATGGAATTATAAATAATAAAAAATACAATAGTAGCGAATTGTCTACACTATTGGGCATAAACAAAGATGATGCAAGCTTAATCTATGGCTTATATAATTTTAAATACATTAATAAAAATCCAAGTATATCATTAAAAGAATTTATTAGTTTTCTACTTAAAGATGTAGTTACAAATAAAGAATATTCAAGTAATTTTAGTAGTGAGCAAATAACAAAACTAAACACAGTAAATGGAATTATGAATGGAGTAGTCAAAAAAACTTCATACACTTCAGATGAAATATTTGCTATAATTAGTAAATTAAGCAATGATGTAGAAAAAAATACAATAGATATGCTTTATACTTATTATGGAAGTGATAAACAATATAACAAGAACTGGGAGATGACAGTCGAAGAATTTGTTACATTTCTAAATGAAAATGTTTTAAAAGATGAAAGATATACTGACTTTATAGAAGATGACATGAGAAATGATATAACAGAAGCAAAAACAACAATAGAAGATGCAAAGGAATTATTGTTAGGAAAAGAATATTCAAGAGTAGTTTTAAATACAACCTTTGATATGGAGGCACCAGAAACCTTTGAATTTATACAAAAAACAAATGATGCATTAGAAAGCAAATTAGATGAATTTTATATAATAGGAGATTCACCTATGGCTTATGAAATGAGTAAAAGCTTTGATAATGAGCTAAACTTCATTACAGTAATAACAATGATAGCAATATTTATTGTTGTAGCAATTACATTTAAATCAGCAATTATTCCTACGATATTAGTCCTAACAATACAAACAGCAGTATACTTAACAATGGGAATATTATCAATAGTAGGTGAGAATGTATATTTCATTGCAATACTTATTGTGCAAAGTATATTGATGGGTGCAACTATTGATTATGCTATTCTTTATACATCATATTATATTGAACACAGAAAAACAAAAGAGATAAAAGAGGCAGTCATATCTGCATATGGCAGTTCAATACACACAATACTTACTTCAAGCTCTATACTTATTATAGTAACTTTAATTATAGCAAGTTTTACCTCTGCTATTGCTGCAAAAATATGTAAAACAATTTCAGAAGGTACATTATGCTCTACAATCTTAATTTTAACATTATTACCAGCAGTTCTTGCTTGCTGTGATAGATTTATTAAAAAGAAATAAGACAATGGGACGGGGTTTTTGTCTTAGGCTTTTTGAGACTTAAACTTTCATTTTAACCTTTTAAGTTTAATTTTTGTTAAGACAAAAACCCCGTCCCATTGTCTAAAAAGGAGATAAAAACATGGCAACATTTGAAGATTTTATGAAATTAGATATTAGAGTTGGAACAATTATAGAAGCAAAAGCATTTGAAAAAGCAAATAAACCAGCATATCAATTAAAGATAGATTTTGGAAATGAAATAGGAATTAAAAAATCTTCTGCACAAATAACAGATGTATATAAATGTGAAGATTTAATTAATAAACAAGTATTAGCAGTTGTAAACTTTCCACCTAGACAAATAGCAGACTTTATGTCAGAAGTATTGGTACTAGGGACTTATAGTAAACAAGGTGTTGTTTTAATAAAACCTGATAAACAAGTTGAAAATGGAGATAGATTAGGTTAAAATAATTGTAAATGGAAAATTAAAAAATAAATTTAAAATAAGGAGGAAAAAATTTATGAGAAAAAGTATTAAAACTACGGAGGCAATATTTCCAATGCCAGTTTTAATGATTGCAACATATAATGAAGACGGAACTGTTGATGTAATGAACGCAGCATGGGGAACCATGCTAGAAAGAGACCATGTAATACTTAACTTAACAGAAACACATAAAACAGTACAAAATATAAAAGAAAGGAAAGCATTTACAGTTAGTATTGCAGACAGTAAACACGTTGTAGAAGCGGATTATTTTGGAATAGCATCAGGAAACAATACAAAAAATAAATTTGAAAACACAAAATTAACAGCAACAAAATCTGAAAATGTAGATGCTCCAATTATAAATGAGTTTCCAATATGTATGGAATGTGAGTTTATAGAATACCAAAATGGTCAGTATGGTTGTGGAGTAGTAGGAAAAGTTGTAAATGTAACAGCAGATGAAAAAGTAATAAATGGAGATAATGTTGATATTACTTTAGTAGATGCAATAGCATTTGACCCATATACTCATGGATATTATAAAGTAAATGGTAGAGTAGGAAATGCATTTAAAGATGGATTGCAATTAAAATAGTTATATAAGAATATAAAAATATTTAGTTTTATATTGACATAAAGAATAAAAAAATAGTATAATTAATATACTAATAATAAATAGCTATTTATAATTCGAGTGTTTCGCAACTCACAAAAAAAATGGCGAACGATATATTCGAGTGTTTCGCAACTCACAAAAAATGGCGAACAATATATTCGAGTAAAGGTTAGCTCAAAAAAATAACCTGTTTTAATTAAGGGGAATTAAAATTAAGTTTTAATATCCCCTTTATTTTTTTACAAAATAAGAATATATGGAGGAGACAATAATGAAATTTAAATTTTACGAAGTAGATAGTGAATATATAAAATATTTAAAGAATAATGGAGATGATAAAATACCAAATATAGAATATGAAAAACATAAAAAGTTTTTTTGTGGAATAGTTTTAACAGTTAATAATCTTAATTACTTTGCACCAGTATCTTCTTACAATAAAAAATCACATACTGTATTTTTAATTATGGATAAAGAAAAAAATACTAAGAAATTAAAACCTATATCATCGTTAAGGTTTTCATTCATGTTCCCTTGCCCAATAGAATATTTAAGTCAAAAAGATTTTTCAAAAGAAGATAAAAAGTATCAAGTATTATTAAGAAAAGAATTACATTATTGTAATATAAATAGGGAAAAAATAAAGAAGATGGCAAATGAAATATATAAATTAGGATTAAATGAAAAGAATAGAAAAAAATTTAATATATGTGATTTTAAGAAATTAGAAGAAAAATGTTTGGAATATATCAAATTAAAAAATAGTTGATAATAAATTATTTAAATAGATTTCTAAATATAAGTTTTATGATATAATTATAAAAAATAAAGGGGGAAATTATTATATTATGAAAAAATTTCTAAAAATAGTTTTAATTATCATTGGAATTTTAATATGCATATTTTTATTAGATATTTTACAAGCAAAAATATTTAAAAATGGTTCATTATTAAATATTATACTTAACAATATGACATATAGCATGAAAGCAGTTGTAGTAAAAGTAAATGACAACTCACTATTAGCTATAGATAAAAATACTGATGAATTATATAGCATTAAATTTACAGAAGAAGGTAATATAGGATTTGAAAAAGGGCAAGAAATATTAGTTTATTATAATGGAACAGTAAATACAATATATCCAGGAGTTCCGGATGGTGTTAAAAAAATAAAAATTATAAAAGAAGAAAGTGAAAAAGAAATACCAGAAAGCATTTTAAGATATTGTTATAATTCAATAGAAAATGTAAAAGCTACAGTAAATGAGGTTACAACCAGGAGTATAACTATTACAATAACAGACACTAATGAATTACCATATGAGTACTTAGATGATTATACTATATATGAAAAAGTAAAAAATGAAAAATATACAGGAACCGGGGAAATAATAGGAGAAAATACTGAACATTCTACTTCTGGATTTACTCGGAATAGGATCAGAATATGAGTGGAGAGAGGTAGAAAAAATTTCTGATGTTTTAGCTAAAGATACAATAGAACCATTAGTTTATAACTTACCAGATATGACAGAGGATAATCATTATACAATAATTGGCTGGAAAATCAATTTTAGTAAATTATATGGAGAATTAAGTGAAGGAGAATATGAGTTTATGCGTATCTCTGAAAGATTTTCAATAAGAGTAAAATTTGTAGTTGATAAAGAAGGCAAAGTATCATATAGTGAGCCTAGATTTGAATAACGTTTTTATTAAAAAATCATATAAAAAACCAACTAAAATTATTTTTAAAAACATCTAAATTATATATAATTAAAAATATAAAAAGCCAAATGTAATTATATTATCTTAAGTTTTAGGCAATAAAACTCAAATTGTTAAAAGGGGCTAAAATGAACAAAATAGATAAAAAAGAACTAAAGACAATATTTAATAAGATGAAAATAGATAGGAAAAAAGCGGTAGAAGAATTATGCAATAAATATTATAATCTTATTTACAAAATAGCATTTAGTATTCTAAAAAACAAAGAAGACACAGAAGATGCTGTGCAAAACTTTATAACAAAAATATATAGTATAGATGTAAATAAGCTTCCAACAGACAAAGAAGCTACATGGATGTATGCAGTTGTTAAAAATGAAGCATTAGAAATAATTAGAAGAAAAAACAAAGAGTTAAATATCTGTAAAGAAAATATTTATGAAATACAAGATGAAAACGACGAAATCGAGCAGATACTTGATAAAGAAAATTTTAATAAATTAATTGGAAAATTAAATGATAAAGAAAAAGAAATTGTAACTCTAAAAATAGTTTCTGATTTATCATTTAATCAAATATCGAATTTATTAGAACAACCAGAAAGCACAATCAAATGGAAATACTATAAAGCAGTATATAAAATAAAGCTATTATTAGGAAATATCGCAATGTTTATAATAACCTTTGTTACAGGCTTATCTGCAATAACTAAAAACTTAAAAAAAGGCAGTAGTATGGAGAAAAATATAGCTTTAGATAATGAAGAAATAGATAATAATTATAGAGAAGAAGCAAACAGAATAGAAAAAGAAAATTCTTTAAATTTATCTAAAAACACAGATAAAATTGAAAACGCTACTGGTATGGGAGAACCTTTAGCAGATAATACTGAAAATCAAAAACAAAATAATTTAGCAAATGAAAATATAGATAATGAAGCAAATGAAAATAACCAAGAAAATGTAAATGCACAAAATGAGCAAGACTCAATAAATAATGAAACAATAGCAAGTGATACACATCAAATAAATTACTTAAATTATGCAAGAATAGGCACATTATGCATATCTGCAATTTTTTTGGTAGTAATAATATATATAATTTCTTTTTCAAAATTCAAACTAAAACCAAAACATAAAACATCTAAATAATAGAAAAAGGAGGTTTTAAGTTGTGAAAAAGAAAATCATTATAGCAATATCAATAATAATAGCTGTTGTATTATTATTTCCTGCTAGAATTGTTTTAAAAGATGGGGGAACAGTTAAGTATACGGCACTTCTATACTCAATAACAAAATATCATAGATTAGCTCCAATGTCATTAAGTAGCGGATATGATGAAGGAATTAGTATAAAAATACTAGGCTTGGAAATTTTTAATAATTTTAAAGAAAGTCATGAACAACAAAATAGTAATGATGAACAAAATTCTAATTTGCAAGCAATGGAAGGAAAAGTCAAGAATAGTTTTGTAGGAACTATATTAGAAGAAACAACTACATACATGATAATACAGCCAAACGAAGACGAAGAAGAAAGAAAAGAATATGAAAAAATAAAAGTAAGCTATGGAACTGATCACATAGATTATTTATATGGAATAGGAAGAAAAGTAATAATAAATTATACAGAAAAAATAGTGCCACCAACTAATAAACAAATAGCAGAAAACAAAGAATATGACTGTATTATAGAGCCATATGCTCATATTATTACAGATGATATATTAATAAACGGATATGAAGATTTTAAAATATCTGTAAAGAATTCAAATAAGAATAAAGCTGTTAAAATATTGAATAATACGGAACTATATAAAGATTATAGCGATTACAACTTATATTATTACGGATTAGATGAAGTAAATATTACAATAGAAAATAAAACTATGCCATTAGAGGAAGCATTAAGAAGCGGAAAAATGACTTTAGATGGATTAATTATAAAAGCAAATAAAGATTATCCAGATGCTGAAATACTAAAAGATGGAGGAAGTATAGAATACCATTATCCTGATTATACAATAATAAAACTTCATACGGTAACGGGTAATAGAGATATTTATATAGGAAGTAAAAGCTTGCAAATAGAAGATTGTAAATAAAATAGAGGGACTTAGGTAAAAACAAAACCTTAAGTCCCAATATTTTTTTGCCTTTTTAGACTGACCTGTCAGTCTAATCAAAATTTCGATTCTTTGTGATATATATAATAAGAAAATTAATTCAAGGAGAATAACATCATGGATGACAAAAGATTATATGATTACATAAGAATTACGGATTTAAAAGATATGCTAAACAAGACAAAGAATCTATATGGAGAAAAAATAGCATACAAAATAAAAATTAAAGAAGGACAATATAAAACATATACCCATAAGCAAGTGAGAGAAATGATAGATGCTTTGGGAACAGCACTTATAGACCTAGGGTTAAAAGGAAAAAGAATAGCAATTATAGGAGAAAATAGATACGAATGGGAAATTGCATATTTAGCAATTGTATGTGGAACAGGAACAGTAGTACCATTAGATAAATCATTACCTGAAAATGAGTTAGAATCGTTAATTCAAAGGTCAGAAGTTGAAGCAATATTCTATCCAAAAAAATATTCTGAGAGTATTGAAAAAATTAGATATAGTGAAAAAAACAAACTAAAACATTTAATATCAATGGATTTAGAAGTTAATACAAAGGGTATATATTCAGAAGATGAACTTATAAAAAGAGGTAAAAAACTTATTGAAAAAGGTAATAGAAAATTTTTAGATGCAAAAATAAATCCAAACGAAATGAATATAATGCTTTTTACATCAGGAACAACCTCACAATCAAAAGTTGTAAGTTTATCACACAAAAATATATGTTCAAATTTAATGGATATAGCAAGTGTTTTAAATGTTACATCAGAAGATACATTTCTATCTATTTTACCGATACACCATGTTTTTGAATGTACTGTAGGATTTTTATTTTCATTATATAAAGGTGCGCAAACTGTATTTTGTGATGGTTTAAAACATATTGTTCAAAATATAAATGAATATCAAGTAAGTGTTATGGCCTGTGTTCCGGGAATATATGAAAGAATGTTTATGATAATAAGGAAGACACTAGAAAAAGAAGGCAAGTTACAGGAAATATTAGAAAATGAAGAAAAATATAAAAATGCAACTATGGAAAAGAAAAAAGAAGTTTTTAAAGAAATACATGATATGCTAGGAGGAAAAGTAAAATTATTTATAAGTGGAGCAGCTGCACTAGATTATAAAATAGAAGCAAAATATAGATTACTAGGTATAAATTTAGTGCAAGGCTATGGACTTACAGAAACTTCTCCTGTTGTTGCAATAGGTTCAGATAAATATTATAAAACAGGTTCAATAGGAAAAACAGTACCTAGTGTTGAAGCAAAATTAGTAGATGTAAATAGTGAAGGCATCGGAGAGCTTATTGTAAAAGGTCCAAATGTAATGCTAGGGTATTATAAGGATTTAAAATCTACGAAAGAAGCAATAAAAGATGGCTGGTTTTATACAGGTGATTTAGCAAAAATAGATGAAGAGGGATATATATTTATTTGTGGCAGAAAGAAAAGTGTAATAGTTTTAAAAAATGGAAAAAATATTTTCCCAGAAGAGATGGAAAATTTAGTTAATAAAATAGAAGGCGTAAAAGAGTCTTTTGTTTTTGGAAAGCGACAATCAGAAGATAAAAATGATATAAAAATAAATGTAAAAATAGTATTTGATAGAAAAATAATGAATGATGTTTATAAAGTTAAAACAGATGATGAAATTTATGAAGCTTTATTAAACAAAATTAAAGAAATAAATAATACATTGCCAAAATATAAGGCAATTAGGGGCTTGGTATTAACTGAAAAACCACTTATAAAAACAACAACAAACAAAATTAAAAGGCAGGCTAATTTAGATGAAATTGAAAAAATTAAAAACTAAGTACTTAGGAAGAAATGCTATCTATTATAAAAGTATAGATTCTACTCAAAATGAAATATTTAGGCTAATAAAAAATGGAAATATAACAAATGGTACATTGGTAATAGCTGATATTCAAACAAATGGTAAAGGAACTCATGGAAGAATATGGCATACTGATGAAGCAAATAATGTAGCATTTTCATTTTATATTCAGTTAGATTGCAATATAAAGAAAATAGAAGGAATAACAGTTGAAATTGCAAAAATCATAATAGACATATTGGAGAAAAGTTATGGAATACATTTAGAAATTAAATTGCCAAATGATATTGTATTTAATGATAAAAAGATAGGTGGAATTTTAACACAAAGTAAAATCATAGGAGAAAATGTTAAATACTTGGTTATTGGAATAGGAATGAATACTTCAAAAATGAAATTTTCTGAAGATATTAAAGAAATTGCAACATCTATTAAAAAAGAATTTGGCAGAGATGTTGATATAAATGAGTTTATAACTGACTTTTGCAACGAATTTGAAGGAAAGTTACTTGAAATGGTTGAACATAAAAATTAAAAAATGGAGGCAAAAATGAAAGTTGGATTTTTATTTCCTGGGCAAGGTTCTCAAAGTATTGGAATGGGAAAAGATATATATGAAGAATATGAAAAAGCAAGGAATATATATGATGAAGTAAAAAAGCTAACAAATATAGATATTGCCAAAATATCATTTGAAGGGGAAGAAGAATTATTAAATCAAACAAAATACACTCAGCTTGCAATATTAACTAATTCTTTAGCATTTTTAGAAATATTAAAAGAAAATAATATTCAAGCAGAAATTTCAAGCCGGTTTAAGCCTTGGAGAATATACAGCACTAATTTATAGTGGAGCATTATCTTTTAATGAAGGTATAAAACTTGTTCAAAAAAGAGGAGAGTATATGCAAAATCTTGCGCCAAAAGGCGAGTGGCAAATGGCAGCAATTATTGGTATGAAGGATGAACAAGTTGAGCAAATATGCAAAGAAGTTAAATTAGGATTTGTAGTTCCTGCAAATTATAATTCAGTTGGTCAAGTTGTTGTATCTGGTGAGAAAAATGCTGTATTAGAAGCAGAACAAATAGCAAAAGATATGGGTGCTAAAAAGGTTATGCTTTTAAAAACAACAGGTCCATTTCATACAGAAAAATTACAGGAGGCTTCAAAAGCATTAAGAAAAGAACTTGAAAATGTAACTATAAATAAATTTCAAAGAAAAGTAGTAAAGAACCTTGATGGAGAGTTTTATACTGATAATGATAATGTAAAAGATATTTTAGCAAAACACATAATAAGCCCAGTTAGATTTTCTAAAACCTTAGAAAAAATGATAATTTACGGAATAGATACTTTTATTGAAATAGGACCGGGAAAAACATTAACAGGATTTTTAAAGAGAATTCCAACAGATAAAGAGTTAAAAGTATATAACGTAAACAATATTGTGAATTTAAATGAAACAATAGAAAGCTTAAATATGTACAAATAGAGTTAAGGTTGTTACAAATAGAGAAAGTATTTTATTTAATAAAAAGTAAAAAAGCAAAATAAAATTTGTTTAGGGAGGAACAGAAAAATGGAAAAAGTAGCATTTATTACGGGAGGAACAAGAGGAATAGGAAAGCAAATAGCTATAACCTTGGCTAAATGTAGATATGATATTGCAATCAATTATAGAAATGAAAATGAAGAATTAGAAAATACTAAAAAAGAAATAGAAGCAAATAATGTTAAATGCTTAGCTGTAAAAGGCGATGTATCAAATTTTGAGGACTGCGAAAAAAATGTAGAAGAAATTATAAGCAAATACGGAAAAATAGATGTACTTGTAAATAATGCAGGAATTACTAGAGATACATTACTAATGAGAATGAAAAAGGAAGATTTTGAAGATGTAATTAACACTAATTTAGTAGGCACATTTAATGTAACAAAAAATGTAATTAGCTATATGCTAAAAGCACATTATGGAAGAATCATAAATATATCATCTGTTGTTGGAATAGCAGGAAATGCCGGACAGACAAATTATTCAGCTTCAAAAGCAGGAATAATTGGATTTACAAAAAGTTTAGCAAAAGAAGTAGCTTCAAGAAACATATTAGTAAATGTAGTAGCACCTGGATTTATAGAAACATCAATGACAAATGTATTAAAAGATGAAATTAAAGAAGAAATTGCTAAATCAATACCACTAAAAAGAATGGGAACAACGCAAGATGTTGCAAATGTAGTTAAATTTTTAGCATCAGAAGATAGCTCATATATTACAGGTCAAGTAATAAATGTTGATGGCGGAATGCTTATGTAATAAAAGCTTAGAGCTATAAATAACTAACGTGTAGGTTAAAACAATAACATAATTTGAAAGGAAATAAACGATAATGGAAAAAAGAGTAGTTATAACAGGTCTTGGAACTATAAATCCAATAGGAAAAAATGTAGATGAAACATGGAATAGTATAGAAAATAAAAAATGTGGTATTGAAGCCATTTCATTATTTGATACAACTAATTTAAAAACAAAGTTAGCAGCAGAGGTTAAAAACTATAATCCTTTGGAATATTTTGAACTTAAACAATCAAAAAGATTTGATAGGTGTTCTCAATTTTCAATATTAGCTGCAAGAGAAGCAGTTAAAGATAGTGGAATTACAAAAGAAAATACTGATTTTGATAGAGTTGGAATATTTGTAAGCTCAGGAATAGGTGGATTAAGAACTATACAAGAGCAATGTGAAATAAAATTTGAAAAAGGAAATAATAGAGTATCACCAATGTTTATACCGATGTCAATAACTAATATGCCAGCTGGAAATATATCAATTGAATTTGGTTTTAAAGGAGAATCAATGTCAATAGTTACAGCGTGTGCTTCATCAACACATTCAATAGGAGAAGCATATAAAACTATAAAACATGGTTATGAAGATGTAGTTATTGCAGGTGGTACAGAGGCATCTATATGTGAAATAGGAATTGCAGGATTTGAAAACATGAAAGCATTATCATGCTCAGAAGATAAAAATAGAGCAAGCATCCCTTTTGATAAAGAAAGAAGTGGATTTGTCATGGGAGAAGGCGCAGGAATTATTGTATTAGAAGATTTAGAACATGCCAAAAAAAGAGGTGCAAAAATATATGCTGAAATTATTGGCTTTGGCTCTACAACAGATGCTTATCATATAACTTCACCATCACCAGATGGAGAAGGTGGTGCAAAAGCGATGATAAGAGCAATACAAGATGCAAAAATAAATCCAGAAGATATTGACTATATAAATGCACATGGAACATCAACACATCTTAACGACTCAACAGAAACTAAGGCTATTAAAACAGCATTAGGAGATGCTAGCCAAAAGGTAATGGTAAGTTCTACAAAAGGTAATACAGGCCATCTTTTAGGTGCAGCAGGAGGGGTAGAAGCTATAATATGTGTAAAAGCAATTGAAAAACAATTAGTTCCACCAACTATAAATTACAAAGAAAAAGACGAAGAATGTGATTTAGACATTGTTCCAAATGAGCCACGAAGTGCAAAAGTAAATATTGTAATGTCAAATTCATTGGGTTTTGGAGGACATAATAGCAGTATTATATTAAAAAAATATGAAGAATAACTGTATGTACTTTAAAAAAATATAGAAAATGAGGAGGAATAAGTAAAAATGGAATATGAAAAAATTAAACAACTAATGGATGATATGGGAAATTCTAAATTGACAGCAATTGATATTGACTTTCCAGATGGAACCAAAATTAGTATGAAAAAAGAAATTGTAGTTTCGGAAACTAGCCCAAAAATTAGCAGTAATTCAAAAAATGTTATTGAAGAAATTAATGAATTAACAGAAGAAAGAAAAGAGAATAACGCACCTAAACAAAATGATATAGAACAAAAAGGAAACATCGTAAAATCTCCAATGGTTGGAACTTTTTATATAAAGCCTTCACCAACTGATAACCCTTATGTAGAAGTAGGTTCAGAAGTAAAAAAAGGAGATACACTTTGCATTATAGAAGCTATGAAGTTAATGAATGAAATACAATCTGAATATTCTGGAAAAATAACAGAAATTTTTATAGAAGATGGAAGTACTGTACAATACGGAACAGAGTTATTTAGAATTGAATAGAAAAAACTAAAAGCTTGAAAGGAAGTAAATTTAAATGCTAAATAAAGAAGATATAAAAAAAATCATACCACAAAGAGAGCCTTTTTTAATGGTGGATGAAGTAGAAGAGTGTATTTCAGGGGAAAGTGCAATTGCATATAAAAATGTAAATAAAGATGAATGGTATTTTAAAGGGCATTTCCCTGGTAATCCAATTATGCCAGGTGTTTTAATTTGCGAAGCCTTGGCTCAAACAGGTGCAGTTGCAATATTATCAATGGAAGAAAATAAAGGGAAAAATGCATTATTTGGTGGAATTGATAAAATGAAATTTAAAAAAATGGTAACACCTGGTGATAGATTGAAATTAGAAGTAAAAATAATAAAGAGAAAAGGGCCAATAGGCGTAGGTGAGGCAATAGCAAGTGTAGATGAAAAAATAGTAGCAAAAGGAGAGCTTACATTTGCAATTGCGTAGTAAAGAATTGTATAGAAAAGTAGTAACACATATTTGTAATCACATAAAAAATTATAATAAACTAATTTCAAAAAACGAGGTGAATAAAAAATGAATAAAATACTAGTTGCAAATCGTGGAGAGATTGCAGTTCGTATTATTAGAGCATGTAGAGAAATGAATATAAAAACAGTAGCTGTATATTCTGAGGCTGACAAAGATGCAATGCATACAAAACTTGCAGATGAAGCTGTTTGTATAGGACCTGCTAGACCACGGACAAAGCTATTTAAATATGAAAAATATAATTGAAGCAGCATACATAACAGGGGCAGATACAATTCATCCAGGCTTTGGCTTTTTATCAGAAAATGCACAATTTGCAAAAATATGTGAAGAATCTAATATAAAATTCATAGGTCCTACATCTAAGGTAATAGATTTATTAGGAAATAAATCTAATGCAAAAGAAATAATAAGAAAAGCTGACCTTCCAGTAATACCTGGTTCTAATGGAAGTATAAAAGGTTTAAAAGAAGCACAAGAACTTTGTGAAAAAATAGGCTATCCAATAATGCTTAAAGCAGCTGCTGGAGGTGGAGGAAAAGGAATTAGAATAGTAAATTCAAAAGAAGAACTAGAAAAAAACTATAACATAGTAAAACAAGAAGCTAAAAGTTCATTTGGTGATGATGAAATTTATATAGAAAAATACATAACAAAACCAAGGCATATAGAAATTCAAATTTTAGCAGACGAGCATGGAAATATAGTTCATTTAGGAGAAAGAGACTGCTCAATACAAAGAAGACATCAAAAAATGATAGAAGAAACCCCATCTACAATAGTAGATGATAAACTTAGAAATAAAATGGGGGAAGTAGCAATAAAAATTGCAAAAATTGTGGGATATACAAGCTGTGGCACAGTAGAATTTTTAGTAGACGACAATCAAGATTTTTATTTTATGGAAATGAATACAAGAATTCAAGTAGAACACCCTATTACAGAAATGAGAACAGGAATAGATATTGTAAAAGAGCAAATAAGAATAGCAGCTGGAGAGAAGCTAAAATTTAAACAAAAAGAAATTGAATTTAGAGGTCATTCAATAGAATGTAGAATAAATGCAGAAAATCCAAATAATAATTTCATGCCATGCCCTGGAAAAATTACAGGATTAAACTTACCGGGAGGCAATGGAATAAGAATAGATACAGCAATTTATGAAGGATATAATATGCCACCAAATTATGATTCAATGCTAGCAAAAATAATAGTTCATGGAGCTAATAGAAATGAAGCAATTAGCAAAATGAAAAGAGCATTAGAGGAGTTAGTAATAGAAGGAATAGAAACTAACACAGATTTTTTACTAAAAATTATAAAAAATCCAAATTTCATTAGAGGAACTTTTGATACTTCATTTATAGAAGAAATTAAAAATAATTAATTTTGTTTTATTTTTTAAGTAGAAATTAGAAATAATTAATTTTGTTCTATTTTTTAAGTAGAAATTAGAAATAAATTTGAGCTAGAAAGGACTATATTAACAATGGTTATAGATAAGATAAAAAAGAGAGAACCATCACTAAAAAACAAAAATGTGAATATAGATATTCCAATTGGAAAATGGATAAAATGCGAAAAATGTAATGAAATAATATACAAAGATTTATTAAAAGAAAATTTAAGTATTTGTCCAAACTGTGGTCACTATTTTAGAATGCACATAGATAAAAGGCTTGAACTAATTATAGATAAAGGTACATATAAGAGTTTTAATATAAATATTGAAACAACAAATCCATTAGAATTAGAAGATTATCCCAAAAAATTAAAAGCTTTAAGAGAAAAAACAGGGCTTAAAGAAGCTGTAAGCTGTCGGAACAGGAAAAATTAATGGAGAAGAAGTTGTTATATGTATAATGGATAGTGGATTTTTAATGGGAAGTATGGGAATTGTAGTAGGTGAAAAAATTACGTATGCAATAGAACAAGCCATAAAGAAAAAATTACCTTTAATTATTTTTTCAGTTTCAGGCGGAGCAAGAATGCAAGAAGGAATTATATCTTTAATGCAAATGGCAAAAACAACATCTGCATTGACTAAACTAGACGAAGCAGGTCTTTTATATATTTCTGTATTAACAGACCCTACCTATGGCGGTGTTACTGCATCTTTTGCAAGTTTAGGTGACATTATTTTAGCAGAACCAAAAGCAATGATTGGATTTGCTGGTCAAAGAGTTATAGAACAAACAATAGGAGAAAAATTACCAGAAGGTTTTCAAACAGCAGAATTTTTATTGGAGCATGGCTTTATTGATAAAATAGTTGAAAGAAAGGATTTAAAAAACACCTTATATAAGTTACTTTTATTTCATAAAAAGGAGGAAAAATAAAATGCCGAATGCCAAAATAAGTGCATGGGAAAAAGTTGAAATTGCAAGAGATCCAAAAAGAAAAACTGCTATTGATTACATAGATGCAATTTTTGATGAATTTATGGAATTGCATGGAGATAGGAATTTTAAAGATGATAAATCCATTGTTTGTGGCTTAGGAAGAATTGGAAAACAGAACTTTACAATTATTGCAGAACAAAAAGGAAGAACAACTAAAGAAAACATTGAAAGAAATTTTGGAATGCCAAATCCTGAAAGTTACCGAAAAGCAATAAGATTTATGAAACAAGCAGAAAAGTTTGGAAGACCAGTAATTACATTTATTGATACAAAAGGAGCATATCCTGGAATTGGAGCAGAAGAAAGAGGTCAGCGGAGAGGCAATTGCAAAATCTATGTTTGAAATGGCAAAATTAAAAGTTCCAATAATTGCAATTGTTATAGGGGAAGGCTCATCCCGGAGGAGCATTAGCTTTAGGTGTTGCAAATAAAGTATTTATGCTTGAAAATGCAATATATTCCATTCTTTCTCCTGAAGGATTTAGTAGTATTTTGTGGAAAGATTCTTCAAGATATAAAGAAGCGGCAGAAAAAATGAAGCTAACAGCAAAAGATTTATATGAATTAAATGTAATAGATAAAATAATTAAAGAACCTAATATAAAGCAAGAATATGAAAAAGAAAACGAAAATAATCAAGAAAATAGGAATGAAGAAAAAAATAAAGAGGAGGCTTTTGAAAAAACTTCACAAAGTCTAAAAAAAGAAATAAAATCTGCTATTGCAGAAATGAATAGTAAAAGCCAAAAAGAAATTGTACAAGATAGATATTTAAAATTTAGAAATATGGGAGAATTCATAAAAATATAAAATAATTTAATAAAAATTAATTACATATAAAATTATTTTAAATTTTATTAAAAAATAGGAGGAAATATGTTACTAGAAAATAAAAAAATATTGATAATGGGAATTAGAAATAAATGGAGCATAGCATTTGGAATTGCAAAATCTGCTTATGAAAATGGAGCTAAACTTATATTTACATTTATGGGGGAAGAGAATAGAAGAAAAGTAGAAGAATTAACAAGTGAATTTAAAGGAAGTAAAACATATGTATTAGATGAAGCATCTGAAGATGATAAAGTAAAAGAAGTATTTACAAAAATAAAGCAAGAAAATGGTAAAATAGATGGAATAGTTCATGCTATTGCTCATGCAAACACACAAGATTTACACAATGACTTTATTTATACAAGTAAAGAAGGTTTTAGTCACGCAAATGATGTAAGTGCATATTCTTTTGTTTTAGTTGCAAGAATGGCAAAAGAGCTAGAAATGCTTAATGAAAATGCAAGTTTGGTAACGCTAACTTATTATGGTTCAACTAAGGTATTAGAAGGGTATAATGTAATGGGAATAGCAAAAGCAGCATTAGAAGCGAGTGTTAGATATTTAGCTAGTAATTTAGGTGAAATAGGATTAAGGGTAAATGCAATTTCAGCAGGACCTATAAAAACATTATCAGCAAAAGGAATTAAGGATTTTGAATCAATACTAACAGTAGTAGAGAAAAAAGCACCATTACACCGAAATGTAACAACTGTTCAAGTAGGAAATGTCGCAACATTTCTATTAAGTAGCATGTCAGAAGCAATTACAGGTCAGGTAATATATGCAGATAGTGGATATAATATAATGGGAATTTAAGATAGTGGGACGGGGGTTTTGTCTTAGGCTTTTTGGGACTTAATTTTTATTAAAACGAAAAATTAAGTCCTATTTGTTTTTTTTCTTAAGATAAAAACCCCGTCCCACTATCTTGAAAATTACATCCTCTTATGATAATATGAAATCAAAATAAAAAATGTATCAATTTATAAAATATTAGGAGGATGTAAATATGAAAAAAGGATTAGAAATTGTACTAGTACTAATATTTGTCGTATTAGTATTATCAGCATGTGTATTTTCTTATTTTTATTTCACAGGAAAAATAGAAAATGACTTAAACTTAGGAAACTCAAATAGCGAAAACAAAACCGATTTAGGAGAAAACTTAGAAGAAGCAATATTTGAATTAGCAGATTATCCAAAAGTAGATGCTTCACTTGCAACACAGCCACTAACAAATGCATTTATTAAAAACTTTACAAATACAGATGTAGATGTAAGCAAATTAGATTATACAAACACACATCCAGGTTATGTTAGACTAATAAACGGAGAAGTAGATTTAATAGTAGTAACAGAGCCATCAGAAGAAGAACTAGCTTTAGCAAAAGAAAAAAATGTCGAATTAGAAGTAATTCCAGTAGTAAATGAAGGATTTGTATTCTATGTAAATGGAGAAAATAAAGTAGATAATTTAAGCTTAGAGCAAGTTCAAAAAATTTATACAGGTGAAATTACAAACTGGTCACAAGTAGGTGGTGAAGATGCACCAATTAGAGCCTTCCAAAGACCAGAAAATTCAGGTAGTCAAACTGGAATGCTATCATTAGTAATGAAAGATTTACCATTAATGAAACCATTAAAAGAAGATTTAGTAGAAACTATGTCAGCTATTATTGGATTAGTTTCAGACTATGATAATGGAAGAAATGCAATAGGATATTCATATTACTACTATGCAAAAACAATGTATGCAAGCATTGATGAAGGAATAGCAAACGGAATTAAGTTACTAGGAATAAATGGTGTAAAGCCAAGCAATCAAACAATAAAATCAGGAGAATATCCATTAAAAACTGCGTACTATATTGTAATAAATAAAAATGAGCCTGAAGGAAGCAAAACAAGAAAATTAGTAGAAGCTATGCTTTCAGAAAGAGGACAAGCAGTAGCAGAAAGTGTGGGATATGTCAGAGTTAAATAATTTAGAACCAAATAGTTTTGAAAAAAATAATACAGAACTAAATAATACACAATTAAATAATAATGAATTTATAAAAGATAATACACCAAAAAAATCTTCAAACAGAATGTTAGTATGCTTTCTTGTTGTATTTACTATATTGGCTGTAATGGTAACAGCACTTCTAATATATCTAACAAATAATAGCGAAATTTTTGGCGATAAAAACCTTTCGAAAAATGAAAATAACAATGTACAAGAAAATCTACCAAATAATGATGAAAAAGAAGATATAAAAGATGAGGTAAACTTAGCAGTAAAATTAACTGATACTTATCATAATAATCCAATAGAATTTGAATCATATTTCTATTTTGACGGAAAAACTAAAACGCGAGAAGAATATTATCAAGACGGAGACGATCAAGAAGAACATCAGAAGCAATATGAATATATACAAATAAAAGGATTAAAAAATAAAGAAGTAGAAAATAAAATCAACAAAGAAATTATGGAAGTAGCCAAAGAATTATCGGAAAAATGTGAGGTCGTAGAAACAACGATAGGAGCAAATTATGCAAATGTATTTTCAATATCTATAACAGGACAAAACACAGGAGAAATTGCAGACTACGATAATGCGCAAACATTAAATTATCGTTTAGATACAGGCAAGCAAATTCAATTTGAAGATTTATTTACAAACAAAGCATATATAAGAACAATATTAACACAAGCTGCATATGAGCAATATATGAAGCAATATGACCAGTTTGCAGATTTAAATAAAATAGATTATTCAAAAGTTGAGACAAGTACATTTGAAATAGTAAATAATTATATAAATGGTGCAAAGAAAATATTTGCTTTTTCATATAATAGAATAGATATTATTATAGGTAACGATATAATACAAATTAATATGCCAGACTTTTACGAAAATATTGCAATATACAAAAGATATTTATCAAATGATAATTTATACGAAAATGATAAACAAAACCAAGAAATGTTTGTTTTTTCTGAAAGATATTTTGACTATAGTTTTTATCATAAAGTGGAAGAATTGCAAGAAAATCTATATGTCGATATAGCGCTATATGACCATTCCGACGATAAAAATGAAGATAAGCAAAATACATCAGTAGAAGAGATGGAAAATCTTTTGAAAAAGGTAAAAAATCTTGCTTCGGAAAATCAAGACAAAGCATATATATTCTATTATAAAGATGAACTTTGGAATGATGAAGAATATACAATGCATCCTGCGAGAAGCTATTTATGTACTATGGAGAAAGAATACTATAAGCAACATGGAAAAGAAATAATTGCTAGAGGTAATAGGGAATATAGAGAATCTGAAGGTGTTGTAATGTATGAAGATGATAATATGTTAAGATATGAGTTCCAAGATGGCGAATTTGTGTTAGTACAAGAAGTGGAATAAATATGTTAAAAATAATCTTTGCTTTCTTATAAAACCATTAAACACTAGAACTTAAGCTTTTATCTTAAGAAAGAAATTAAACTTAAAAAACTTAAGATATAACCTTAAGTTTTAGTGTTTTAAATATTTTTATAATACTTGTCCAAAAATTCATTTACCGACATTATGCTTTCATCTTTTGGAAAATGCTTTAAATTACCAGTTACCAATTTAGCATTACAATATTTTGCAACTTCAAAAAACTTTTTATCGTCTTCATCAATAAAATCTATATTTAAGGGTGATACGACTACTGATTTTCCATAAATTTCAATCCAATCTAATAAAGCATCAACTTCACTTTCTAAAAAGCCAAATTTAGGACGCATAAGAACATTTCTGTATTCTGCTAAAATTCTATAATCATAACATGGTGTTAGTACACCACTTAAAACCATACTAATTATTTTGGCTGGAGCTCCATCTTTTGACCAAAATGAAGATACTAAAACATTGGTATCTATTACGACATGCATTTTTATTCCCCCTTACGAGCTTTTTGAATTTCAGCTTCTATTTCATCTTCGTTCATGTAACCTTTTTTCGCAGCTTTAGACTTCATTGAATTAAAAGCAATCATTGCTTTAGCCTGTCTAACTGCTTTTAATACTTCTTCTAAATCATCATTTCCTATATCAAAAAGAAGAGCAGTAGGTTTACCATTACTTGTTATAACAACTTCTCCATCCTTTGATAAATTATTCCAAAGTGCCTTTGGAGTTGTTCTTAAATCTCTAATTGTATAAAACCTCATATAAATCACCTCTAATATATTATACATTATTTGTATCACAAATGTCAACGAATATTGTTACATTTATTATATCCATTAAAATAAAAAATATTCTTAACTTATTTGGCTAATAATTATAGAGAAAAGCGATAA
The DNA here is from genome assembly GCA_947632035.1 of uncultured Clostridia bacterium. Taxonomy (GTDB): domain Bacteria; phylum Bacillota; class Clostridia; order TANB77; family CAG-508; genus CAG-273. The sequence continues at coordinate 79,750 of CANRNR010000003.1, read as the reverse complement.
TAGTTACCCATAGCAAGTTCAATAATTGTATTTACAACTACTTGATTTTCTGTTATACTTTTATTAATTTTGTATATACTTTTTTATCTTAATTTTGAAATATAACAACCATAAGGTTATAAAAATAACTGGAGAAGCAAAGAAAAAAATAAAGATTGGAAAGAACTATAATAATGACAGAAAAAGATAAACAAAGAAAATAGAATACCAAGGAGGTAGTATATGAAGAAAAAATTAGGTATTATATTAGCAATAATTATTATTTTATCTATTATTGTAATTTTATGGATTAGTGGGATAATCCCAAAACAAATAGCAAAAATTTCTGCTACAAATTATTTAAAAAAGAACTGCCCAAAAATGCATTTAGAATATGTAGATACAAAATGGGACTATATCTTTGGAGGATATAGGGTATACTTTAAAGATGAAAATAATAAGAATCATGGTATTTTAATGGATAATAAGTATTTTCCAATATCACCTGGTCAAGGCATAGTTGCATTTGAAGAAAACTACAGAGAAAAGTATGAAAATCAATATATAGAAAACGAAAATGAAAATAAAACAACACAAGTAGAATTTGTTCGTACATACAATATAGTATCAAACTTAAATAAGACAGATGATACAGGAGAAAATAACTTTTATGTAGTACAGCAATTCCAACTTTTTGAACCAATTGTGATAAAAGTTAATAAACAATATGTATTACAAGAAAATGAAAATTATGAGTTCACTTTTAAAGGTAATAAAATAGATGGAAAAGATTATACAATTCAAGATATATTTAATACATTTGATATAACTAATATAGAAAAAACTGATAAAGTGGGGTTAGAACAAAGACAAGATGCAATATAAATTAAAAAATAAGTGTGGATATGAATTACTTGAATATATAGCTTGTAAAGAACAAGAAATAATGAATTATAAAATAGTATAAGTCCATTTATTAAAAATGATGAAGATGAAAATGATGAAATAAAGCTATGGGATTTAAAAGAAGATATTGGTTATGTTGATGAACTTGATTTAAAAATTATTGAAATTGTACAAAGATAGCGATAAATTTTTTAGTAAAAAGCCAACTAAATAATAAGAAAAAATCATCTAAATAATTGAAAGGTAAAATGGTGAAAAAAATGAAAAAAGTTTTTAAAGTTATAGGAATTATATTAGGTATTTTGATTATTTTAGGATTGATATTTTTTATAATTGATTACAATAGAGTAGAAAATAATGAAAGACCAATATTTTGCATTGAAAATCCAGCACATATAATGGATGGAGGAACAGCTGAATTTTTTGGATTAGGATATAAAGTTATAGATTTCCATACAATATCAGGTTTTGATTATATAAAAATAGGAACTTGGTTTATGAAATATGAAGATTTTGAGAAAGAAATAGAAGAAAATATTAATCAACAACCAGAAAGCAATTTAAAATACAAATCTTTAGAAGATGTTACAATAGATTATGATTTAGCTGACATGATAGATGATAAATGCTATATTGTAATGAATTCTAATACAGTATATCATATAGAAGAACTATACAATTTTATAAAAAATGTAGAAAATAATATAGCTGATGAAATAAGAATCGTGGAATATACAAAAGAAGATCAACCAATACTTACAAACTTAGAATATAGAAATAATAAATTTATTTTAAAAGTAGATAATAGAAGAGATGGTTATGCAAACAAAAGAAACAAAAAGATAACTATAAAAGAATATGATGCTACTAAATATGAATTAGTAAAAGAAAATAAGCCTAAGGTTATAACAGATTTAAAAACTTATTATCCATTGAAATTGAAAGAAATAAAAGGCATAAAGAGTGTAAAAATATGTAATTATGTAACAGTAAAAGAAACTACTAAATATAATTTTCAATTAGAATTTAACAAAGATTTAGAAAAAGAAGAAATAACAAAAATTCTTGCAAAAGGCGAAAACAATAAATATAACTATAATATTTATTCATATAAAGGAACAGTAAACATTATAGTAAATGGAGAAAAAATGTCTTTACATGATGCTTTAATAAATAATAAAATAACCATAGATGAAATATTAGAAAAAGCAGATAAAGAGGCAAAAGAAAGTAATACCATATATGGAGATATCTATGCAGATGGAGGAAGTAGATTTTACATATATAATGACTACTCTATACTAAAATTAAATAAGCTTGAAGGAAATAAAGACTTATATATAGGTGTTCCATCAATGAATATTAATGATATATATAATTTATAGTGATATACTGAAAAATGAGATAAGTAGTAATTTGTATTGGAGGTATGTTATGAAGAAAGGTATAAAGATATTTTTAATAATTTTTGCTATAATAGTAATTATTGTATTAGCAGATACAATACAAGCGAAAGTATTTGATAATAACCCTTTAATAAAAATACGATATAATCGTGATGGTGGAAATGTAGATTATGTTGATAAAGGAATTTTTGTATATACTTATGTTTTTACCAATGGAGAAAAAGTAACAGTTTATCGATGGGAAAAATATGCTCCACCAGAAGAATTAGTAGATTTGGAAACAAACAAAGAACAATCATTTTTTGGTAAAGTAATTGAGTCTGGTACTAATTATATTATAGTAGAGCCAAACGAAAACGAAGAAATAAGAAAATCATCAGATAAAATAGATATAGGATTAGGAGAATATAATGATGCACTTTATGAGGTAGGAACTAATGTAAAAATAACTTATGAAGGACCTATAATGGAAAGTTATCCAGCAAAAGTTAAGGCAACAAAAATTGAAATAAAATCGGCTGAAGATTTTGAAATACTTTTTAAAGATAGGCAACCAATCGATAGCTATAATAAAATTTATGCTATATTAAATAAATCTGAAACAAATAAATATAATTATACTATATATGCATACGATGGAAGTGTAAATATTAGAATTGATGGAGAAGAATATTCATTAAAAGAAGCATTATTAGAAGATAAGATAACAATGGAAGAAATTATAGCAAAAGCTAATAAAGACTTTCCTGATACAATATCTTATGATGATGGTGGAAGTATGGAATACCACTATGATAATTATACAATTATAAAAGTACATAATTTAAATGGAAATAGAGATGTTTATATTGGTACTAAAGATATGACAATAAATGATTTAGAAAATTTATAATAGTAAAACAAATAGTAATTTGTAGAGCAAGTAAACAACACTTGCTCATTTTTTATAAAAAATATAAAATTTGGAACTTTTTTAATACATTTACGACTTTATAGATAGAGGAGAGAAAAAATGATTAATCAAGAAATCTTAAATCAATTTGATATGTTATATGAAGCAACATATTTTGATGTTTCCAAATATGTTATTTGTAAATGTTCTAAACCTGATGATGTAGAAGATATTTTGCAAAATATTTATTTAGCAGTATTTAAAGCTATTTTAAACAATAATAAAGTAACAAAAACTTATATTATGGGAATTGCTAAAAATAAGGTAAATGATTATTATAGGTTTCACTATAAAGAAAAAATAATCTCTTTATTGTCTAGAAAAGAAGATTTAGATACAATAGATACTATACCAACAGAAATAGATATCGAGACAAATATGTTAGATAAATTTGATACAGAACTTGTTTGGAAATATTTAAAAAATAAAAAAGTAATAGTTTTCAAAGTATTTTATTTATACTTTAAATTAGAGCTATCTATCAAAGAAATATCAAAATGTTTAAATATAACAGAATCAAATGTAAAACATTATTTGTATAGAACTATTCGGAGAACTTAAAAGCCATTTAGAAAGTGAGGAGGGATAGAAAATGTCTAAGAAACAAGTAATGAAAGAAATTTTTGAAGAAAAAATTAACAAAGACAGAATTTATCATAATGTATTGTTAAAGATAGAGGAGGAATGTAATATGAACAAAGAGAAAAATAAAAAATTAATTTATTGTATAACCTCTAGTGTAGCAGTATTTATATTAGGATTTGGAATTATTTTAGGCACAAAAATATTAAATAATAATTTAGATAATAATAAAGTACAAAAATATTCAGATATAACGATGGAAAGTATCGAATTGCATATCAATAAGGGAGAAAGAACTATTAAGGATAGTCTTAGCAATTTTGATATACGAGTTGAAGAAGCAAATTACTTTATGATACCATATTTTGAATGTCTAAAAGATTTAAAACTTCCAAAAGAATTTAATACGACACGTATTTATAAAATTTTAGGAAGAGAAAATCAAAATTGGAACGAAGAAATAAAGGAAAGTGATTATAATATATTAGAATGCTGGAAAATTAATTATTATAATAATGATAAAAGTGATACAAGAAGCATAAGTATATTTCTTTCTGATAAAGGTATACCAGGAACATATAATTGCATTTCACCAAAGGTAAAAGATTGTATTCCTTCAAAAATAAATAATGTAGAATTGATTATATACGAGTATAGTGGTGAAAATAGTTATTTGGTAGAATTTTCTTACAAAGGATATGGTTTTAGTATTGAAACGAATGGTATTACAGAAGATGAATTAGTAGAATTATTACAATCAATAATTATAGAAGATGCAACATAAATAAACCTGTAGATGATAAAGATGTATTTGGAATATAATTAATTTTTTTGTAAAAAATGAAACTTTTTTTATAAAAAACCACACTATAAACATAGAAGGGAGAAAAAATGAGTACTCAATTAACCTTAGAAGATTTTGAAATAATATATGAGGAAACTTACAATAGAACTCTTAAATATATAGTGTGTAAATGTTCTAATATTGAAGATGTAAATGATTTAATACAAGATACATATACAGAGTTATATAGTATGTTAAAAAAGAAAAAACAACTCCAATTAGATAATGTTGAAAATTATATAATTGGTATTGCTAATAAGAAAATTAAACAACATTATGGAATTTTGTATAGTTTAAAACTTTCTTCTCTTTGGATAAAGGAAAATAATGAAGAAAAGATGATAGATATACCATCTGACATAGATATAGAATTTAAAATATTAGATAATATAAATGCTAATGAAGTATGGAAATATATAAAGAAAAAAGATATAAGAGTAATCAAAGTTTTCTATCTATATTATTGTTTAGAATTAAAAATATCACAAATTGCAATCGAACTAAAGATAAGTGAATCAAATGTAAAAAATATTTTATATCGAACAATTAAAGATATAAAGAAAAATGTAAAGATTGAAGGTGATATAGATGTCTAATAGTTTAAAAGAAGTTATGAAAAAAGAATTTGATAAGAATAAAAATTATAATGAAATCTTATCTAAAGTAGACAGGTTGAATAGTATGAAGAATTTTAAAATCAAATATATATTAGCACCGATATTTATGTTATTGATAATAATAGGAAGTTTTATGATATTTAATGGTACAAATTTAATAAAGCAAGAAGAACTTACTGGCAAAGAAGATTCTATTTTAGATATATTTACAGTAAAGGTCTATGCTGCAGAATCTGAAAACACTTATTTGACAACGAATTATAATAAAGAAACAGAAGAAAAAATTTTAAAACCCAGAGTGGAATTGTTACTTGCAAGTTATAATCAGCTTATGAGTTCTGTTCCAGGATTACCATTAAAAATAGAAACAAATAATGTAAATAAATCAATAGATGAAATATTAATCACAACAGATAATGGAGAATTTTTAACTTGGAATCAAGAAACAGGAGAAGTACAAACAAAAGGAAAAAATGTTTCTCTTAATGATACAAGTATTTTATATTGGACTCCAAATTATGAAAAGACTGAAAATAATAATAAAGTATATGAACAAAATATATGGGAAAATAGTAATATAAAAACTATTGGAAAAATAAATATTTCAGCACAAAAAAATAACGAAGTTTTATATGAAAAAGCAGTTTATATTGGAGAAACAAATTATAATTATTATGCAATATTATATTAAGGATAAATAATCCTTGACTTTTCTTAAAGCTTTTTGTATAATAATTATAGAAGACAAGCGACCACAGAAATGTGGCGTGTCAATAAAACTTGTTCTAATAATTAGAATACATCTCTATTGACCAGACAGAGATGTGTTTTTTTTGTTGCCCAATTTTCTTAATGTAACAATTAATGCCACAAATAAGATGGTAGCGACAACAGTTACCATAGCAAGTTCAATAAAAAGTATGTATATAAATGATAAATAAACTTGTTCTAATAACATAAGCATCGCCCTCCTTTCAAGGAATAGCGACACACCACACTCTGCTTTGCTCATCTTCAATTCATATTATATAAAAATAAAACACAAATATCAACCAAATGTTCGCAAAAAAATCATATTTACAACTATTTAATTTTTTGTTATACTTTTACTAAATCTTATGTATATCTTATTCTAAAATATAACAAACCATAAGATTATAAAAATAACTGGAGGAACAATGGAAAAAAATAAAGATTGGGAAGAATTAGAACAATGGGCAGAAAACGATAAACAAAGAAAAATAGATACATATAAAATTGATATTAATGATATGGATAAAAATAAAAATAATGTAGACAAGGTAATAAAGTTCTTTGGCACTACAATAAAAGCATCAACCGCTTTCTTTATAATATTAGGTGCAATATTAGTATTTAATATTTTAGTACTTGTAGATATTGGAATTTCCAATGTAAAAACAATGAGCAATGCTGATATAAATTCTATTTTAGATTCATACGGAACAATAAAAAAAGAGATAGTTTCCAAAGAAGTAGACGAGAACGAAAATGGAAAATATATTTTTGAATTAAAAAATAATAAAGATATTCGATTTACAGCAATAAAAAATTGGGGAAAAATATCTAATGATTTTGCAAGCCAATATCAAAAATATATATTTGATAATTGGAATAGTGATGTAAAAAGTAAATTTGAAGTTGATGAAAGCATAGATGAAAATGGGATGCTTACATATGAAAATTATATAAGCATAGAAGAAACGAGTCAAATAAGTGAAGCAACTGAATACTTAATAGATTTCTTAGAATATGCAGAAAAATGGAACAAAGAAAATAAAATAATAAAAGTATGGCAACAAAAAGAAGGACAATTTATAGTTCCAATAAAAGTATATATAAAAGATAAGGAAAAAATGATTCATCCATATCATGCAATGTTCGTAACTGCGGACGATATAAAAAATGAAGCAATAAAATAAGCTAAGACAAAAAACCCGTCCCAGCGTCTTACTAGAATAAATAGATACTAATATAAATTTATTAGTATCTTAATCTTTAATAATTAAATGTTCGAAATTCAAGTTATTGGAATACAATTTATTTTTTATAAAATCAGGCTTAAAATCATATTGAATTAACTTGGAAATATCCAACCATTCAAAGTTATGTTCTTTTATCTCACCTTTATCATTTTCTATAGTAGAATAATTTTCTAAACGAATATTATTATAATTTAAAGGTTTTACAATATAATAAAAACTTAATTCATGAGTAGTTAAGCCTTTTTTATCTGAATAAAAATTTTCTACAATGGCAAGTTCCTTCTCTATTAAAACATCAGAATTAAGTTCTTCTAGCATTTCTCGTATAATTGCAGATTTGCTATCTTCTCCAAATTCGACATGACCACCTGGCAAGCAAAATGAAGTATTATTTTTCATTCTTATAGTTAGTATTTTATTATTACAAATTATAATACCATTAACCCTATATTTAAATTTTTCAGTATCTGTTTTTATTTCAATATCTTTCATTTTGAAGCACCTTTCTTAAAAGGAATATATCAAAGTAATTTGAAAAAGTCAAATAATCCTTGACTTTTTTACAAAAAATTGCTAAAAAGTTGAAAAAATCAATAAAATATGATATTATATTTATATTAATTTCCTTTTTATCCTGTTTTACAGGTTGACATATAGACATTTATTATAAAATAACTATTTTAAGGAGGAAAAGTAAATGGAAGCAAACAGAGAAGTTATCAAAACTTTGATTGAATTGGCGCCTAACGTCGATGAGGCAGACAAGGTAATCAATGAGAACTATGACTTTAAAAGTATACGTGAAAAGGTAGCTTTTTTGAAGGGCATGTTTGATGTACAAGTTGTTGGGCATGAAAAAGATGAACCTGATGAAACAACCTATTTTGCTATGCTTGCTACAGTTATTCAACTGTGAGCTTTCGTAAATAAAGAGGCTAAGAATGACATGATTGTCGTTCTTGCCTCTTTATTGTGAAACAACAAGGTTCTCGGGTACCACCCACAATCTTTGATTGTGATGGTGGGTGAGGTTCTTAAACTTTTCTTAAACAAACAAATTAACCAAATTCCAAACTCCAGTAGTAATCATGCAAAAAACAATTCCACAAACAGTAGGAAGAACAAAGGCAATAATAGCCCATTTCCAACCGCCAGCCTCTTTTTTAATTGTCATCAAAGTAGTGCTACAAGGGAAATGAAGTAAAGTAAATATCATTACATTGATTGCAGTAAGTAACGTCCAACCATTTTGTAACAGAATTTGACCAATCTGGAAATTATCTTCTAAATCAACTAAAACACCTTTTTGCATATAGCTCATAAGAATAATAGGGAGCACAATCTCATTTGCAGGAAGCCCTAAAATAAAGGCAGTTAAAATATATCCATCTAAGCCCATTAAATTAGCAAAAGGATTTAGAAAATTTGCAACATAAGTAAGAAGACTGATATTGCCAATAGTAATGTTTGCAAAAAGCCAAATAACAAGCCCAGCAGGTGCAGCAACTGAAACTGCTCTACCTAAAACAAATAATGTTCTATCAAAAATAGAACGAACCAAAATCTTACCGATTTGTGGTTTCCTATAAGGTGGAAGCTCCAACATAAAGGAAGAGGGCACACCTTTTAAAATAGTTTTAGAAAGTAACTTAGAAATAAGAAGTGTCATAACAATTCCAAGTAAAATAACACTTAAAACTACTAGCGTAGAAACTAAGGAAGAGGCAAAACCAGAAGCAACACTAGCCCCTATAAAAATTCCTGCTATTGTAATTAAAAAAGGAAACCTACCATTACAAGGTACAAAAGCATTTGTAAGTATTGCAATTAACTTTTCTCTTGGAGAATCAATAATTCTGCAACCAACAACACCTGCTGCATTACAGCCAAAGCCCATGCACATGGTTAAAGCCTGCTTTCCGTGAGCTACAAGCCTTTTTAAAATATTTATCTAAATTAAAGGCAATTCTAGGTAAATAGCCTAAATCTTCAAGCAAAGTAAACATTGGAAAGAAAATTGCCATAGGCGGAAGCATTACACTAATTACCCAAGTAAGAGTTGTATAAATACCATCAATTAAAATTCCAGTAACCCAGCTAGGAGAATTTATATAGTTAAGAGCCAGTAGCAGTTTTTCTTTAATAAATCCAAACAAAGTAGAAAGCCATTCAGAAGGGTAATTTGCAACAACAATAGTAATCCAAAAAATTAGTCCTAAAAACAAAATCATAATAGGAATACCAAATTTTTTAGATGTTAAAATTTTATCAATTTTTCTATCTCTTTCTTGATAAGCCTCATTAGAATAATGACAAGCATCCTTTGCCAAAGCTTCAGCCTCAAAAACAATACTAGAAACTATTGCATCACGAAACTCATCAGAACTACTAATATTTTCTTCACTAAGTTTAGACTTAATTTGTATAAGTTTAAGAGAAATATTTATATCATTAAGTAAATTAACCTTTAAATTCTTTTCAATAGAAGAAAGAATTTTTTCATTGCCATCAATTAACTTTAAAGCACACCAACGAACTAAATAACTCTTTTCCTTTGGTAAAATTTCTGAAACAGTAGGGCTTAGCAGATTTACACATTCTTCTATAACCTTAGAATACATTACTTTATGTGGGTTTGGCGTAATTGTGCCATCACATACTGCTAAAACTTTATCCATTAGCTTTTTTAAAGTTTTTTCTTTTCTAGCAATGGTGCCAACTACTGGAATTCCAAGAGTTTTTTCTAGTAATTCAAAATCAATTTCAATACCTTTTTTCTTTGCTTCATCTAGCAAATTAACACAAAGCACCATATTAGGTGTGATTTCCATAGTTTGATAAACTAAATTTAAATTTCTTTCTAAGCAAGTAGCATCTACAATAACTACGGTGGCATCTGGATTTCCAAAGCTTATATAGTCTCTTGCAATTTCTTCTTCTTCAGAATGTGACATCAAAGAATATGTGCCGGGAATATCAACAAGTAAAAAATTTTTATCTTTAAAACAGCACATACCAGTAGCATTAGCTACTGTTTTTCCGTGGCCAATTTCCTGTGTGTTGGTGCATTCCAGTTAGTCCATTAAAAATAGTGGACTTACCAACATTAGGGTTTCCAGCAATGGCAATAGTGTAATCACAACCAATGGCTTTTTCTAATGTATCTCTTTCAATTACTTTAGTACCAGTAGAATTAGCAGTAAGACCCATTTGTACCTCCGTTTAGCTTTAAATTTTAAAATATGATTTTACTAGTATTTATATAATATGTTTATGATATTTAATGTGATAAAAATATTCCCTCATAATATTTATATGGTAAATGAAAATTTTCTTTTATACATACTATGTTATAAATAGTAAAAGATGAACAAGAAAATAATATTTACAAATTATTTTATAACATCAATTAAACTGCTATCCTCTTTTCGTAAAGCTATTAAACTGCCACGCACAGAATAGGCAGTAGGGTCTCCACATGGACTTTTTAAAACAGGTATTATAGTTGTTCCTTTTATTAAACCTAAATCTAATAATCTTCTTCTAAGTGAACCAGTACAGTTCAAATTTTCAATTTTCACAGGTATATCTAAATTAACATTGTTTAATGTATCTTTCAAAACTTTTCCTCCTTTTGTAAACATCCTACTGATATTTTATGGTTTTAATAAAAAAATGTGAAAAAAAGATGACATTTGTCAAAAGATATATTATAATAAGCAAAGAAATATAAACGATGAAAGGAAATAAAATTATGGAAAAAGTTAGAGGATTTGAAATAGCAAAAGGTTTTGAAAATAGCGATATTCATATGCCAGTTCGTAAAACAAAATATTCTGCAGGTTATGATGTAGAAGCAGCAGAAGACTGCGTTATTCCTGCATTTAAACCAGGATCAGCACCAACTTTAATAAAAACAGGTATTAAAGCATATATGAAAGATGATGAATATTTAATGCTATGTAATAGAAGTTCAAACCCAAAGAAAAAAGGATTAGTTCTTGCAAATAGCGTAGGAATAGTAGATGCAGATTACTATGGAAATCCAGATAATGACGGACATATAATGTTTGCATTTTATAATATAAAAGCAGAAGATGTAGAAATAAAAAAAGGAGAATGCATAGGACAAGCAATATTCCAAAAATTCTATACAGTAGATAATGATTCAGCAGAAGGAGAAAGACAAGGCGGATTTGGTTCTACTTCAAAATAATTATATTATAATATTTAAACTGTCAACAAGTTACTTTGCTGACAGCTTTTTATTTGAAAAACTATTTTTAAAAATTTACAAAAATTTCAAAAAAACTTGATTTTCACCTTAAAATACCTTAAAATAGTATTAAGAGGTGAAAATATGATAATTACAAATGACATATTAAAAACAAAATTAGAAAAATATTCCAACAAAAACAACAAAATTAGCAGAGAAATAAAAAATGGAAAAATTATTAAGATAGTTAAAGGATTATATGAAACAAATCCAAATACAGCTGGATATTTACTTGCGTCAAGTATTTATGGCCCATCATATTTATCTTTTGAATATGCTTTATATTATTATGGATTAATTCCTGAAAAAGTATTAGTATACACAAATGCAACATTTGACAAAAAGAAAAAAAAGAAATATGATACACATTTTGGCACATATTTGTATAGAGATGTTCCAAAAAATGTATATCCATTAGGAATAAAATTACTAGAAGAAGGAGAATATTCATATCAAATAGCAACACCTGAAAAAGCATTATGTGACAAATTGTATACATTAAATCCTGTTCAAAATATTTCACAACTCGAAAATTTATTATTTGACGATTTAAGAATAGATATAGACGAATTAAAAAAATTAAAACTACAAGATATTGAGGAAATTAGTAAAGCATACCACTCAACTAATGTTAGCTTATTATATAAATATATTATGCGAAAGGTGGGAAAAAATAATGAATAGTATCTTAAATCAAATGTTAGAAAAATATGATATAAAGAATATTCAAGATGAAACAAATGCAATTAAAGAAATTATTCAAGAAATTGTTCTTTGTGGACTAAGTAGAGGAGAATTTTTTAATAATGCAGCCTTTTATGAAGGAACAGCATTACGAATTTTTTATGGAATAGATAGATTTTCAGAAGATTTAGATTTTGCATTACTAAAACCAAATGAAAATTTTGATTTAACAAAATATTTTTCATATATTGAAAAAGAAGTGCAAGCTTATGGACTTAAATTAAAGGTTTTAGAAAAGGAAAAAACAAAAAATTCTAATATATTATCTGCATTTTTAAAAGGAGATACAAAAGAACATATTTTAATGTTCTTTTCAGACACAAATTTACAAAATAATAATTCCTTAAAAGATATAAAAATCAAATTCGAAGTAGACATAAATCCACCAGCAGGTGCAAACTATGAGTTTAAGTATAAATTATTGCCATCACCACATCAAGTGAGACTTTATGATGAGCCTTCACTATTTGCAGGAAAAATTCATGCTATTTTATGTAGAAACTGGAATTATAGGACTAAAGGAAGAGATTTATATGACTATATATTCTATTTATCAAGAAAAGCAAGTGTTAATTTAGAATTAGTCAGACAAAAGCTGATAGCTTCAAATTTTATTTCAAAAGACGAAGAATTTAATATAGAAATTCTAAAAGAGATGCTTAATAAAAAGTTTAAAGAAATAAATTATACTGATGCGAAAGAGGATGTTATAGCATTTATAAATGATACTGCATCATTAGAATTATGGAATGCAGAATTTTTTACAGAAATAACAAAAGATTTGCAAGAAAATAAGTAAATACAACAAAATTTTTAAGAAGATAAATGATTATACGAAACAAAAAATTTTTTAAAAATAAATGGTAAAAGTTTTGACTTTTGCCATTTTTTGTAGTATAATAGATTTGTGGTTGGGGAAAAAAGTAACCACCTTTCTTTAACTAAAGAGGATAATTACAAATCTGGAAAGGAGGGCTTACATGTTTAATGTAGGTGACAAAATTGTATATCCAATGCATGGAGCAGGTACAATTGATAGCATAGAAGAAAAAAATATTTTAGGAGAGAACCAAGCTTATTATGTTATTAAAATGCCAGGGGAAGTAAAAGTAATGGTGCCAACAAGTAAAGCAGAGCAAATTGGTGTTAGAAATGTAATAGGTAAAGAAGAAGCTGAGAAAGTAATTTCAATCTTGGGTGAAGATGAAACACAAATGGCTCAAAATTGGAATAAAAGATATAGAGACAATATGGAAAAAATGAAGAGTGGAAGTATTTATGAAGTAGCTGATGTTGTTAGAAATTTAAGCTTTAAACAAAAAGAAAAAGGTCTATCAACAGGTGAAAAGAAAATGCTTTCTAATGCAAAGCAAATTTTAATAAGTGAACTTGTTTTAGCAGAACATGCATCACAAGATGAAGTTGAAGCTTTAATAGAAAATAAAATCAACTTATCTTTTGATGAATATAGAGCACCACATGATCAAATAGACTTAAATACAAATGTGGTTAATAAATTTATTCCATTTGATGAAGAAAACTAAATTTAATAAACTATTGAAAAAGCAAATTTGATATTTATTAAAAACTTAGTATATTAAAATTTGTAAAGATAAAATTACATAAAAATAGTGAATTCAAAGCAGTTATAACATGCAGAAGAATCACTATTTTTTTGTCTTAATTTGTATTATTGTCATAAAGGTATGAAGGATTTATCCACTTTATGTCGAATAATATATATAAGCAAATAGAAAGGTAGTAAAAATTGGTAAGGTACAGCGAAGAGTTAATTGAAGAAATTAGAGCAAACAATGATATAGTAGAAGTAATTTCAGGCTATGTTACTCTAAAAAGAAGTGGGAGAAATTTCTTCGGATTATGTCCATTTCATAAAGAGAAGTCTCCTTCTTTTTCTGTTTCTCCAGATAAGCAAATCTTTCATTGTTTCGGTTGTGGTGCAGGTGGAAATGTAATTCACTTTGTAAGTAAAATAGAAGGTTTAGATTTTAAAGATACTTTAGAAATGTTAGCAAATAGAGTAGGTATTGAATTACCAACATTAGATAGTGGAGAAGATGAAAAAACATCAAGACTAAAATCTAAAGTATATGAAATAAACCAAATTGCAGCACAATTTTACCATGAAAATTTATATAAGCCGAGTTCAAAAACTGCACAAGAATACATAAAAAAAAGGAAATTAGACAATCGTACCTTAAAAGCCTTTTTAATAGGGTATGCTGGAAATTATGACGAGTTATATAACTTGTTAAAATCAAAAGGATATACGGAAGAAGAAATGTTAGCATCAAGTTTAATCAAAAAATCACCAGAAGGCAAATTTTTTGATAGCTTTAGAAAGAGACTAATGTTTCCAATTCAAGATGTAAGAGAAAGAGTAATAGCTTTTGGTGGAAGAGTGCTAGATGATAGTAAACCTAAATATATAAATTCACCAGAAAATATAGTATACAGCAAAGGCAGAAATTTATTTGGACTAAATGTTGCCAAAAAATATGATACAAAAAAAATCATCATTGTAGAAGGTTATATGGATGCAATTTCACTTTATCAAAGAGGAATTACAAATGTTGTAGCATCCTTAGGTACTGCAATGACAGAAGCACAAGGAAGGTTACTTAGAAGGCATAGTGAACAAGTAATATTAGGCTATGACGCAGATGGAGCTGGACAAGCAGCTATCCTAAGAGGAATGGAAATTTTACAAAATTTAGGATGCGACATTAGAGTTTTACAAATAGAAGGAGCAAAGGATCCAGACGAATATGTTATAAAATATGGCCCTGAAAGATTTCAAAAATGTGTAGACAATAGCATTTCATTAGTAGAATTTAAAGTAAAAGTTTTAAAAAAGGACTTAGACTTAGAAAATACTAATGACAAAATAAAATTTTTAAATGAAATTGCAAAAATTCTTTCCAAAATATCTAATCAAATGGAAAGAGAAATATATATTGATAAAATATCAAAAGAGTACAAAATCTCAAAAGAAGCAATACAAGCAGAAGTAAATAAGCTAATGTATAGTAGCAGTCAAGGTGCAAAAAAACTAGAAAAGAAAGTTGCCACAATGCAAGCACCAAAACAGGAAGAAAAAGAAATTTCAAAAGACATTTTAAAAAGAGAAAACATGGTAATTTACTTGCTAATAAATAATTCAGATATTACTTATGAAAAATTAAAGGATATAATAAAACCAGAAAACTTAAAATATGAGCTAAATCAGCAAATTTTAAAAAAATTGTATGAAGAATTAGAAAAAGGAAATATTAATACTAATAATATATTAGATTGGTTTAATGGTGACGAAAAAATTATTAGTCACATTACAGAAATTATGGCATATGATTTTGAAATATCTGATGTAAACAAAGCATTAGAAGATTTAAGCAGTATTTATGAAAAAGAAAAATTAGTTGCAAGAAGAAATGAAATACTAAAGAAGTTAGATGATAGTAACTTAGGATTAGGGGCAGATGAGATGAAAGAGCTAGAAAATGAGCTTAACACAATTATTTTAAAGCTAGCTAAAATTAAGTAGAAAATATTAAAATTTTGTAAAGAGATTGCAAAAAAATAAAAAACGCCAAAATAAATAGGGGGTTTCAAAAATGAAAAAAACAGAAACAGATAGTCCAATAGAAGAAAAAAAGGACGGAAAACTTAAAAATAATAAAGAAGAACAAGTAAACGAAAAAGAACAAGATAAGAAAAAAGCCAAGAAAGAGAAAGAAATAAAAGTAGAAAATAAAAAAGAAGAAGTAAAAGAAGACAAAAAGGCAGAAAACAAAAAAGATGAGGTAAAAGAAGATAAAAAGAAAAAAGACAATGAAGCTCAAAAAAGCCCAAAAGTTGAAAAAAGTGAAAATGATATAAAAAGCAATAGTAGTGAAAAGGATGAAGAAAATCCTAACGAAAGTAAGCAAGCTAGCGAAAACGATGGGGAAGAAAAACAAGAAAAAATAAATAAATTAGATGATGTTAGTAAGGAAAAAGTTGAAAAGATTCTAAAAATGGCAAAAGAAAATGGAAAAATTACTTATGGAGAATTAGCAAATGAATTAGAAGATACTAACCCAGAACAAATAGATAGAGTATTTGATGCTTTTGAAGATTTAGGAATGGATACACTAAAAGACGATGATGGTGATATGGAGCCAGATTTAGAAGATTTACAAGATGTAGAAGACATTAAATTAGAGGAAATCGACTTAACTAATATTGAAGGTGTTAGCCTTGATGACCCAGTTAGAATGTATTTAAGAGAAATTGGAAAAATATCTTTATTAACATATGATGAGGAATTGGATTTAGCAAAACAAATTTTAGAAGGTAATGAAGCTGCAAAAAAGAAATTAACAGAATCAAACTTAAGATTAGTAGTAAGTATTGCAAAAAAATATGTAGGTAGAGGAATGCTATTCTTAGACCTTATTCAAGAAGGAAACATGGGATTAATTAAAGCAGTTGAAAAATTTGATTATACAAAAGGATACAAATTCAGTACTTATGCAACATGGTGGATTAGACAAGCTATAACAAGAGCAATCGCAGATCAAGCTAGAACAATTCGTATACCAGTTCATATGGTAGAAACTATAAATAAATTAATTAGAGTATCAAGACATTTATTACAACAAAATGGTCGTGAGCCTAGTGTAGAAGAAATAGCTGCAGAAATGGAAATTCCAGTAGATAAAGTAACAGAAATTCAAAAAATAGCACAAGACCCAGTATCACTAGAAACACCAATAGGTGAAGAAGATGACAGCCACTTAGGAGATTTTATACAAGATGAGGACAGCCCTGCACCACAAGACTCAGCAGCATACACTTTGCTTCGTGAACAATTAGAAGAAGTTATGAACACTTTAACAGCAAGAGAAGCAAAAGTATTAAAATTAAGATTTGGATTAGAAGATGGAAAAGCAAGAACACTAGAAGAAGTAGGTAGAGAGTTCATGGTAACTCGTGAAAGAATTAGACAAATCGAAGCAAAAGCCCTAAGAAAATTAAGGCATCCAAGCAGAAGTAAGAAATTAAAGGATTATATGAACTAAATTAACATAAAATACTTGATTTTTCCTATTAAATGTGGTATAATAAATACGTGTTTAGAAAAATAAACCTATGGAGGTGAGTTTTTCTTAAAATTAAGGAAGGAAATTTTAAGAAGAAAATTATGAGTATTAAAGAAAAAATATTACATTTTTGGTTTGTAACTTTAGGACCAGATGTAGAAGAAAAAAATATAAGTGATATGCCAGAATTAGAAGAGTCTTTAAAAAGAGTTGAAGACTTAGAAGTTAAATTTGAAAAACCTACAAGTAATAAAGCTGGAAAAGGTGGAAAGTCTGGTATTGACATTCAAAAAGTAGAAACAGATGTAGAAAAAGCTGTAGAAGATAGTAAATCTAAAGTAGAACCTGAAAAAGAAGAAAAGACTAGATAAATAATAAAGTAAAAAATAAAAGAAAAAGCTATTTTAGCTTTTTTCTTTTATTTCTCTTGACAAACTATAAAACACATAATATAATAATAAGCGTCTTAAATCTAAAAAATATGGCGACGTAGCTCAGCTGGCTAGAGCGATCGGTTCATACCCGATAGGTCATGTGTTCGATCCACATCGTCGCTACCAAAACGTATCTATTCAAAAATAGAACAGATAGATGCAAATACCATTCTGAAAAAGAATGGTATTTTTTTAGTTTTATTTTTAATATGCACTACATTTAAAAATTATATTATAATGTTTAGAATACATTAATGTAAAATGAATAAAACTTTAAATAATTATTGTAAAAAAATATATAAAAAGATATAATGTAAATGATTTATTTAAGGGAGAAAAAAACTAATGGATGAACAAGAAAGTGTGGATAAAATAATAGAAATTCTAAAAAAAGGTGCATTAAAATTTCGTGATGATTTTGGAAAAAATTTAAAATGCTATTTTATAGAAGAAAGAAAAGAGAATGAAATAGTAATACACTTTAATATAAGATATGATAGAAGGTTAGAATATTTAATTATATTCCAAAAGCAAAAAACAATGGCAGATTATATTCCAAATGTAAAAGGTTATAATAAATTAGATTTAAGTTTAAATCCATATAGAAACTTAAAATTTACAGACGAAAATGCTATATTAGGTAACATTTATGACTATATAAAAGAAATATATGTTGAAGAAGTTGCTTGTTACCAAAAATTTGGAATAATATTAAGAAATCCTTTAAAATTAAAAGGAATTTATAATATTAATATAAAATATATAAGTGATTAAGGAAAATAAAAAATGATAGATGAAGTTAAAAAAATAAAATTAGAAGAATTAAATAATCAGAAATTACAATATGAAGAAAAAGAAAATAACATTAAAAATAGGCTACATACACTACGTAGTAAATTATTTGAACTTGAGTGGGAACAATCAGATGGAATAACTGTAAGAGATAATTTTTCTTTTTTTGAAAAATGGGTTACAAGAAGAAAAGATTATAAAAAATTCAAAGCACAATCTAAAAGACTTTCTGAACTTCCAAAATTAATTAGTGATGCTAAAAGCGAATTACAAGAAGAAAGTGAAAAGGTTGAACATGAATTAGAAGCATCAGGAATAAATGATAAACTTACAGAAATTAAACAAAAAATAAGTTTAATAGAAAATGCAAAAACGCTTTATGAGACAGGAATTACACCTGCAGAAGCGGTAAAAATTTTAGAGAGTAACGGAATCCAACCTGTACTTTCTGAATCTGATAAAAGTATATTTTCACATCCAAGGGATTATTCTTCAAAGTCATCATTAATAGGTGTTCATAAAACCAGATATGTACCAACATCTAATATGATAAAGTCAGCAAAAGATTCTAATGTAGAATACAAAGAAAATATTACTATAAATGGAGTTCAATATGAGTACTCTTTTAAATCAGCACGAGATACTGTTCATATGGCTATGAATGATGAGGTGGCATCACATATTCGTGGTTCTTGGGATGATTGCAAATATGCCGTTTTAATTCCATTTGATGATATACCTAATGAAAAAATTGGTCGTGCAGCACCTATGGATACTTTTACACGAGGAAGTATAGAATTATCAGAGAATACATGGATTTTATGTCCAAAAAATGAAGTTGAACAATTAAAAATTTTTAATCCAAAAGTGCATGTCTTAGGTTATGAAGGAGAAAATGTAAAAGGATTTTCACAACCATTTTTAACCCAATTAGGATACCGTGCTGAAAATGTTGGTATGTGGGAGTGGTCAGATGACGAAAGTAACAAGCAATTTTATAAACTAATGTCAAAGGAAGGAATTAAGACAGCACCACATACTTTCACATATTTTTATGAAGATGAGAATACTTTAGGATTTATAAATCAAATAGTATCATTAAGTAAGCTGTTAAGAAATAATTATTTAATTACCAATCCAGAAGACATTAAAAATCAAGTTTATAGTGGTTTGGGAGATATTCCTTCTTATCTTGTTGAAAAGAGTAAGATAGTAGATGATAAAGAACCACAATCAATAAAAGCAAATGGTAAGCAAATGGACTTTTTTTTAAGAGAAATGGAGAATAATGGATTTAATATTTCTCCGGTATATAAAGATATTATGAAAAAATTGTGTGAAATAACAATATTTGATTGCAATAAAGATAATAAAGATACAATATTTAATATTCCAAAAGAAGCTTCAGAAGAAGAGCGAAAGGCAGTAGAAGATTTGCAAGCTGTTCTAGTTCCTGATGAATTTAAAGATGATGATAGTAAAATGAAGGCATATAATAAGTTTATGTCAATTGCAATAAGTGAATCTATTTTACATTCACGAGAAAGGGAAGTTTCAAAAGAAAATTTACAAAAGGAAATATAATTATAGCTATTTATGTGAATAGTACTAAAAAACACTCTAATAATAGAGTGCTTTTTTATTCAACCCTTCTATCACTTCTAGTATTTCCAGATAATTTTTCATATTCTTTACATTTAATTTTATACTCTAATTGTTGTGTCAAATACCTGTAATACATATATGCTTGTTCGTATTGCATAACAGGGTTAAACATAGAACTATCAGCCATTGAAGGGTCAAATCCCATATCATAATTCATAAATGGAGAAAAGTTAAAATTTGCATCATTCTTATCCAATTTTGAAGCCTCCTTAAATTTTTTTGTGAAATAATAAATTGATTATAATTAATAACTAAAATTTTGAAGTATATTGTTATATATCTTTGTTTTATTGTATTCTGTAAGAGAAAAAATATGTCTAAATGTAGTAATTCAAACAATAAATTTTACCTAAAATAAAGTGCATATAATCCTACAAATTAAATTGAAAAATAGGAATAAACTCAAGTGCAAGTAGAGTGTAACAAGTAGCAAATACGCCTTGAAGCAATTTACCTATAAAGTATTTACGAATAGATATATGCGATTTACTTATAATGCTAAGAACTTGTAGTAAAACAGAAAATCCACCAAAACCTAGTAAAAATGCACATATAACAATGTTAATAGAAATAGCTTTAATGTTTACATTAGAAACTAAATTAACACCATTTGTAAGCTCAATTATTCCAGATAAAATAGGTCTTGCAAAGTCAGTAGGAATATGTAATATTGATAAAATTGGGCTTAAAATATTACTACAATAATCTAGCACATGGCTTTGTGATAGAATAGAAAGCACAACGGAAAAGATAACAACGAAGCCACCAATCAAAAGAGTAGTGTGAATTGCACTCATAATGCTTTTCCCTAAAACTTCTCCTAAAGAAGAAAATGTAACAAAGTTGTCTTCTTTTTCTGAAACTGAGGTATTATTAGATTTTTTATTTCTATTATAAGTATTTAAGCTAAAATTTGAATTTTTTTCTTGATAAGTTCCAGAGTAAGAGTTTCCAGAATAATGGTTAGCCTTTTTATCTTTCATTTTAGAATAAATATTAAGTACAATCCCAACAGTAATGCACGCCAAAATATGTGTTACAAAAAGCAGAATTCCTACTAAACTATTTCCAAACAAACTAACACCAACAGTACCAATGATAAATAAAGGACCGGAATTGTTAGTAAAGGCAAGCATTCTTTCAGCTTCTTCCTCAGTACAAATTCCATTTTCCTTAAAATTAGCTACAATTTTAGCACCAACAGGGTAGCCACTAATCATACCCATTAAAAAAGCAAAAGCTGCTTCACCAGGAACACCAAAAAGAGGTCTCATAATAGGGCTTAAATATTTTCCAAGAAACGGAATAAGGCTGGTATTACTTAATAATTCTGTTGCAACAAAAAACGGAAACAAAGAGGGTACAACAGCAGTTGCCCACAAATAAAGTCCATTTCCTGCTGCCAAAAAATTAGCATTTGAAAAAAGAATTAGGCAAATGCAAAATATGCAAAAAATAATTGAAAGCGCATTTCTTTTTAGAGAATATACAATAACCATTTAAAAATTAAAACCTTTCTTAAGCAATTTTTATTTTAATATTTATGCTTAAAAAAGGTTTTTATGACAAGCTATACTTGAAAAAATCTTGAAGAGTCTATAAAATCATCAAGTGAAAAATTAAATACAATTTTTGAAATTAAAAGTATGTATCAAAATATGTAAAAATTTAAAATAAAAATGTTTTGAAAAAGAAAAATTAGTGTATAATAAGAAAAAACATTGTAAAAAAATTAAGCTTATATCCAAATTTTTAATATAATACGAAAGATAAGAATTTTACATATAATACGAAAGGGGAGAAAGTTTGAGTTTTAATAATAAAAGTAAAACTCAGAATGAGATATGAACAAAGAAAAATTAGAAGAAATAGATATTCAAAAAACATATGGCGAAATTTGCATGGAAGATGTGAGAACATTTTTAGAAAAGAACAAAGTAGAAATTGAAAAAGGTCTTACTTATAAACAAGTATTAAAGTCTCAAGCAAAATACGGGAAAAATGAAATAAAACAAGCAAAACCAAAAAAGTGGTATAACTATTTATGGGAAAGCTTTTTAAATGCTTTTAACCTTATATTAGTAGGAATTGCATTAGTGTTAGTATATACAGATGTAATTTTGCAAGAAGTGCCAAGCTATGCAAATATAGCTGTCGTAATAGCACTTATAATAATAAGTACTTTCTTAGAGTTTTTTGAAGTGTTTCGTTCAAATAAAGCAGCAGAAAAATTAAAGAAGCTGGTAGCAGTAAAGTCCACAGTTCTTCGTGATGGAAAAGAGCAAAGAGTATATTTAGACGAAATTACAGTAGGAGATGTTGTTATATTATCAGCAGGTGATTTAATTCCAGCAGACTTAAAAATAGTAGAGCAAAAAGATTTGTATGTAGTTCAGTCATCTCTTACAGGTGAATCTGATGCAGTAAAAAAAGTAGCAGTAACGGAAAATAAAAGTTTAAAAAAGATAGAAGATATTACAGATTTAGATACTATTTGTTTCATGGGTACAAATGTAATGAGTGGTACTGGAAAAGGTGTAGTTTTTCAAACTGCAGATAATACTTATTTTGGAAAGATTGCAGAAAGCATAGAGCAAGGAAAACCTAAAACCAGCTTTGAAAAAGGAATTGAAAGTATTAGTAATTTGCTTATTAGATTTATGATAGTTTTAATTCCAATAACATTTTTCATAAATGTATTTAAGCATGGAAGCCTAACAGCATTTACATTTGCAGTTGCAATAGCCATAGGAATTACACCATTATTACTTCCAGTTATACTATCTTCAAGCTTAGCAAAAGGTGCAACTGCCATGTCTAAAAAGAAAACCATTGTAAAAAAGTTAGACAGCATACAGTCATTTGGAGCAATGAATATTTTGTGTACTGACAAAACAGGAACTTTAACAGAAGATAAAATCGTACTTGAAAAATATTTGAACTTAAAAGGAGAAGACGACGAAAATATTTTAAAAACAGCATTTTTAAATTCATATTTTCAAACAGGTTTAAAAGGAAATATAGATGAAGCAATAATTAAAAGAATAGAAGAAAATGGCTTAATAGCATATGCTAAGAAATATAAAAAGATAGATGAAATACCATTTGATTTTTCAAGAAGAAGACTTTCAGTAATTTTAGAAGATGAAGATAAAAAGGTGCAAATGATTACAAAAGGTGCAGTAGAAGAAATTTTAAGCATTTGCAAACAAGTAGAAGAAGATGGAAAAGTATCAGACTTTACTTTGGAGAAAAGGCAAAAAGTAAAAGAAATTGCAAAAGCCTTAAATGAACAGGGTTTAAGAGTACTTGCGGTTTGTAAAAAAGAAATCTCATCAAAACTTTCAAGTAATAAAGAAGAAACTTCAAATACTAAAAATGAGAATGAACTTTTAGAGAGCGAAAGAAAAACAAAAAAAGAGATTTCAGGTTATACGGTAAAAGAAGAAGAAAAAATGATATTAGTTGGCTTTGTTGGATTTTTAGATCCACCTAAAAAGAGTGCAAGAGAAGAAATTGAAAGATTAAATAATGATGGCATTAGAGTAATTGTACTTACAGGAGACAACGAATATGTAACAAAAGCGATTTGCGAAAAAGTTAATATAAATACAGATAAAATTGTATTAGGAAATAAAATAGACAAGCTATCAGACATTGCACTTGCAAGGCTTCTAAGAACTACAAATGTATATGCCAAACTTTCACCAATTCAAAAAGCTAGAATTGTTCGTGTATTAAAAGAGCAGGGAAATGTCGTAGGCTATATGGGAGATGGAATAAATGACGCGCCATCAATTAAAAATGCAGAGGTAGGAATTTCAGTAGATACAGCTGTTGATATTACAAAAGAAACAGCAGATATAATTTTGCTTAAAAAGAATTTGAATGTTCTAACAGAAGGAGTAATAGAAGGAAGAAAAACATTTGGTAACCTACTAAAATATATTAAAATGGCAGTTAGCTTTAACTTTGGAGAGGTTTTATCAATTTTAATAGCAAGTATTTTCCTACCATTTTTCCCAATTACACCAATTCAACTTTTAGTGCAAAGCTTACTTTATGATATTGGTCAATTATCACTTCCTTATGATAATGTTGACAAAGAATATTTACAAAAGCCAAAAAGATGGAGCATGAAAGATTTAAAAAGGTTTATGTTATGGATGGGACCTACAAGCTCAGCATTTGACTTACTTATTTTTAGCAGTTTATGGTTTTTATTTGGAATTAGGGAAGCAGCAATATTCCAAAGTATATGGTTTTCATATGGTGTAGTTTCAAACTTAGTAGGCTTGCATATAATTAGAACTGCAAAAACGCCATTCATTCAAAGTAATAGTTCAAAAGTGGTTTATGCAACCTCTATAATTTTAAGCATAGTAGCAATTATTATACCATTTACACCACTAGGAGCTTTAATTGGACTAACAGCAATACCAATCAAATATATTTTTATGATAATATTAGGCGTCCCTATTTTATATTGCTTTATCGCAACTATTGTAAAGAAAGAATATATTAAAAAGTATGGAGAATGGCTATAAACTTGAAAAAATAATAAAAATGCAGTATAATATATATTAATTGAAAAACTAAATAATTTTTTTGGGGGAATACTCTATGAACAGAAAGTACACAGGACGTATAATTGTGGATGAAACCTCTTCTGAAGAGGAAAAGCGGTGTGTAGGTATGGCATTCTATATTTTAGATAATGGTGCCACTATCCGCGAAACAGCTGCCGTGTTTGGGATACCAAAAACCACAGTTCACAAAAAAATGACCGAAACAATTTATGACTATAGTTCTTATCTTGGAAACGAGGTAAGAAAAGTCTTGAATCGGCATTTCAAAGAAGCACCTCGGAGAGGAGGACTGGCTTTACAACGCAAACTTCGGGAGATGAGACAATCCTCTGAAAAGTAACTTCTCAAATGAGAGGTTAGGTAGAAATACCAAGTAAGCTCAGATTTTAAAGTCTGGGCTTTTTTTATATTAAATTATGAGCAGCAAAAATGATATGGGATTAAGTAAATGCCCAAACATATAAAAATTGTTAATATAAAGATGATTTTGGATAGTAAAGAATAAAAAAATTAAAAATTATTTTTTATATAAGATTTATAAAATAAATTGAAATTTCTTTTTTTATGAACAATGAAATCTATATCTTGATGTGCTTCATTTGACATTAAAATCAGCATACTTTTTTTTCATCCTTTCTTTAGATTCTTGAATTGTCATTACTCTATTATTCTTTATATCATCTTGGCTCTTTTGCAATTTTGAATGTAGATATAAAGAATAAATTGAATCATTTAAAGTAACTTTATCAGATAAAGTATTAACTGCCGAATTGATTTCTTGTTTTTCATCAAACATAGTTTTTACTTCCTTTCCAAAAGATTTATTAATAGTATATCACAAATTGGTTTACAATACTATTATTTTTAAAATAAATTTCAATAATTCTAATATTATCTTTCATCTTATTTAAATTTATAGTTTTAATTTTCACTAATCTGTGGTATAATAGCTAAGGAAGGAAAACTAAACACCATGAACTTTTTAGTAGAATTATTAGAGCAAAATGAAAAGTTCAAAGAGCTTTTAAAAGAGCTGAAAAAAATAAAAGGCCCGGTAGGAATATCGGGCTTAGTTTGCGTGGAAAAGGCACACATAATTAAAGCAATTTTAAACAATATAAAAAAGCCAATTTGCTTACTTACATACAATGAATTACAAGCAAAAAAACTATGTGAAGATTTAAAGAGCTTTGGAATAAAAACAAACTATTTTCCAAAAAGAGAAATAGCAAGCTATGATTATATTGCACAAAGTAAGGATTTACCTTATGAAAGAATTAAAACTTTAAATCAAATGATACTTGTAGAAGAAAAGAAGGCACCAAGTGAAAACTTTGTTATAGTAACAACTATTGAAACAGCAATGCAAAAAATGATTACTAAACAGGATTTGTACAAAAATAAAGTTGATATAGAAGTTGGAAAATCATATTCTTTGGAGGTTTTAAAAGAAACCTTTGTTAAACTAGGCTATGAAAGAAGTGAGCTTATTGAAAACCAGGGTCAATTTTGTATTCGTGGAGGCATTGTAGATGTTGGTTTATCTGAAACAATAGGTGTTAGAATAGAATTTTGGGGAGACGAGGTAGATTCAATTAGGTATTTTAAAATTTCTTCTCAAAGGTCAACTGAAATGATAAAAGAAATTACAATATTTCCTGCACATGAATTTATTGTAGATGATTTAGATACAGTAGTAAAAAATATAGAGGAAAGTTATCCAGAGCAAACAGAAGATATAGAGCAAATTAAAGCAAAGGATTATATTAGTAAGATTGATAAATATTTTAATCAATTTTATGCCAATAGTTCATCATTTTTAGATTATTTATCAGATGAATACTTGCTATTTTTAGATGAAAACTTGAAAATAAATCAAAGACAGGAAAACATCATATTAGATAACAACCATTTAATAGATTCTCTAATTCAAAAGGAAAGATTTGTACCTGAGGCAATTAGAGAAATTAGCAATTTTGAATATAACTTTTCAAAAAGACCAATAATATATTTAGAGCAAAATGATACTATCAAAAATATGCCTAAATATTATTTTGAAACGAGAGAAATTAACTTTTACCAACCGGAATTAGAGCTTTTGATGTCAGATTTAATAAATTATCAAAAGGCAAAAAAGAAAGTTTGCATACTTGCAGGAAATGAAATAAATGCAAAGAGAATATGCGAAGTTTTAAAAGAGCATGAAGTAAATTATAAATATGAAGAAAGTTTAAAAGAGGTAAAACAGGCTGAAATTGTAGTAACAACAAATTCTATTTCATCAGGCTTTGAAAACTATGATTTGAATTTAGTTGTTATCAGTATGCAAAATGGTTTTGAAGGAACTACGAAAAAGAAAAGAAAGCTATCGCGTCAATTTAAAGAGGGAGAAAAGATAGTTTTTGCAGATTTAAAACCTGGCGATTTCGTGGTGCATCAAACACATGGCATAGGCGAGTTTATAGGTGTTAACACAATTACAGCAGACAATATAACAAAGGATTATATTAAAATAAAATACAGAAATGATGATATGCTATATGTCCCAACCACCAATTTAGATAGTGTAAGAAAATATATAGGTGGAGGAGAAACTGCACCAAGGCTAAATAAATTAGGTGGAAAAGAGTGGAATGCAACTACAAGTAAGGTAAAGAAGCAATTAGAAGAGGTTGCAAAAGATTTAGTAGAGTTATATGCAAAAAGACAAAAAATTAAAGGGTATGCTTTTTCAAAAGATACCCCATGGCAAAGGCAATTTGAAGATAGTTTCCCATACACAGAAACAGACGACCAATTAAGATGTATAGAAGAAGTAAAAAAAGACATGGAAAAGCCATTTCCAATGGATAGATTGCTTTGCCGGAGATGTTGGATATGGAAAAACAGAGGTAGCAATAAGGGCAGCTTTTAAAGCAGTAATGGACCAAAAGCAGGTAGCATATTTGGTACCAACCACTATTTTAGCAAACCAACAATATGAAGAATTTAAAAAGAGAATGAGCGAATTTGCAATGAAAGTAGAATTGCTAAATCGTTTTAGAACTAAAAAAGAGCAAGAAGAGATTATAAAGAAGCTAAAATTAGGAGAAGTAGATGTAGTAATAGGAACACATAGATTACTTAGCAAAGATGTTAATTTTAAAGATTTAGGCTTACTTATTATAGATGAGGAGCACCGTTTTGGTGTAAAAGATAAAGAAAAAATAAAGCAACTTAAAAATAGTGTAGATGTTCTAACCATGACAGCAACACCAATTCCAAGAACGCTTCATATGTCAATAGTTGGTGTTAGAGATATGTCAGTTATATATGAGCCACCACACAATAGAAAGCCAGTTCAAACCTATGTGCTAGAATACGATAAAGAGGTAATTACAGAAGCAATTACAAGAGAGTTAGAACGAGGTGGGCAAGTATTTTATTTATATAATCAAGTGGAGAATATAGAAAAGAAAGCACACGAGATAGAAAACCTTGTTCCAGAAGCAAATGTAGCATTTGCACATGGAAAAATGACAGGTCATGAGCTAGAAGAAATAATGCAAGAGTTTGTGGAGCATAAGATAAATGTTTTAGTATGCACAACAATTCTAGAATCAGGTATAGACATTCCAAATGCCAATACTATTATAGTGGAAAATGCAGATAGATTAGGACTCGCACAACTTTATCAAATTAGAGGTAGGGTAGGAAGAAGTGATAAACAAGCTTACGCATATGTTACCTATAAAAGAGACAAACTTCTTTCAGAAGTAGCAGATAAGAGGTTAAAATCAATAAAAGAATTTACAGAGTTTGGCTCTGGATTTAAAATAGCTATGAGAGACCTAGAAATTCGTGGAGCAGGAAGTATGCTAGGAGAAGTACAACATGGTCACATGGAGCAGGTTGGATATGATACTTATTGCAAGCTATTAGATGATGTTATTAAAGAAATGCAAGGAATTGAAGTGGTAGAAGAGCAAGATATTCAAATTGATTTATCAGTATCTAGCTATATACCAGATAGCTTCATTGAAAATGGTAGTCAAAAAATTGAAATTTATCAAAATATAGCGCTATGCAGAACAGAAGAAGATATACAAAATGTAGTAGATGAAGTTATTGATAGATATGGAAAATTGCCAGAAGAATTAGAAAATTTACTAGAAGTTACTAGAATTAAAGAACTAGCTAGAAAAGCTGGTGTTATAAAAATTACACAAAGAGCAGATTCAATAGTATTTTATTTTAAAAAGGAAAAAATACCAGTAGAAAGAGTAGATAATTTGTTAAAACAATATGGAATGAAAATCCGCTTTTCTTCTGGAATTGACCCTTATGTTACATTTAAAACCGGAGATAAAAAAGAAAAAAGATTATTAGAAGCGATTAAAGAGTTTTTAAAAATGGTAGTGTAAATAAATATATTGAAGTTAAATTATAATTAGTAAATAGTTAATTAAGATACTAAGAAGGAACTTTAAAAGTAACTATAATTTTAAATTGTAAATAATTTTTAATAAATTAAGCAAAAATGAAAGGAAGGTTAAAATGCAAGTTATTTCAAGTAAAGATAATGAGCAAATAAAAGCAATAAGAAAATTAAAAGAAAAAAAGTATCGTGATGAAACAAATAGATATATTGTAGAAGGAATTAAATTAGTAAGAGAAGCAATCGAGGAAAAAGCTGATATAAAAATGATTGTTATTTGCGAAGATTGTGAAGAAGAAAGCTTAAAAAATGCCAAAAGTCCAAATAGTCATATCGAGCAGGGGTTACTATACGAAATAGCAAAATATGAATGTATATATGTAACGCAAAAAATATTTAACCTTCTTTCAGAAGTACAAACCCCACAAGGCATTTTAGCAGTTGTAGAAAAAGGTGATAATAGCGAAAATATAAACTATTCAGAAGACATCATTTTAGTTTTAGATGGAATTCAAGACCCAGGAAATTTAGGAACTATTTTAAGAACAGCAGATAGTGCAAATTTAAAGCAAATTATCATATCTGAAAATACTGCTGACCCATATAGTCCAAAGGTTGTTCGCTCAACCATGGGAGCAATTTTTAGAATAAATATCATAAGGTCAAATAATCTTATTCAAACTTTACAAACAATTAAAAAGCATAAATTCGAAGTAATTGCAACATCACTAGAAACAAGCGAATCTATTTATGATATTAAGTATAATAAAAAAGTAATAGTAATTGGAAATGAAGCAAATGGTGTTTCAAAGGAAATATTAGATATAGCAGATAAAAAAGTAAAAATACCTATGCTTGGCAAAACCGAAAGCTTAAATGCATCAGTTGCAGCTGGAATACTAATATATGAATATGTTAGAGGAAAAATTTAAGACAATGGGACGGGGTTTTTGTCTTAGGGTTTAACGGGAATTTTTACTTAGAACGTTTTGGCAAATATTTGAACTTAAGCCTGTTTTAGCTTTTTTAAGTTTTATAAAAATAGATAAAGTTCTTTAAAAAACGCTTAATAAAAAATAATATAAAAGGATAAAGTTTTTTACAAGATATTCGATAAAAAAGGATATAAAATAAATAAAGAGAATATAAAATAAATAAAACGTAAAATTTGTTTTAAAATTAATATTAAAATAAATTCTACGTTTCTTATTGTGAAATGAAAAGAGAGTTCCTATTTTAGGACACCCTCTATGATTAAGTAATTACATAATAAAACCTTTAAAACCTTAAGACAAAAACCCCGTCCCATTGTCTTAAAATTCGCAGTTCTTTGGTGTTCTTGGGAATGGAAGCACATCACGAATATTTTGCATACCAGTTAAATACATAAGCATTCTCTCAAAACCTAAACCAAAACCACTATGAACGCAACTACCATATCTTCTTAAATCTAAGTACCACCAGTAATCTTCTTTTTTAAGACCTAATTCTTCAATACGAGCAGTTAACTTATCAAAATCATCTTCTCTTTGGCTACCACCGATAATTTCTCCAATTCCAGGAGCTAGAAGGTCAGTAGCTGCAACAGTTTTACCATCTGGATTTTGTTTCATATAAAATGCTTTGATTTCCTTTGGATAATCTGTTACAAATACAGGTTTTCCAAATACTTTTTCAGATAGATATCTTTCATGTTCTGTTTGAATATCTACACCCCAAGAAACAGGGTATTCAAATTGGTCATTTACTTTCTCAAGTTCTTTAATGGCATCTGTATAAGTAATTCTACCAAAATCAGAATTTATTACATTGTGTAATCTTTCTAATAATCCAGTATCTACAAATTGATTAAAGAATTCCATTTCTTCAGGTGCATTTTCAAGCACATAAGAAATTATATATTTAACCATTTCTTCAGCTAAATCCATATCATCTTGTAAATCTGCAAAGCAAATTTCTGGTTCTATCATCCAAAACTCAGCTGCGTGCTTTACTGTGTTAGAATTCTCAGCACGGAAAGTAGGACCGAATGTATAAACATTACGGAATGCGTGCGCAAAAGTTTCAACATCTAATTGACCACTAACAGTAAGGTGTGAAGATTTACCAAAGAAATCTTGGCTATAATCAACATCTCCATCTTCAGTTTTTGCAGGGTTTTGCATGTCCATAGTAGTTACTCTAAACATTTCTCCTGCACCTTCACAGTCGCTTCCAGTAATGATAGGTGTATGAACATAAACAAATCCTTTTTCTTGGAAGAACTTGTGAATTGCATAAGAAAGAACACTACGAACACGGAAAACAGCATTAAATGTGTTTGTTCTTGGGCGCAAATGGCTAATTGTTCTTAAATATTCAAAAGAATGTCTCTTTTTTTGAAGCGGATAATCTAAATCTGCTTGATTTACAATTTTAACTTCTTTTGCTTTTATTTCAAAAGGTTGCTTTGCATTTTCTGTTTTTACAACCTCTCCTGTAACGATGATAGAAGAACTTATAGAAAGCTTTCTTATTTCCTCAAAATTTGAAAGTTCAGTATCAAATACTATTTGTACATTTTTGAAAAAACTACCATCATTTAATTCAATAAATCCAAAGTTTTTAGAATCACGAATTGTTTTAGCCCAACCTGAAACTTCAACAGTAGTTCCAGCGTAGGTATCTAAATCTCTATATAGGTTTTTAACTAATACTTTTTTTGTTTCCATTAAAAAACATCCCTTTCTTTTTGTTAAATATATTTTTTAAAATAATTTTTTCAATAAAATAATAATACCCTAATTATATAGGATAATACTACGAAATTCAATATTTTGTTGGAATTTTTTTCACTATGTGCTAAATAATATGTTACATTTACGACTTTGTTTAATTTTTGATTTGAATTTTTTAGATAGTTAATTTCATAAATAAGATTAGATAGTTATTGCAAAATTAACACCAGTTAGGCATTTGACTTTAATTACAAAACATGATAAAATTTGTATAGTTAAACATAATCACATTTTTATTTTTCGGTATTGCAACTAAAAAATCACTTTAAGGAGGACACAAGGTTATGACAAATTTTAAAACCGAAGAAGAAAAAAAGGCTTTTAAAGAAGGGACATTGTATGCTAAAAGGTATATAGCATTTTGCCATGGACTTTATCGCTATAGACTCAATAAGTTAGATGCAGTATGTAGTTTTTTGGAAGACCTTAAAGACTTTACTTTTAAAGACGCTGCTCTTATACCAAATACCGAAGGTATAACATTTGAAAGGTTTTGCAAAGAATACGAGGTAAAATAATATTTAATCAATGCAAAATACTAAGAAAAATAAAAATGTATCCTTACTAAGATTATTATCTTGGTAAGGATTTTTTAGATTTCCAAAGTTCTGTATATACTTATAAACTTTTAAAAAATTATAAATACCCATTTACTTTCAAGCAAAAATGGAATAAAATAATAAGGCAAACGTAGTGATTTACGAAATATTAGACATAGCAAAATTTTTATACAAATTAGAAAGGACAATAAATATATGTATAGAGATCATAATTGTGGAGAATTAAATATAAAAAATGTTGGAGAAGAAGTTACACTTGCAGGCTGGGTACAAAAAATAAGAAACTTAGGCTCAATGGTATTCATAGACCTTCGTGACCAATTTGGAATTACACAAGTTGTTATTTCAGCAGACAATAATTCAATAGATAAAACTGTACTAGAAAAAATAGTAACAGAATGTGTTGTAGGTGTAAAAGGAACAGTAATAGAGCGTTCTAACAAAAACACAAAAATACCAACTGGAGAAATTGAGATAGATGCAAAACAAATTCAAATTTTAGGTAAATGCAAAAATGTATTACCTTTTGAAATAAACTCTGAAAAAGCAGGAGAAGTAAAAGAGGATTTAAGACTAGAATACAGATTCCTAGATTTAAGAAATGAAAAACTACATAACACAATTTTACTTCGTAGCGAGATAATGAAAACTATTAGAAGAAAGATGGACGAACTTGGATTTACAGAAATTCAAACACCTATCTTAGCAAACTCATCACCAGAAGGAGCAAGGGACTTTTTAGTACCAAGCAGATTACATCCGGGCGAATTTTATGCACTTCCACAAGCACCACAACAATTTAAGCAACTTTTAATGGTATCAGGATTTGACAAATATTATCAAATCGCTCCATGTTTCCGTGATGAAGACCCTAGAGCAGATAGAGCACCAGGAGAATTTTATCAACTAGATTTTGAAATGAGCTTTGCAGAGCAAGAAGATGTATTAAAAGTATTAGCTGAAATATTCACTACTGTTTTTAAAACACATACAAACTGGAAAGTAGATGAAGCACCATTTATTAAAATACCATATTTAGAAGCAATGGAAAAATACGGAAGCGATAAACCAGATTTAAGAAATCCATTAATTATACAAGATGTTACTGAAATATTTAAAAATGTAGAATTTAATGCATTTAAAGATAAAACAGTAAAAGCAATAGTAGTGGAAAATGGTGCTGAGCAAGGAAGAAAATTCTTTGATTCAATGACAGAATTTGCAGTAGAAGAAACAGGTGCAAAAGGCTTAGCATGGGTAAAAGTAGATAATGAAAATGTACTTTCAGGAGGAATTTCAAAATTTATTACTGAAGATGTACAAAGTGCTTTAAAAGAAAAAATAGGAATGAAAGAAAATACAGCTGTTTTCTTTATGGCAGATGAATTTAAAACAGTTCAAAAAATAGCAGGAGCTATTAGAATAGAACTTGGAAATAGATTAGATTTATTAGAAAAAAATGTATATCGTTTATGCTATATAGTAGATTTTCCAATGTATGAATTATCAGATGAAGGAAAAATAGACTTCAATCATAATCCATTCTCAATGCCACAAGGTGGAATGGAAGCATTAATGACAAAAGATCCATTAGATATTTTAGCATATCAATATGACGTAGTATGCAATGGTTATGAAGTAGCATCAGGAGCAGTAAGAAACCATGATCCAGAGCTAATGGTTAAAGCCTTTGAAATAGCTGGATATAGCGAAAAAGAAGTAGAAACTAGATTTGGTGCATTATACAATGCTTTCCAATATGGAACTCCACCACATGCAGGAGCAGCCCCAGGACTAGATAGAATGGTAATGCTTGTTGCAGATAGTAAAAACATTCGTGAAGTAATAGCATTCCCTAAGAATAAAAAGGCAAGAGACCTACTTATGAGAGCACCAAGTACAGTAAGTAGTGAGCAACTAAGAGATGTTCATATTAAAATAGTAGAAGAAAAGTAATAAAATAGAAATTGAAAATGCTTTATTTAAATAGGCTTATATATGAGTTAAATATATTTGTGTAACGGAGGAAAAAATGAAGCAATATGGTATGGAATTATTAGATTATGCCATTTATTTTGCTACAAAAGCACATAATGGTCAAAAAAGAAAAACAGATAAAGAAGTGGATATGATTTTTCATCCATTTACAGTATCAATGATTTTACAAAGAGCAGGAGCAAGTACTAATGCAGTTATTGCAGGGGTTTTACATGACGTTGTTGAAGATACAAAATATACTTTAGAAGATGTAAAAAATGAATTTGGCGAAGCGGTTGCCAAAATAGTGTGGGAAGTATCAGAAAATAAAAGTTTAGAGTGGAAAGAAAGAAAAATAGATGCAATAAACAAAATGAAAACTGCAAGTTTAGATGGAAAATTAGTAGAATGTGCAGATAAAATAAGCAACTTAGAATGTTTATATGCTGTGTATCAAGAAAAAGGAAATGATGTATGGAAAGACTTTAATAAGCCAGTAGAAGAGCAAAAGTGGTATTATAAAAGTATGTATGATGCTGTTATTGAAAATACAAACGAAGAAAATGAATTATTTAAAAAGTATAAGGAAATATTAGACAAGATTTTTTAAATAAAATTATTATAGAAGAATATAAAAAGTAGATAAATCTATATCAAGTAAAAGATAATGAAAAAGTAATTAAATCTATATTAAGTAGAAAATAATAAAAAATAAATAAATCTATATTAAGTAAAATAAATAAAGAAATAAGGTAAAATATATGGAAAAAATAGAACAAAAAATGCAAGCACAAATGAAAAATATAGAAAATAATTTAAGTCAAATAAAGCTAGGATTAGAAAAAAGTACAGGGCCAATTTTTGTTGAATTAGTAGGTACTCCAAAAAGTGGAAAAACAACATTACTAAATAGCTTTAAAAATTTATTTGAAAAAGCAAATATTCCATTTCAAACAAGAAGGGAAACAGCTGAATATAATCCAATTGAAAATAAGAATGCAGAAGAATACGAAATATGGATGATAATGGAACTACTAAAAAATTTAAGTGAAGATATAAATAATTCTACTCCAAGAATTGTAATGTATGATAGAGGAATGCTAGATAGAATTCCTTGGCTTGATGTTGATATACAAAAAAATATAATATCAATGAAAGATGTTGCTATTTTAAAAGAATTCTTTAAAACCGATTTTTTAAATAAATATCGACCTATAACATATAATTTGATAACTTCTCCTGAGCTTAGTGTAGAAAGAAAAGGAAGACCAGGAAGAATAGTTAATGTACCAAATATTGAAATGGTAAATTCTTATTTAGATAAAGAAAACGAATTTTTAGCTAGTCTTTCATCAAAATATAATGTTATAAAAACAGACCAATATCAAGGTGAAATTGAAAGATTTATTATTGATATTTCAGAAATGGTTACTAGTGACATACTAGAAATAATGAAAAAACGTGATTATAGTGAAATTGGTAAAAGAGAAGAAAAAAATAAAATAGATGATACAGGAACAGAAAGATAGAAGAATTAATAAAAATAATTATTATTTAAAATTTTTTAAACAATAGGCGGAGGGTATATGAAGCTAGTAGTACAAAGAGTAAAAAATGCTAAAGTTGAAGTAAATAATAATGTAGTAGGCAAAATTGAAAAAGGCTTTTTAGTATTACTAGGTGTAACCCATGACGACACAAAGGAAAAAGCAGATTATCTAGTTAAAAAGTTGTGCAATTTGCGAGTATTTGAAGATGAAAACGGAAAAATGAATTTAGCATTAAAAGATATAAATGGCGAGCTTTTAATAATATCACAATTTACTTTATATGCAGACTGTGCACATGGAAATAGGCCATCTTTTACTGATGCTGCAAGACCAGAAATAGCAGAGCCTTTATATGAATATTTTTGCAACCAATGTAAGAATAATAATATACATGTTGAAAAAGGAATATTTGGAGCAGATATGAAAGTAAGCCTTTTAAATGATGGACCTGTTACTATAATATTAGAAAGTCCTGAAAATTCATAATCATACAAAAATCGAAAGGAAATAAAAATTGAAGAATAAAAAAGTACTATTAGGTATGAGTGGTGGTGTAGATAGCTCTACAGCAGCAGTAATATTAAAAAATGAAGGATATGAAGTAATAGGAGCAACAATGAAGCTATGGGAAGATAAAGAGTGCCCAGAAGTAGAAGGAGGTTGTTGCTCTTTTAGTGCTACTTATGATGCAAAAAGAGTATGTGACAAATTAGGAATACCACATTACACTTTAAACTGCGAAGAAGAATTTCAAAAATATGTTATAGACGACTTTGTTAATTGCTATAAATGTGCAAGAACACCAAATCCTTGCATTGAATGTAATAAATACTTAAAATTTGGTGTGTTTTATAAAAAAGCCTTAGAGCTTGAATGTGATTATATTTCCACAGGTCATTATGCAAAAGTAGAGTATTCAGAAAAATACAAGCAATACGTATTAAAAAAATCAGAATCAGAAAAAAAAGATCAAACTTACTTTTTATACAGTATACCAAAAGAGGTATTGCCAAAAATGTTATTTCCTTTAGAAAACTTTAAAACAAAAGAAGAAGTAAGAAAAATTGCTGAAGAATATGAATTAAGAGTTGCACACAAAAAAGACAGCCAAGAGGTATGCTTTATACCAGATAATGACTATGGAAACTTTCTAACGAAAAAAGCAAAATTAAAACCAAAAGCAGGTAATATTGTTTTAAGTGACGGAACAATATTAGGAAGGCATGAAGGCGTAATTTTCTACACCGTAGGGCAGAGAAAAGGCTTAGGAATAGCATATAAAGAACCTTTATATGTATTAAAGATAGATATGCAAAAAAATGAAGTAGTTGTTGGAACAGAAGAAGAACTATACACAAATGAATTATATGCCAACGAATTAAACTTTTTGTTAGATATAGATTTATCAAAACCTATTGAAATAAAAGCAAAAGTAAGGTACAGGGCAAAAGAGGCAGATGCTATTCTACATATTGAAAAAATAGATAAAAGTAGTAGTGGAGAAATTAGTCAAAATAATAACATAAAAGATTTAGTAGCAAAAGTAACATTTAAAGAACCACAAAGAGCAATTACACCACGGACAATCGGTAGTTTTTTACCTTGATGATGTGGTATTAGGTGGAGGAAAAATTATATAAATATAGATTAAAAATACTATGTTTTTGTGCATTATTGAGAAGTGATTACAAAACATAGTATTTTTATTTTATACTAGAAAATTATAAATTTCATAAAAAAGTATTGACATATTCAAAACAAAAGTTTTATAATAATACACAGATTAATTCAATTCAAATTTATGGTAAATCTTAAAAATTTTTTTCGGCAAATTTCCAATATTAAAATTATTTATAAGGAATATGAGAGGTTATTTAAATCAAGCCACCATATTTACTAGGAGGTAAAAATGAATCGCAAAGAAATTAGCTATGAAGAGATGACAGATGATTTAATTACAAAATTTATTGATATGGTAAGTGAAAGCTCAGAAGAGTATATTTATGGAGCATATCATACTCATGATAAGCTTTTTAAAGATGTGCTCAATAATCAAGAAGACTTTAAAGAATTTATTAGTGTTTTTGTTGATAATAAGCTTAAAGAGTTCTTAGAAAATAACTTATTGCAACCATACAATAAAAGTTTTTTAATGGCTGACTATGGAGAATTAGAATCAGATGTTATATTTAAAGTAAAAAATAAAGAAATATATTTTTTAGTAGAACATCAATCAAAAGTTGATAAAAATATGACATATAGAATATTTGAATATATTACAGAGCTAATCAAACATATTATGAAACAAAATCCAATGTGTTTAGTACTTCCTAAAATAATTCCAATTGTATTATATACTGGAAATAAAAAATGGAAAGTGCCGAAAAGCTATAAAGAAAAGGAGGAAAAGTTAGAAGAATACAATGAAAATTTTGTAGATATTAGTTATAAAATAGTTGATATAAATGATTATACAGTAGAAGAACTTTTATGTAAGAAAAATATGGTAGCTTATGCAATGATATTAGAAAAAAGTAAGACAAAAGAAGAATTATTAAAAGTATTACCAAAAATGAATGGAATAGTGAAAAAAGAAGATGCAGTAAATATTATAAGAATAATAAAACATTTGTTAGGAGCTAAATTAAAAGATGACGAAATAGAGGAAATGTCAAGAAATATTATGAAAAAGGAGATGAATGAAGTGAAGAATGTTATTGAAAGAATTATGGACCAAGAAAGAATGAAAGGCAAGAGGGAAGGAAAAAAAGAGGCCAAAAAAGAAATAATCAAACAGTTCATAACTAACATGTTATTACAAGGTCTATCTGTTGAAACAATTGAAAAGTATACTGGTGTATCACAACAAGAAATTTTAAAAATTCAAAAAGAGGGGTGAATAACTATGTTAAAACAAGAAGAATTTGAAAACTTTTTAATAGAAATAAATGAATTATTAAATGAAATAAGACAAGAACAAATAAATCTAGGAAAAAACATAGATAAATATCACAAAGTTAATATGAGAAACTTTGCTAAGTTAAATGAGTTTAATAAAATTTGTGATATGACGAACCAAGTATTTGAAAAAAGATTTTTAAGTATAGAAGAAGTTATAAAAGAAAAATTAAAATAGTAGGAAAATGTAAAATTAAAATTACTCAAAATAACACAAGAACTGAAATAATACTAAATACAAAAGATATTAAAAACTAAGTATATATTTATAATTTATATACTTAGTTTTTTTAGCTAAATACTAACTCTAAAGCAAATTGTTTATCAACATAAGCTTATCAAAGCATAAAAATCGTCAATTGAAATATTAAATCAAAGCATAAAAATATGTAAATATACTTGATAAAACTACAAATAAAGGGTAAAATTAGGAAAGAAAAAATATGAATAATTATAGTGAAAAAAATACATATAATTTCATATAAAGTATATACAAAAGCAATAGAAATGGAGGCTTTTATGAATTATAAAAAAACACTTAAGTTTTATATAGCACTTTGGATTGCAAAACTTTCTTCATTTGCATTAAAAATACTTAAAAGAAATGCAACATATTTTCCTGGAAAAGTTGCATTATCAATATGCCCAGATTTTATGGGAAGACTTGATAAACCAAAAACGATAATAGGTGTAACAGGAACAAATGGAAAAACAACAACTTGTAATATGATAAATGACATATTATCACAAAATGGATTTGACTTTATAAACAATAAATATGGTTCAAACATAGATGGTGGAATAGCAACTACTTTAATTAGTGGTTCCACGATTACAGGAAAAGCAAAAAAAGATTTAGCCGTTCTAGAAATAGATGAAAGAAGTGCTAATAAGGTTTACCCATATTTAACACCTACATATTTAATATGTACTAACTTATTTAGAGATTCTCTTATGAGAAATGCACATACAGAATTTATAGCAAGCATTTTAAACAAATATATTCCAAAAGAAACCATTATGATTGAAAATGCAGATGATATTATATGCAGTCATGTAGCAGAAGGCAATAAAAAGATTTACTTTGGAATAGATAGGCTTGAAACAGATACTGAAGATTGCAAAAACATCACGAGAGATATTAGAGTATGTCCAAAATGTTTATCACCAATAAAATATGAATATGTTAGATATCATCATATAGGAAAAGCATATTGCCCAAATTGCGATTATAAATGCCCTGATCCAGATTACCATGTAACTAAATTAGATTTAAAAAATATGCAAATGACAGTAAAATTTAAAGATGAGGAAGAAGTTTATGACCTTGTAAATGATAATATTATAAATATATATAATATGTTAGCAGTAATTATAGTGTTAAAGCAATTAAAATTAACACAAAAACAAATTAATGATTCTTTTGCAAAATTAAAAATAGTAGAAACAAGGTATAGTGAAGAAAACTATAAAGATTATAAAATAGTTACACAATTAGCCAAAGGAATGAACCCAATAGCATGCTCAATAGCTTTTAATTATACCAAAAATGAAAAGGGAAACAAAGCGGTAATTGTAATACTAGATGATTTACATGAAGATGCAAAAGGAATGGAAAATACATCATGGCATTATGATACAGATTACGAATTTTTAAATGATGAATCGATAAAACAAATTATAATTGCAGGACCTCGCTATTTAGATTCATATATAAGATGCTTAATGGCAGATATTCCAGAAGAAAAATTAGTTCATAAAAAGGATTTAATTGAAGCTACAAGCGAATTAAAGCTAGACGGAATAGATAAAGTATTTATTTTACATGACTTATATTCTATTGAAGAAACAAAACAAATAAAACAAAAAGTTAAAGAAATAATAGATAAATACAAAGTTGAGCAGAAATAAAAGCGCGTAATATAAATAAGAAAGGTTGAAAAATAATAAGATTATGAAAATAGAAATTTTGTACCCAGAATTTTGCAATATAAATAGTGACATGGGAAATATTAAGTATCTAAAAAAGTGTTTACCAGAAGCGGAATTTATAGAAACATCAATAAATGATGTGCCAGCTTTTATAGGAGAAGAAATATCACTTGTTTATATGGGAACATTATCAGAAAGTGCACAAGAAATTGTAATACAAAGATTAAAACCATATAAAGAAAAAATAGAAGAAGCTATTGAAAAAAATCAGTTATTTCTTTTCACAGGTAATAGCGTAGAAGTGCTTGGAAAATATATAGAAGACGATGATAGAAAAATAGAAGCTCTTGGTATTTTCAATGTGTATGCTAAAAGAGATATGCTACATAGACATAATAGTTATTTTTTAGGTAAATATGAAGATATTGAAATATTAGGATTTAAAAGCCAGTTTACTATGCTATATGGTGATAATTCAAATGGGTATTTTGCAACAGTAGATTTAGGAATTGGAATAAATGAAAACAGCAAATTAGAAGGAATAAGGAAAAATAACTTTATAGGAACTTATATAATAGGACCAATACTAATTTTAAATCCTTTATTTACAAAAAAATTGTTAAGCTTAATGGGGGTTAAAGAGCCTAAGTTAGCATTTGAAAAGGATGTATTAGAGTCATATGAAGTAAAACTTAAAAAGCTTAAAACCTTTAATAGTTCAAAAAACTAAATTACGAGAATTTATAGTATCTAATTTTACAAACTATTGAAAAAAAATATCAACTATGATATAAATATAATGAAAAATAAGAAATGTTACCAAAATTAAAAAATCCTTACGGAAGGAATAAATAAAAACATAAAACTAAAATGAAGAATATTAAAAATTATAATTTAGAAGAATTAAAGCAAGAACTTATTTCCCTAGGAGAAAAGCCATATAGAGCAG
This sequence comes from uncultured Clostridia bacterium, assembly GCA_947632035.1. Taxonomy (GTDB): domain Bacteria; phylum Bacillota; class Clostridia; order TANB77; family CAG-508; genus CAG-273. The sequence continues at coordinate 37,736 of CANRNR010000003.1, read as the reverse complement.
AGCAAATTTTTAATTGGCTTTATAGAGAAAAAGTAAAAAATATAGATGATATGACAAATCTTTCTCTAGACCTAAGGAACAAGCTAAAAGAAAACTATACAATGTGCAATTTTGAGATACTTAAAAAACAAGAATCTTCAGATGGCACAATCAAATATTTATTTGATGTATTAGATGGAAATGCAATAGAAACTGTTTTAATGCAGTATCATCATGGAAAAACAATATGTGTATCATCACAAATAGGATGTAAAATGGGATGCAAATTTTGTGCATCAACAGGTATTCAATTTGGTAGGAATTTGAGTGCAGGGGAAATTGTAGAACAAGTGTTAGCAGTAGAGCAAGACATAGGAGAAAGCATTTCTAATATAGTTTTCATGGGAATTGGAGAGCCATTTGATAATTACGAAAATGTAATGAAAGCAATAAAAATTATAAATAATCCAAAGGGATTAGAAATAGGTGCAAGGCACATAAGCGTTTCTACTTCGGGAATAGTACCAAAAATTTACGATTTTGCAAATGAAGATTTACAATGTACATTATCAATATCACTTCATGCAACAAACAACAAAAAAAGAAGTGAAATGATGCCAGTAAATAATGCATATCCAATAGAAGAATTGATGAAAGCTTGCAAAGATTATATTGCAAAAACAAATAAAAGAATTTCATTTGAGTATGCATTAGCAAAAGACAACAATGATAATTTAGAAGATGCAAGAGCATTAGTAAACTTACTTAAAGGCATGTTATGCCATGTAAATTTAATTCCAATTAACAAAATAGAAAATGGAAAATTTGTAAAAAGTACAAACGAAAATATTATCAAATTTAGAGATTACTTAAATGACCATGGAATAACAGCCACTATTCGTAGAGAACTTGGAAGTGATATTGATGCAGCGTGTGGGCAATTAAGAAGAAAGAACTTAAATAAAAATTAAAATTTAATTGAAAAAAAGCAAATGATAAAATAAAGAAAATAAATAATAAAACTAAGCATATGAAAAAATAGAAAAATAGGAGGAAACCAAATGAGAAGTTTTGCTAAAACTGATGTTGGCAAAGCAAGAGAAATGAACCAAGATTATTACTACATCTCCGAGCCACAAAGCAATATACAAGTATATATATTAGCAGATGGCATGGGTCGGATACAATGGAGGAGAAGTAGCAAGTAGGTTAGCAATAGAATCAGCTAAAAGTTATATAGAAAGTAACTTTAATTTAATAGAGCACGAAAAAGAAGCATTTTTAGATCTAATAAAAAATGCAATTGAATATGCAAATACAGTTGTATATGAAAAATCAAAAAAAGAAAAAGATTTAGAAGGAATGGGTACTACTTTAGATATTTGTTTCATATATAATAATAAGGTATATATAGGACATGTTGGAGATAGTAGAGTATATAGAATTAGAGGAGAAGTTATTAGAAAACTAACAAAAGACCATAGCTATGTACAACAATTAGTAGAAGATGGAAAAATTACAAGAGAAGAAGCAAACCATCATCCTAAGAAAAACATGTTAACAAAAGCCTTAGGTTGTACTGAATATGTGGAGCCAGACATTAGAGCAAGAAATATAGAAAAACAAGATGTATTACTAATGTGTTCAGATGGATTAACAAACATGGTAGATGAAGAAACAATTTTCAAAGCTGTGAAAGAAAATGCAGAAAAAGCACCAGAAAAGCTAGTAAATTTAGCAAATGATGCTGGCGGATATGACAATATTACAGTCATAACGATAATATAGGGGAGAGATAAACATATGAATTTAGTTGGAAAAGTAATAGGAAATAGGTATGAGATACTAGAGAAAATTGGGGAAGGCCGGAATGGCAACAGTATACAAAGCAAAAGATAATATCCTAAAAAGATATGTTGCTGTAAAAGTATTAAGAGACGAATTTACAACAGATGAAGAATTTATTAGAAGATTTAATACAGAAGCACAATCTGCTGCAAGCCTTACACACCCTAACATTGTATCTATATTTGATGTAGGAATAGAAGAAAATGTATACTATATTGTAATGGAACTAGTACAAGGAAAAACTTTAAAAGAAATTATAAATGAAGATGGAGTACTTCCTTGGAAATGGTCTGTAAACATTGCAATTCAAGTAGCTTCAGCCTTAGAAATGGCACATAAAAATAATATAATTCATAGAGATATTAAACCACATAACATTATAATTACAGAAGATGGAATTGCAAAAGTTACTGATTTTGGTATAGCAAAAGCAGTTTCAAATTCTACTATAACAGCATTTGGAGCAACAATAGGTTCAGTTCATTATTTCTCACCAGAGCATGCAAGAGGTGGATACACAGATGCAAAATCAGACATCTATTCTTTAGGCGTAGTTATGTATGAAATGTTAACAGGTAGAGTTCCATTTGATGCAGATACACCAGTATCAGTAGCACTAAAACATATGCAAGAAAAAGCAGTAGAACCAATAAAATTAAATCCATCAATTCCATATGCAATAAATAAAATAATAATGAAGGCAATGGAAAAAGACATTAGCCTAAGATATCAAACTGCAACAGAAATGCTAAAAGACTTAAGCTTAGCATTAAAAGAACCAGAGGGAAGCTTCGTAAAAAGTAATGCTGCAAATATGCAATATACACAAAGAATACCATCGATAAGAGAGAATGTAGTAAATGATAGTGAAGATGCTCCTAAAGATAAGAGTGAAAGAAAAGGTCATTCTGAAACTAATCCAGTAAATAAAAAAGTTATAATTATAGTAGCAGTTGTCTTACTTGCAATACTTCTTCCAGTAGGAGGATTCTTTGGAGTTCAACTTATAATGAAAGCAGGAGAACCAAAGAAAGTTGAGTTACCTAATTTCGTAGATAAAACTTTAGAAGAATCTAAAACACTAGCCGAGACATTAAATTTGATTATAGAAACAGAAGAAGTTTATGATGATAAAATAGAAGCTGGAAAAATTATTTCTCAAGTACCACCATATGAAGAGAAAACTATGGTAGAAGAAAAATCAACTGTAAAGCTAACTGTCAGCAAGGGTCAAGAAATGGTTGTTATGAAAAAAGTAGTTGGAATGAAATTTGAAGAGGCAGAAAGCATACTAAAAGATGAATTACATTTAGTTATAGAAAGAATAAACGAAACAAGCAAGACAGTTGAAGAAGGAGTTATTACAAAACAAGAAGTAGAAGAAGGAAAAGAATTAAAAGCAGGAAGTACAGTTAAAATTTATGTAAGTTCTGGAACAGGTCTTAAAGATGTAGTTGTTCCTTATGTAATAGGTGATACTGAAGCAGATGCAAAAGAAAAGTTAAAAGATCTTGAAGTAACAGTAGTATATGAGGAAGATACAACCAAGGTAAATGGAGATGTATTAAGACAAAGTATAGAAGCAGGTCAAACTGTAGAGGAAAAAACTAAAATTACAATTACAGTAAACAGAATAGAAGAAATCAAAACAGGAACAATAAAAATAAATTTAAAATCTTTACTTGGTGATAAGGCAGATATTAAAATAGACGAAAATGGTGAAGAAATAGATCCAACAGTAGATTTGAGAATAGAGGTAAATGGTGATACTGTATATCGTGAAGAAAACCAAAGAAAAGATTCTACAGAAATTATTGCAACAGCATCAGGAAAGGGAACTGTTACTGTTAAAATATTTGTAGATGATGTTAAAATTACATCAGATAAACAATTTGACTTAACAGTTGAAAATCCAATGTTGACAATAGATTAGAAGTGGGATTGGGGATAAAACCCATTCCCTTTTTTATCATAGAGAAGAATGAAAAGAAAAGGAGCAAAAATATGGTAGAAATATCAGCTTCAATATTAAGTATAAAAAATGAAGAAGCAATAAAAACTTTATATAATTTAGAAACAGCTGGAATTGATTACTTTCACATTGATGTAATGGATGGTAAATTTGTAAAAGAAAACACATCAGATAGAATGATAGAATATTGTGAATACATAAATAGCATTTCTAATTTACCTTTAGATGTTCATTTAATGGTAGATGATGTAAAAAGCTATATAAATAGTTTTTTAGCATTTGAACCTAATATAATAACATTCCATTTAGAAGCAGGAAAAACTAAAGAGGAAATTTTTAAATGGATAAATCTAATAAAAGAAAATAATGTGAAAGTAGGAATATCAATAAAACCTAATACAAACATTAAAGAAATCTATGATTATTTACCATTTATACATATGGTATTAGTAATGACAGTTGAACCTGGAAAAGGGGGACAAGAGCTAATTCCTGATACAATAGAGAAAATAAAAGAATTAGATAAATATGTAAAGGAAAACAATTTAGAAATAGACATAGAAGCAGATGGTGGAATAAATACAGAAAATGTTAGCTTAGTAAAAGAGGCAGGAGCTAATATAATAGTTTCTGGAACAGCAATTACAGCTTCAGAAAATTTTAAAGAAACTGTAGAAAAATTAAAAAGCAATTAGAAATTTTAACAATAAAACCAAATGAATAAAAATTAAAAAAACTATAAAATATAAAGAAAATTGGAAGAATAGTACAAAAAATAAAAAAGTAGTGATTTTTGGTATCTTAAAATAACCATAATCGCTACTTTTTTAAATATATAGTTTTGTTTATTTTTTAGCTTCTTCAGCTTTATTTTCTTCAAACTTTAAAGAGTTAACATCTTTTCTAATAAAGAAAGCGAAAACAAATAATCCCAATCCGAAAACAACTGTAAATAATGACATCCAACCACCAAACATTGGTATTAACTGCAATAACCAAATAACTACAGCAGATAGAACTGATAATAAAATAAATTTTTCCTTTGTTTTATTTTTACATTTATTAGTTAAATAGTTACCAACTGCAATAGATAAAATTGAAATTGTAATAGAAAGAATAATAATATATACAGCCAATAAAGAAATACCAACATATAGTAAATAGCCAGTTATCATTAAAACAATAGCAATTATAGGAATTAATATAATTGCTAAAATTCCTATTCCGGCACTAATAAAAGGTCTTTTTACTAATGCATAAGTTACTTTTTCTTTGAAATTTGGAGTGAAGAAAGCAACTAATAAAATAACTACCAAAGCATATGCTAAGACTCTAATAAAATTCTCAATATAACTTGAAACTATTTCTCCTGTAGAAGGATCTTCATTAGTAATTATAGAAGCATTTGTTTCACCCTTAACTGCACCTGATGGAACATTTAAGTCTTGACTAGAACTATAATTTAAATTACCACCAATGACATTTTGACCATCATCTGGTAAAACTATATCAGATATAGATATATTAGCATTTCTTGCAACATAGCCTTTTAATGTTAATACATTAACAATGGCATTTACATCTCTATTAACTCTACCACTATCTTCAATAGTAAAGTTAGTAATAAAGCCGTAAACATTATCCACAACACCACTTATTGTAACATCAATGCCATAAACAAATAAATTACCCGAAATAACGGCAGATTTATCTACAGTTATATTTCTTCCTGCTACGAATAAATCACCACGAATTTCTCCTTTGATAGTAACATCATTTGAATAAATAAAAGCATTTCCTTCTATGATATCTTCAATTACAACAGATTCACTACTTGCTGAAAATAAGTCATTATTTATTACATTTTTACTTGTAGAAGGAACTTCACTAGGTGTAGGAGTTACATTATTAGTATTATTTGTTGCTATACAAACTGGAGTAAAGAATAATACTAAAATAAATATAATAAATAAAAATTTTATTGCTTTACGCATAAAAAAATCCTCCTTTAAATAAATATATTTCTAAGTATTTAAAATAATATCAATAAGTCAAAATGTTTAATTAAATACTGTAATAAATATATAACTTTTAAGGAAGAAAGTCAATCATAGTTGAGTATAAACAATTTAGTAATTCTTAATAATGAATCTAAAATGATATATTATAAGAAATATTATCTTTAATTAGACTTAGAAGTGGAAATAGGATGATGTAGAGTTTCTGTAAAGTATGAACAAGAAGAATTTGAGCTTACTTTTTGTTGGCTAACAGCTTCAAGAGAACATTTACCATCTTTTTGATAAATACATTTTTCAGAACAATTTATATTAGTCAAAATAGACACCTACCTCTATTTATTTTATATTGAAAATATAATTCAAAGGTTATAATATTAAAAAATAATGTTTATATTATATTAGTATAAATAAATAATAATGAAATATTCAAAAATAAAAAAATCTTAAAAAATTTTTTTGCAATTATCAAAAATAGGGCATTCCTTACATTTTGGATTTCTTGCGCTACAAATATTTCTACCATGCCAAATAAAAATGTGATTAACATCTTTGTAATATTCTTTTGGAATTTGTTTTAATAAATCTTGTTCAATTTTTTCAGGTTCATTTTGTTTAGAAAAACCAATACGATTAGAAAGCCTTTTAACATGAGTATCAACTGCTATGCCTTGAGGATTATTAAATGCTTCTAACATAATAACATTTGCACTTTTTCTGCCAACTCCTGGAATAGTAATTAATTCCTCAATAGTATTCGGAACCTTACCACCAAAATCCTTTAATATTTTTTCACTAGCAAGTTTCATATTTTTAGCCTTATTTTTATAAAAACCACAAGGATGAATTAACTTTTCTAATTCATCTAAAGGTGCATTTGCCATTTTTTCAGGAGTATTATATTTAGCAAAAAGGGCTGGAGTAGTTAAGTTAACTCTATCATCTGTGCATTGAGCAGAAAGCATTACAGCTATCATCATTTCAAAAGGAGATTTAAAATCCAAACTACACTTTGCATCAGGATAAGCTTTTTTTAATTTTTCAATTATAATAATAGAGTTTTCTTTCTTCATAATATATACTCCTTTCAATAATAAAGTAATTTTGTTAAAACATCACAATAGGTAATCTCGCTAAAGTATGATTATTTAAAATAAAATATAAAATTTCCTAATTAATATTTAATCACAAAATACGACATTTTTCAACAATATAAAGATAAAATGAATGTATAAGCGAAATAAAAACATAAAAAGTAACAAATAAAAAAATAGCTAATATAATATATAAAAAGGGTAGGAGGAGATTTAAAAATATGTTAGGTGCATTAAAAAAAACAATAGGTGTATGTTTAATAGGTTTAGGATTAGGTATATTACTTGTGTTATTACTTCCTCTATCTGGTTGGTTATTTATTATAGGTGTATCTATTATTTCAGTTGGATTAATGTGGCTAGCTTGTAAATAAGAAATAGAAGGAGAGTGAAGAAAATGACAATAGTTGTAAAAAAGGTTCCAAAGTGTTTGAGAGGAATAGTAAAATTATTATTTGGTATTAAAGAAAAATAAAATACATACTTATTTTAAAAATAAGTACCAAAAAGAGACTATTAGTGAATATAATAGTCTCACTTTTTACTTATTCAAATTAATAAAAACAATTTTATTTAGGCTCTAGTTACTTTTCCAGAACGTAAACATTTTGTACAAGCATGAATTGTTTTTGGTTCACCATTAATAATTGCTTTTATTCTTCTTAAATTTGGTTTGAAAGTTCTTGTAGCTCTTCTACTAACATGAGAACGAGCAATACTAATTTGATTTCCATGAGATAATGTTTTTCCACAAATATCACATTTTGCCATTAAAATGCACCTCCTATATGCGAAATCTAAAATTGACTATTCATAAGTTTAACACAAATATGCAAAAAAAACAATACTTTTTTAAAAATATTTACAAATTAAAAATATTTATGACTGAAAATATTAAATAATAAAAAGATATTTAGATTAAATAATAAAAAAATATTTGAGACTAAAATATTAAATGGTTTAAAAATAATTGAGACTAAAATATATTGTTTATAAATTGATAGTATAGATGAAAAGAAAAGTTTGAAATATCAATAAAAAAATGATATAATGTACATAAGAATGGCATAGCCATTTAACAAATTTGAAAAGGAGTAGATTTTCACATGAAAAAGAAAGAGCGGAACATATTCATTAAAGAAAAAGCTAGCAACCAAAAGGTTTTAACTCGTTTTCTTTTTACAGTCCTTATTTTACTTGTTTTTTTGTGCATTATTTTTAAAGGTATCAACAAGGTAGTTCCGAATGTAAATAAGGAATCTCCTACCAATGAAAACGAAGTGCACACTAATGTAACAACAGATACAGGATTAAGCAAGAAACCCGAGCAAACCACATCACCAACGGAAGAACAGCCAAGCATTACCACTCTTAGCCAAGTCGAGACATCCGTACATGAGCAAACTACAATATCACCAGCTGTAACCACGGTATCAGAAATTACTACAGTACCAAAAACTACAGCAGCACCAGAAACTACCAAAACGCTAACTACTACAAGGGTAACTACTACAACAACTGGTAGAACTACTAAATCTACTACACGAAAATCATCTACGCAAAAGACATCAGCTACAGAAGAAACGGAGTATGTTGAAGAAGACGAAACGGAATATGTAGAAGAAAATGATGATGATCTTAATGGAGATGAGATATATGTAGGAGACGATTCTGGATGTGATTCTGGAAATTATCCTGGCAATTATCCAGGGAATTATCCTGGTAATTATCCAGGAAACAATTGGAATAATAATCCTGGTAATAATTCTGGTGGAAACTGGAACAATAATCAAGGAGGAAATTCCAACAATCAGGGTGGGAGTAGCATTGATATTCCAAACTTTGATAATCCGGATGACCTGATAAGGTGGTTGCTTGAAAATGGATTTTCGCTTAAAGATTACTGGTATCGAACAACTCCTTAACACTTACTTGTAAGTATGTGTTACAATTTCTTGAATAAAGAAAGCAAAACTCAACTTTTAAAGTTGAGTTTTTTGCTTTAGTATAGTGAAGTAAATTAAAATGAAAAATATTTACAAACAAAAATTTGCAAATAACTCTTGCAAAATTTAAAACTTATGATAAAATAAAAAACAAAAAGTATGAAAGGAAGATAAAATGTTAGCATATATAAAAGGAAATTTAGAATTAAAAACAAAGGACTATATAGTAATTGATGTAAATGGAATTGGATATAAAATTTTTATGCCACAATCATCAATTCAAAATTTAGGACAAATCGGGGAAGTCTTAAAAGTACATACATACATGAGAGTTAGAGAAGATGATGTATCAATATTTGGCTTCATAAATAACGAAGAATTGCGATTATTTGAATTACTTTTATCTGTTGGTGGAATAGGAGCAAAAGTAGGGCTTACAATTTTATCAAACATTACGCCATCACAATTTGCATTAGCAGTTATTTCAAATGACATAAGTATATTAAAAAAATTACCAGGAATAGGACCTAAAACTGCTCAAAGAATTATTTTAGAGCTAAAAGATAAATTAAAGAAAGAAAAAGAACTTTTAGCAGAAGAGGAAAAAGAAGAAGGTACATCTAAACTAGAATTTGTAGAAGATGAAAATGTAGAAGAAGCAATTAGTGCACTTCAAGTATTAGGCTACAGTAAGAGAGAAGTTGTAGAAGCTTTATCAAAAGTAGAAATTAACAACTTAAGCGTAGAAGATATAATTAGAAAAGCTTTAGGAAACTTGGCAAAAGGATTATAAGAAATAATATAAAATGATAAACAAGAAATAAGATAAGAATATAAATAAGAAAAATAATAAAGAATGCAAAATAAATAATTACTATAAAAATAAATAATTAAAATAAATAATTAAAATAAATAATTAAAATAAATAATTAAAATAAATAATTAGTATTAAAAAATAATATTGAAGAATGAAAAAATAAAGAGTAGCGGAAAAGAGGATTATAAATGGTAGATTTAAATAAACCATTAGCATACAGAATGAGCCCAAAAACATTAGATGACTATGTTGGACAAGAGCACATATTAGGTAAAGATAAAATTTTATATAGAACAGTTGTAGCAGATAGACTATCTAGCATAATACTATGGGGACCTCCTGGATGTGGCAAAACTTCACTTGCAAGAGTAATTAGTAACACAACAAAATATAAATTTATAAAAATAAATGCAGTTACATCAGGTGTAGCTGATATAAAAAACGCAATAGAAACAGCACAAAATACATTACTTAATCCATCTGGAAAATGTATTTTATTCATAGATGAAATTCATCGCTTTAATAAATTGCAACAAGATGCTTTGCTTCCATATGTAGAAAATGGTACAGTTATATTAATAGGTGCAACTACTGAAAATCCATATTTTGAAGTAAACAAAGCTCTTATATCTAGGTCAATGGTATTTCACTTAAATCCATTAACCGATGAAGATATATTTAAAGTTTTGAAAAAATCATTAACAGCAGAAGAAGGACTTGGAACATATAACATAAAAGTAGAAGATAGCACTCTGAAGAAAATCGCACAAACTTCAAATGGAGATGTAAGAACAGCTCTAAATGGATTAGAAGTTGCGGTGCTTACAACTAGCGTTGATAAAAATGGCTTTATAACAATTACAGATGAAATAGCAAAAGAATGTGTACAAACAAGAAAAGCAATATTTGATAAAAAAGGTGATAGTCATTATGATAATATAAGTGCATTTATTAAATCTATGAGGGGAAGCGACCCAGATGCAGCACTTTTTTATTTAGCAAGAGCATTAAATGCAGGAGAAGACCCTGTATTTATGGCAAGAAGAATAGTAATTGCAGCAGCAGAAGATGTAGGAATGGCAAACCCTAATGCACTAGTAGTTGCAACATCAGCTATGCAAGCAGTTACAATGGTAGGAATGCCAGAAGCCAGAATCATTTTAGCAGATGCTGCTGTATATGTAGCAACTTCAAAAAAATCTAATTGTGCTTATTTAGGAATAGAAAAGGCATTAGCAGATGTTGCCAATAAAGATACAGGAACAATACCAATGCACATTAGAAATGCACCAGCAGAGCGGAATGGCAAAAGAAGGTTATGGTGTAGGGTATAAATACCCACACGATTATCCAGGTCATTGGGTTGAGCAACAATATTTACCAGATAAAATGCTTGGAACAAAATATTATATAAAAGATGATACAGTAGAGTAAAAATAATTCAAAAAGATGCTTCTCATAGAAAATTAAAAAATAAGCTTAAAAAACTAAAATAAGTAAAAAAATTCCTATTTTGAAACTTACAAAATAGGAATTTTTTAAAACTAATATTAAAAATTAATATTTTATTTTTAGAGTATGTTAATATATTTATTTAATTTTAGTCTTTTTTCTTATCTTTAACAACTTCAGAAATGGCACCTAAGCTACCTAAAGCTTTTGTTGCTTCAAATGGAATAAATACTTTATTAGCACTTCCATTAGCAACTTCTTTTAAAGCCTCTAAAGATTTTAATTGAACTAATTTATCATCAGGGTTTGCTTTCATCATAGCATCATATACTACATGAATTTCTTGTGCTTTTGCATCAGCAACCTTTATAATAGCTTCAGCCTCACCAGTAGCTCTTCTAATTTTAGCTTCTTTATCAGCTTCTGCTTCTAATATAGCAGCTTCTTTTTTACCTTCAGCAAGTGTAATAGCAGATTGTCTTTCACCTTCAGCTTGAAGAATTAAAGCTCTCTTATTTCTCTCTGCATTCATTTGTTTTTCCATTGCATCACGAATATCTGCAGGAGGTGTAATATCTTTAATTTCAACACGATCTACTTTACAACCCCATTGGTCAGTAGCTTCATCTAGAATTACTCTTAAACGATCATTAATAGCATCTCTTGAACTAAATGTAGCATCTAAGTCCATTTTACCAACAATATCACGAATAGTAGTAATAGCTAAATATTCAATACCTTTCTTTAAATTTTGAATTTCATAAACTGCTTTAGCAGGGTCTGTAATTTTGTAGAACACAACTGTATCAATAGTAATTGTAACATTATCTTGAGTAATAACACCTTGTGGTGGAATATCCATAGTTTGTTGTTTTAAACTTACAACACTACGAACATGGTCTACAAATGGAATAATTACAGTAAGACCAGCATCAGCTACCTTATGAAATTTACCAAGTCTTTCTATAATGTAGACTTCAGATTGTCTAACAATTTTTATGGTGTTAAATGCAATAACTAAAACGATGACAAGTAAAACTAATAAAACCCATAACATAAAAAATTCCTCCTTAAATAATTATAAATATATATAAAATATTAAAATCTAATAATAAACTTGAATTAACATATTATACTAAAACACAATAAAACTATTTAATATGCATTATACATTAGAAGCTTGATTTACATTTGCAGTAACAACTGCTTTTACACCTTCGATTTTTAAAATATAAACCTCTGTACCTTGTGCAATTATTGTATCATCTTCGCACTTAGCAGACCAAACTTGACCATCAACTTTAATTTGTCCTGCTCCTAATGTAGGATTAATATCTTTAATTACAAGAGCTTTTTTACCAACAATAGCAAATGCATTTGTAACAACGTCTTTATCTTTTTTAGTAAGTTTTTTTACAAAAGGTCTTGTACAGAATATTAAAAGTGTAGAACTAATTACAAAAACTGCAGTTTGAACAATAATATTATCAGTTATAAAGCTTACAAGCATAGTAATTAGGGCACCAACCCCAAGCCAAAAAATTAAAAAGCCTACTGTAACTATTTCAGCAATCATAAAAATACCTGATAAAATTAACCATATATACCACATAAAAAATATACTCCTATAATTTATTTATTGTTATGTATTAAAAATAATTAAGTGAAAAATTAAACTGAAATAAATATATGTAAATAGTATTTAACAACAATTCTATTATACTATATTCTAACGAAAAAGGGAATATGTTTTTAAGAAAAAAGTCGAAAAATAGTCATTGCTTTAATTTAACTTTTTTTGTATAAAACTCATATTTTTGGAAAAAATAAAAACAGTAAATGAATATCATTAGTTTATTAAAAATTAAATTTTGTGCATATATGGCACAGTGAAAGGAATGAACAAAATGGGAATTGAAAAACATTTAAAAATTACAGCTACTTCAACAGTATCTTGGAAAGATGCAGTAGTTCAAGCTGTTAGCGAAGCTTCAAAAACGATTGATTACTTATCAGAAGTAAAAATTTTAGAACAAAGAGCAAAAATTGATGGAAAAAGATTAGTCGAATATTTTGTGGATTTAGATTTATGCTTTGTAATTGACAGAGACAGAGATTAATAACACAGATAATTAGTAAGACCAAGTAAGAATATTACACGAAATTTTAAAAGGAAAGGAGAGTATAATTAGAATATTTTAATTATACGAGGTAAAATAAAATGAAACCAATTGAAACAAAACAAGAATACAGTAACTATGTAGATCAAAAATCTCCAAATTCACCAATATTAAAAAATTGTTTTAATGCATTTTGGGTTGGTGGTCTTATTTGCACAATAGGACAAATTATAATGGATTTTTGTAAATTCAAAGGGTTAGATGAAACAGCATCTTCTACAATAGTATCTATTGTGCTTATTGCAATATCAGCAATTTTAACAGGATTAAATGTATTTAATAAAATTGGAAAATTTGCAGGTGCAGGTTCTTTAATTCCAATCACAGGATTTGCAAATTCTATTGTTTCTCCAGCTATTGAATATAAATCAGAAGGATATGTAATGGGAGTTGGAGGAAAAATGTTTACAGTAGCAGGTCCAGTTTTAGTATTTGGTATTTCAGCATCTGTAATAGTTGGAATAATAGCACTTTTATTTATGTAGAAATTATATAGAAGTACAAAATCAGCAATGTAAAGACAGCAAGAAATATAATAATTTATGGTTTATAGGTTTAGCCTTTAAATAAAAACCTAAATTTAATATAAAGGAGTAGTCCATATAAATTCGCAAGTATAAATAGAAATATAAAATAAAGTATAGAAATATACAATATAAATAATACATTTATATAAGCAAAATTTATATGGCGATAAAATAATGGAGCGTTTAGGAGCACAAACAATAAAATTACAAAATCCTCCAACCATCGTTGAAGTAGCAAGTATAGTAGGTCCAAAAGAAGGACAAGGACCACTCGCAAAATACTTTGACCAATGCTTAGAAGATGAATTTTGGGGAGAAAAAACATGGGAAAAGGCAGAAAGCAAAATTATTAAAGAAACTGTAAATTCTGTAATTACAAAATCAGGAGTTCCAGCAGACCAAATAGATTACTGTTTTGCAGGAGATTTATTAAATCAATGTATATCATCAAGCTTTGGACTAAGAGAATTAAACATACCATTTTTTGGAGTATTTGGAGCATGTTCTACATTTGTGGAAAGCTTATGCTTAGGCAGTATATTTGTAGATGCAAAAGCTGCTAGAAATGTTTTATGTGCTACATCCAGTCACTTTTGTAGTGCAGAAAAACAATTCCGTTTTCCACTAGAACTTGGAAATCAAAGACCACCAACTTCACAATGGACAGTAACAGGGTCAGGTGCAGCAGTTGTTGGAGAAAATGGAAGTGGACCATATATTACAATGGTAACACCAGGAAAAATTGTAGACATGGGAATAAAAGATGCAAATAATATGGGAGCTGCAATGGCACCAGCTGCAGTAGATACTTTAATAACACATTTTAGGGATACTGGAAGAAAACCAAGTTATTATGACATGATAATTACAGGTGATTTAGGCTATGTAGGAAAAGAAATTGTATGTGAGCTTACAGAAACAAAAGGATATAACATAAAAAACAATTATGAAGATTGTGGAGTTTTAATTTTTGATAAAGAAAAACAAGATACGCACTCAGGCGGAAGTGGATGTGCATGCATAGGTGTAACATTTTCAGGCTATTTCTTTAAACAATTAAAAGACAAAAAGTTAAATAGAATATTATTAGTTGCAACAGGTGCTTTAACTAATGCCACTACATCTCAACAAGGAGAAAGCATTCCAGGAATTGCACATGCGGTTGCAATTGAGACTTCTATAAACTAGAAAGAATTTTGCATGAAAAAATAAATTAACAATAAAACTTTGGAAAGGAATTAAAAAAATGGATTTTATACAAAGTATAGATTGGATAGGAATCTTAAAATGTTTTGTAGTAGGTGGAATAATATGTATAATAGGACAAATTCTGATTGACAAAACAAAACTTACTCCTGCCAGAATATTAGTTATATTTGTAACAACCGGTGCTATTTTAGGAGGACTTGGAATTTATAAATATTTAATTGACTTTGCAGGAGCAGGAGCTACCGTGCCATTACTTGGCTTTGGAGCTAACCTTGCAAAAGGTGCTATGCAAGAAGTAAAAACAGCAGGTCTTCTTGGAGCATTTACTGGAGGTGTTAAAGCTTCAGCAGGCGGAATTGCAGCAGCAGTATTTTTTGGCTATTTAGCATCACTTATAGCAAAACCTAAAATTAAGAAGCAATAGAAAAATAAACCAATATATTAAAAAAATTGTGACATAATTCGACAAAAATGAATAAATTATTAAATTATAAAAAATAGTATTCACGAAAAACAAAAATTGTGATATAGTTGAGAAAAGAAATTTAAGGAGAAAAATAGTAAAATGTCGAAACACGGAAAAAATGAAAGAATTGAGAAAAAAGAAAAAAAAGGAAGAACAATTGTAAAAACCATTTGTAAATTATTTGTTGTAGCTATACTATTAATTGGGATAACTGCCGTACTTTCTATAGCAGGTAAGAATTATGTAAGAAATGATATAAAAGATAAAACTAATTTAATAATAAACAATAGTAATGTAACATCAAGCCTAAAGAAAGATGTATATATTGAAGATGGAATAGTGTATGTTTCTATGCAAGATTTAAGAAATTTCTTTGATGACACTATTACATATGATGAAAAATATAATCAAATAATTACATGTTCAGAAAATAAAATAGCTAGCATACCAATTGATAGTAATCAAATTAGTATAAATAGTGCTAATACAATAATTAAAGGAAAAATAGAAAAAAAGGATGACACTTATTATCTTCCACTTTCAGAATTAGGTTTAGTATACAATATAAATACACAATATATACAAGAAACTGATATAGTTACAGTAGACTCTTTAGATAGAGCCTACACAATTGCAACAGTTGCAAAAAATATTTCAGTAAAATATAAACCAACTAATATTTCAAGAACAGTAGCAAAAGTAAAAACAGGAGATACTCTAATAATTGCAAATAGAAGTGAATACCCTGTTCCAGAAGGATGGACAAGAGTAAGAACTGAAAATGGAATATTGGGCTATGTAAAAGAAAAATCAATGGGCAAATTAAATGAATTACGTGAAGATATTGAAGAAACAAAATTGATAGAAGGAAAAGTAAGTTTAGTTTGGGATTATTTTTCAGAATATGTATCTGCACCAGATAGAACAGGAACAAGTATCAATGGTATAAATGTAATTTCACCAACATTCTTTAGATTAAAAGAACTAGGTAAAGGTGAAATAATAGAAAATGTAGGCGAACAAGGCAAAAAATATATAGAATGGGCACATAATAATAATTACCAAGTTTGGGCATCTATTTCAAATGAATCACAAATTCAAACTACATCAGAAATATTAAATGATTACAAATTAAGAGAAAGTATGATAGATAAAATCATAGAGCTAATTGTTAAGTATGATTTAGACGGAATAAACATAGACTTTGAAAATATGTATGAAAAAGATAAAAATAGCTTTTCTCGTTTTCTAATAGAATTAGAACCAAAACTAAATGAGATAGGTAAAGTATTATCAGTAGATGTAACAGCTCCAGATGGATCGCCAGAGTGGTCTTTATGCTATGATAGATATACAATTGGAAAAGTAGCAGATTATATAATTTTTATGGGATATGACCAATATGGAGAATCTTCTAATAAAGCAGGTACAACAGCAGGTTGTGGTTGGGTAGAAGAAAATGTTAGAAAATTTTTAGGACAAGAAGGAGTAAAGCCAGAAAAACTAATATTAGGAATGCCATTCTATACAAGGCTTTGGAAAGAAAATAATGGAAAGGTAGCAGGTTCAAGTGCCTTAGGAATGAAGGACATAGAAGGTTCACTTCCAAGTGGAGTAGAAAAAGTATGGGATGATAATTTAAAGCAATACTATGTAGAATATAAACAAAATGGTTATACTTATAAAATGTGGATTGAAGACGAAAAATCTTTTTCAGAAAAACTTGATTTAGTTTCAAAATATAACTTAGCAGGTTCAGCATACTGGAGAAAAGGATATGAAACAAATGACATATGGAATTTAATTGCTGAGAAGTTAGAAATAAAATAATAGAATAATATTAGCAGTAAAAGAATAACGAAAATATAAAATTATTGACAATAAAAAATATTTATAAAAATAATTATCATAAATAAATTAAAGCCTCAATATAATGTAGAACAAGCTATATTATATTGAGGCTTTTTTATGCAAGAAATGCAAATGAAATTAGCAGACTAAAAAATTTATAAGAAATATATCTAAAAAAGAGGTGTTTCTATGCTGGGGTATATAAAAGAAAAAAGTTCAAATGAAGAACTATATGAAACAAGTTATTTAAGCAATATAAAAACTAAAAAAACGAAATTTGCTAAACTACAATATCTACTGTGTTTTACGTTTTATGAACTAATAGTAAAAATAAAATACTTATTTAATTTAATAACTATAAAGAAAATTTATGATGCATATATATTCATTCTTCCATTTGATTTAGAAACTAAAATAGAACAACAAAATAAAAATACTAATTTAAAAAGTAAGAAAAAGCATATTAAAACTTATGAAAAAATAAAATTAAAAAAATGTATGAAAAAAGTAAGGAAATTAATTGAAAAGTATAAAATAGACAATTTAGTATTTTCAAATGAATTAGAAAAAAGTTTAAACATTTATGAGGAAGAAGTTACAAGAAAGATACATATTCTTGACGGAAGCGGACTAATGCCATATTTAATAAAAGACATTTTGGAGTACATATTAAAACAGCAAGGTGAAAAAACAGAATTAGAAGATTTATACTTTTGCATGAAAGAACCAAAACAAATTTATATTGATAACATTAGTTATTTAGGAGAATACTTTAGAAATGTACATGTAATAACGCCTAATATTACTAAATTTCAAAAAATAATTGAAAAAATAGAAGAAAAAGAGAATATTGTTGTAACAATTAGTAATAATAAAAAGAAGAGTCTAAAAAAAGCTAAGTGGATTATAAATTTTGATTTTGAAGATGATGAAATAAAAAAATATTCTATATATAGAAGAGCTGTAATAATAACTATGGAGCCAAACTATGATTATGATAGTCTCGGATTTGAAGGAATTCAAATAAAAAAAGTAGATATAGACACATCAGATGAAGCAAAAGAAATTTTTTCACAATATAATTTATTAGACAATGTACCAATTACTACATTATATGAAAGCTTATTAAATGAAGGTTTGTTAAACAAAAATCTGTTAAAAACAAATTTATTAGACAAAAGTTTGTCTAATAAAAGGCAGTTTTATAAAGTAAGAAATAAAATGGTAAAAGATAAAGTTAGAATTATAAGATTATATGGAAAAAACGGAATTATTACAAATGAAGAATGTAAAAGGGTTGTAGAAAAAGAATTAAGTTCTGCTTAAAAAAATTTAAAGTGAACATTTTGTGAAAAATCATATAAAAAACTTGACAAATTTTAAAAAATTTATTATATTAGAACGCAATGAGCAACAAACCTATATTTTTATATAGTTTGTTGCAATTACATTTTAAAAAGCAAAAGGAGGCATAGACAAATGGACGAGAAGGAAGTATTACTAACAAAAGAAGGCTATGATAAATTAGAAGAAGAGTTAAATTATTTAAAAACAACCAAAAGAGGCGAAATTGCTGAAAGAATAAAAATCGCTTTAGGATTTGGTGACTTATCTGAAAATTCTGAATATGATGAAGCAAAAAATGCACAAGCTGAAAATGAAACAAAAATCGCTGAATTAGAAAATAAAATTCGTTATGCAAAAATAATTGACGAATCTGAAATAGATACCAAGACAGTTCAAGTTGGAAATACTGTAAAATTGTTAGATATAGAATTCAATGAAGAAGTAAGCTATACTTTAGTTGGTTCTACAGAAGTTGATTTAGCACAAAACAAAATATCAAACGAATCTCCAATAGGAAGTGCTATTTTAGGTGCAAAAAAGAACCAAATAGTTGAAGTTCAAGCACCAGCTGGAACTATACAATACAAAATTTTATCTATTACAAAATAAAAATAAACAAGCACTATAATTCTTAATTCTAAGTATTATAGTGCTCAATTTAATATTTGTACTATAAAAATGTCAAAAACTCTTTACAAATCGTGATAAATAGTAGTATCATATAAATATGATAGATTTAAAAAAAACACCCCAAAAAGGTATTTTATTTTAAATCTATTTTTTTTATTTTTAAATGTAGTCAAAAATAATAAATTATAAAAAGTAATGAATAGGAGGTAAAGCAAATGAACAAAAAGTACATTTTTGTAACAGGTGGAGTAGTATCAGGATTAGGCAAAGGAATTACTGCAGCATCACTTGGAAGGTTACTAAAGAATAGAGGTTATAAAGTAGCAAATCAAAAATTCGATCCATACATAAATGTAGACCCTGGAACAATGAGCCCATATGAGCATGGGGAAGTTTTTGTAACAGATGATGGAGCAGAAACAGACTTAGATTTAGGCCACTATGAAAGATTTACAGATGAAAGTTTAACTAAATACTCTTCTGTAACTACTGGAAGGATATATTCAGAAGTAATTGAACGAGAAAGAAGGGGAGATTACTTAGGAAAAACAGTACAAGTAATTCCACATATCACCAATGCAATAAAAGAAAAAGTATATAAATTTGAAAACACAGATGTAGACATAGTTATTACTGAAATTGGTGGAACAGTTGGAGATATTGAAAGCCTACCATTTTTAGAGGCAATCCGCCAAATAGGTATAGAAAAAGAAAATGACCAAGTAGTATATATACATGTTACTTTACTTCCATATATTTATGGCTCTAATGAGCTAAAATCTAAACCAACACAGCATTCTGTAAAAGAGCTTCAATCAATAGGAATTAAACCAGATATTTTAGTATGTAGAGCAGAGCAAGAAGTAGATGATAGTATAAAAGAAAAAATAGCATTATTCTGTAATGTAAAAAAAGAAGATGTTATTGAAAATAAAACTGTTCAAAATTTGTACGAAGTTCCATTAATGTTAGAAAAACAAGGACTAGCTGATAGAGTATGTAAAAAGTTAGGATTAAACAACAAAGCAGATAATTCTAGCTGGGAAAAAATGATTGAAAATATAAAAAAGAAAAAAGAAAAGACAGTAAAAGTTGCAATAGTTGGAAAATATGTAAAATTAGAAGATTCATATTTATCAGTTATAGAAAGCTTGAAACATGGCGGATTTGCTAATAATTGCAATGTTGAAATAGACTTAGTAAATTCAGAAAAAGTAACAAAAGAAAATGTAAATGAAACCTTAGAAAAATATCAAGCAATTGTTGTGCCTGGAGGATTTGGCGGAAGAGGAATTGAAGGCAAAATTGAAACTATAAAATATGCAAGAGAAAATAAGATTCCTTTTTTAGGAATATGCTTAGGAATGCAAATGGCAGTAATTGAATTCGCAAGAAATGTATTAGGATATGAAGATGCAAATTCAGAAGAATTTGATGAAGAAACAACTCATCCTGTAATACATATCATGAAAGAACAAATAGGAATAAATAAAAAAGGTGGAACCATGAGGCTAGGAAGCTATCCTTGTAAGATAGAAAAAAATAGCTTGGCATATAAAGTATATAATAAAACTGAAATAGCAGAAAGACATAGGCACCGCTATGAATATAATAATACATATAAAGAAGAAATGGAAAAAGCAGGGCTTATGTGTTCAGGAATTTCACCAAATGGAAAGTTAGTAGAGATAGTAGAACTAAAAAATCATTCATATTTCATAGCTTCACAATTCCATCCAGAATTTCAATCTAGACCAGATAGACCAGCACCACTATTTGTAAATTTAATAAAATATGCTAAAGAAAACTAAAATTTTATGCTAATGAAAAATAATATTTAAGTTAACTAGTTAATCAAGAAAAATTAAATAAAGAAAAATAAATAGGAACAGCATCGCTGTTCTTATTTTAATACTTTCACATAAATTTCACACAACTTTTTAGCAATACATATTGACAATTGCTAAAAATGGTTATAATATATATAAAGTTTAGCAGTCAAGAAGCAAGAGTGCTAATTTTAGAAATATGAACTATATTATTTACATAGATCAAAAATAGAATTATTAAAGTGAAGATATATTAAAGAAGCCAAACATACCTAAAAGAAATAGAGGTGAAAAAAAGTGCTAGATGACAGAAAGAAAAAAATACTGCAAGCAATTATAGATGAATATATAAATACTGCAGAGCCAGTAAGTTCAGGTACAATTGCAGAAAAATATAATTTAGATTGTAGCAGTGCCACAATTCGTAATGAAATGGTAGAACTAGAAAAAAGTGGCTATCTAGACAAACCACACACCTCAAGTGGAAGAGTGCCATCAGCACAAGGTTATCGTTTCTATGTAAATGAGTTAATTAAAGAAGATAATATCAGCTTAGAAGAAATTAAATATATTCAGTCAAAATTAGAAACAAAAGTAAATGAAATTGAGGAATTAACAAAAATTGCAACAAATACTTTATCAGAAGTAACACACTATACATCTGTTGCAGTAGGGCCAAAAGCAAACTTGCAGAACATAGAAGAAGTAAAATTTGTATTGCTTGGCAGTAGAATGTTAATGGCAGTAATACTTACAGATACAGGCATTGTAAAAGAAACAATTATTAAATTTGACGAAGATATTACAGAAGAACAAGTAAATATCTTAAATAATCTTTTTAATAGTAAACTAAAAGGAAAACCATTAGAGGCAATAGATAAGCCACTAGAAGAATATATATTTTCAGAAATGCATCAAAGCTTAAATGTTATAAAACCAGTAATGCTTCAATTAGAAAGAGCTATAAGAGAAGAAGACCAGCTTTATTTAGAAGGAGCAAACAAATCATTTGAACTTCCAGAATTTAAAAGTTTGGAAGTAGCAAAAAATTTTATAAATCTATTAGATACAAAAGAAGTTATGCTAGACCTTTTAAATACTGGTTTTGCACAAGATATAAATGTGTATATAGGTGATGAAAACGAAAATGAAAAGTTAAAAGATTTTAGTATAATTACTTTTAAGCATCGCTATCAGGATAAAGACTTAGGAACAATTGGAATAATAGGTCCTAAAAGAATGGACTATTCAAAAGTAATTTCAGTAATGAAATATATTAGCAAAAAATTAAATGGAAAGTGAGGTTAAAAAAGTGAATAAGGAAAATGTATGGCAAAATATAAATGATGAAACAAATGAAAACCCCACAAATGAACAACATGAGAAATCAAGTTCTAAAAATGAAAAAATAAACCAAAAGGAAGGAAGCGAAGAAATGAAAGAAACCAAAGACCAAGCAAATGAAAACTTAAATAATGAAAATGTAAATAATAGCGAAGAAAAAAATGAAAAAGGTTCAAACGGACAAGACATAATTGAAATAAAAAAAGAAAAAGAAACTTTAAAAATACAGCTAGAAGAAACAGAGGATAGATTAAAAAGAGTTGCTGCAGAATTTGATAATTACAAGAAAAGAAGCAACAAAGAAAAGCAAGATTTATATGGTTCAATTATGGGAGATGTAGTATCTGCATTCTTACCAGTAATTGATAACTTAGAAAAAGCCGTAGAAAGTAAAACAGAAGACGAAAGCTATAAACAAGGTGTAGAGCTAGTATTAAAACAATTTAAAGACGTTTTAGCATCAAATGGGGTAAAAGAAATTGAAACAGTTGGAAAAACTTTTGATCCAGAACTACATGAAGCAGTTAGCTTAGTTGTAGATGAAAATTTAGGTGAAAAGGAAATCAAAGAAGAATATAGAAAAGGCTACATGATAGGAAATAAAGTGATTCGTCACTCTATGGTTGTAGTTGCAAATTAGATTTTAATTTTTTATTTTATTTATTATATATTATTTTATTCAAAGATTAAATTAACAAAAACAAAAGCAAAAATGAGTTTAAAAATTAAATTTGGAATTAAACTCAAAAATTAAATTAAAAAATAAGGGTAAACCTTAAAAGAAAGGAAGTTTTAAAAATGGGAAAAATTATAGGAATTGACTTAGGAACAACAAACTCATGCGTATCAGTAATGGAAGGAGGAGAGCCAGTTGTTATTCCTAACGCAGAAGGAAATAGAACAACACCATCTGTTGTTGCATTTTCAAAAAATGGAGAAAGATTAGTAGGACAAATAGCAAAACGTCAAGCAGTTACTAATCCAGATAACACAGTTATCTCAATAAAAAGAGATATGGGTTCAAATAGAAAAGTAAAAATTGAAGGAGATGAATTCTCTCCACAAGAAATTTCAGCTATGATATTACAAAAATTAAAAA
This sequence comes from uncultured Clostridia bacterium, assembly GCA_947632035.1. Lineage (GTDB taxonomy): Bacteria > Bacillota > Clostridia > TANB77 > CAG-508 > CAG-273. The sequence goes on along the minus strand of CANRNR010000003.1, from coordinate 14,128 downwards.
CAGATGCAGAAAATTATTTAGGACAAAGTGTTACTCAAGCCGTTATTACAGTTCCAGCTTACTTTAGCGATAGCCAAAGACAAGCAACAAAAGACGCAGGAAAAATAGCAGGACTTGAAGTATTAAGAATTATAAACGAACCAACAGCAGCAGCTTTAGCTTTTGGTATGGATAAAGAAGACCAAGACCAAAAAATAATGGTATATGACTTAGGTGGAGGAACATTCGATGTATCTATACTAGATATTGGTGATGGCGTATTTGAAGTATTAGCAACAAATGGTAACACAAGACTTGGTGGAGATGACTTCGACCAAAGAATTATTGATTACTTAGTATCAGAATTCAAAAAATCAAACGGAATAGATTTAAGCACAGATAAAATGGCAATGCAACGTTTAAAAGAAGCAGCAGAAAAAGCTAAAATCGAGCTTTCTGGTGTACAACAAACACAAATCAACTTACCATTTATCACAGCAGACGCAACAGGTCCAAAACATATGGATGTAACTCTAACAAGAGCAAAATTTGAAGAATTAATTAGAGATTTAATCGAAGCTACAAAAGAACCAGTAGAAAAAGCTATGAAAGATGCAGGCGTTACTGCAAATGATTTACACAAAGTATTATTAGTAGGTGGTTCTACAAGGGTTCCAGCTGTTCAAGAAGCTGTAAAGAAAATTACAGGAAAAGAACCAGATAAAGGAATAAACCCAGATGAATGTGTTGCAATCGGTGCAGCTATTCAAGGTGGTGTATTATCAGGAGATGTAAAAGATTTAGTATTACTAGATGTTACACCATTATCATTAGGTATTGAAACATTAGGAGGAGTATTTACAAAATTAATTGAAAGAAATACAACAATACCAACTAAAAAATCACAAGTATTCTCAACTGCAGCAGATGGTCAAACAAGTGTTGAAATTCACGTATTACAAGGTGAACGTGAAATGGCTGCAGACAACAAAACTTTAGGAAGATTCCAATTAACAGGAATTCCAGCAGCACCACGTGGTGTACCACAAATTGAAGTAACATTTGATATTGATGCAAATGGTATTGTTCACGTATCTGCAAAAGATATGGCAACAGGAAATAGCCAACAAGTTGCAATTACTGCAAGTACAAATCTTTCTGACGAAGACATTGAAAAAGCTGTAAAAGAAGCAGAAGCTCATGCAGCAGAAGACAAAAAGAAGAAGGAAGGAATAGAAGCTAGAAATAATGCTGAAAGCTTAGTATATAACTGTCAAAAAACAATAGAAGAATTAGGAGATAAAATTAGCGGAGAAGAAAAAGCAAAAGCAGAAGCTGAAATTGACAATGTAAAGAAAGCATTAGAAGGAACAGATACTGAAGCAATTAAATCTGCAACAGAAAAATTAACAACAGTATTCTATTCAATTACAGAACAATTATATAAACAAACACAAGCTGCAAATAGTGCAAATGCTGGTGCTACTGGTGATGCAAGTGCAAATGCAGGTGAAGCAGGAAGTACTTCAAGCGAACCTCATGCTGATAGCAACGGAAATGTATATGATGCAGATTATAAAGTTGAAGATGATGATAAGAAATAGAATTTGCAATTTTTAAAATTTATAAGCAAAGATATCATAGTTTTTGCACCTTGCTGTCGCTACGCAATTTAACAATTGCTTGCTCCAAACGCGCTTCGCTTGTACGCTTCGCGGTGCATGCAAACTATGATATTTTTGCTTGAAAATAAAAAATGTTAAATAATAAATTATAAAAAGGAAAGAAGTAAAATGGCAAAAAGAGATTATTATGAAGTATTAGGCATTCAAAAAAATGCAACTGATGAAGAAATAAAAAAAGCATATAGAAAGCTTGCTAAACAATATCATCCTGATGCAAATCCAGATAATAAAGAAGAAGCCGAAGCAAAATTTAAAGAAGTAAATGAAGCCTATGAAACTTTATCTGATAGTCAAAAAAGACAAATGTATGACCAATTTGGACCAGATGGTCCACAAGGCTTTGGAGGAGGAAATCCTTATGGAAATGGCACTTACACTTACTCAACAGGCTTTGATGGATTTAGTGATTTTGGTGATTTAGGAGACATTTTTTCATCATTCTTTGGAGGAGGCTTTGGTGGAAGCCAAAGAGCAAGTCGTCAAAATGGACCAAGAAAGGGTACAGATTTACGTTATGATATAGAAATTACTTTTGAGGAATCTTTTTTAGGAACTGAAAAATATGTAACAATCAATAGACGTGAAACATGTGATGTTTGCCATGGAGAAGGAACAAAACCTGGAACACACAAAGAAACTTGTAGTGTATGCCACGGAACAGGGCAAATAAAACAAGTGCAAACCACAATTTTAGGTCAAATGCAAACAATGAGAACTTGTAATAATTGCCATGGAACAGGTAAAGTAATAAAAGAACCCTGCGAAAACTGCAAAGGAAAAGGAACAATAAAAAAGCAGGTTAGAGTATCTGTAAAAATTCCAGCAGGTGTAGATGATAACCAAACCATAGTACTAAGAGGAGAAGGCGAGCCTGGAGAAAATGGTGGGGCAAAAGGAGACTTATATATAGTAGTACATGTAAAAAGGCATAGCGTATATACTAGAAAAGGTAATAATGTACTTTGTGACATTCCAATTACATTTACACAAGCCACATTAGGTGCAAACCTACGTATTCCGATGGTAGATGGAACAGAAGAAATATATACAATTCCAGATGCAACTCAACCCGGTAGCAAATTCGTAATTAGAAATAAAGGTTTTAAAAGTTTAAACAGTACAGGACAGGGAGATTTTATATTTACTGTTCAAGTACAAGTTCCAAAAAGACTAACACAAGAACAAAGAGAGCTCTTAACAAAGTTAGCTACAACAATGAACGAACAACCACCAGTTAAGAAAAGAGGAATATTTGGTTAAGACAATGGGACGGGGTTTTTGTCTTGGGCTTTTCAGGACTTTTAAATTTGAAAATTTTTAAATTCTATAACTTTTAAAATTTACAGTTCTATAGTTTAATAAAATATGAATTTAAGTATTATATATAAAACTAAAATAATATATAATCAAGGAATTATATAAAGCACAATTTAAATAATATAATAAAAATAACTCCATACTATATAAATGTAAAAACATTAGTATAATATGGAGTTATTTATCATATTAATAATTTTTGTTTATTATTAAAATTAAAATAAGAATATTGTAGTTATTATAATTGTAGTTATTATAATTGTAGTTATTATAATTGCAACTATTATCATAAGTTACTATTATAGAAATTTATTTATAATTTTATTTAATTTGTCTTTACTAATATTGAATATTTTTGACATATCTCTTAAAGACAAATTGCAACAATGCCTTAAATCTAGTAGTAATTGACTAAAAATGGTTTCATCTTTTATAATTTCATCTAATTTTTTATTGTTAATGGTAATAAAGCTCTGAATAACTTGATTACTATTTTTTTGCTCACTAATATCGATAATATCTTCTATATTTTTATTTTTATGAATTAAATTAAATTGTTCTATATAATTTTGACTAGAGCCGAAAACTAATTTGATACTCTTTAAAGTAAGTAAATCTTTTTTACCTAAATATTCATTATAACTTGAATATGGATATTCAGAAAAATTATTAACTATATGAGCTTTAATAGGATTGTTATGAATATATGCAATGCAATTAAATAATTGCTTTTCGGAGGTTATTGGTTGAGTATAATATCTATCACGAAAAACGTAACCAACTCTATTATTAGATTTATTGTATAATTTAGCATAGCTAGTATTAGTTCGAAGCATTATTTTAGTAATGTCTTCTAATTTTTCACTATAAATTAATATATGAGCATGATTACTCATAATGCAGTAAGCTAAAATACTTGCTTGTGTATCCAATAAATTTTTTTTCAACATAGACATATATATTTTTTTAAAATTGTCATTTTTAAATATATATTCTTTATCTATTCCTTGGACTATAACATGACAATAAGAACTATTAATATTTTTTCTGGCTAAACGGGGCATAAACACATCTCCTTATAAAATTATATTTGCCCCCAAATTACCCTTAGAAAAGTAATTAAACATATCTATTATATTACCACATTTTATCAGAGATGTCTATACAATTTTCCTATTTTTACCATTTTTTTATCTGAAATTATTTAACGTTTAAATTTCCTTAAGACAAAAACCCCGTCCCATTGTCTTAAAAAACTTAAAAATTTATTAAAACACTTTTCAATTTCGATAATATATTATATAATATCATTGTTAAATTTTAGCCGAGGAGGAATCCTAATGGGAAAAGGAAAAAGAAGTAATGTAGATAGCAAAACAAAGCAATATGAAATAAATGGAAAGAAAAGAAATAAGCTTAATAAAAAAGACGGAAAAATAGAAGATCAAAAAGGAACAAAGAAACAAGGGAAGAAAAGAAAGAAACATCCTATTTTAAAAAGGGTTATTTTAACTATATTTATACTTGTAATGTTAACAGGATTAGCTGGTGTAGGAATAGTTGCAGGAATATTCTTTAGTGATAAATTTAATATTACTGAACAAGAATTAGTTGCATATGGAAATACAGAAGTATTTGATTCGGAAAATAATTTAACAGAACTTCTAAAACCCGAAGAAGGTGGAGTCAATAGAAAAATAATCACCTTAGATCAAATGGGAAAATATACTGCTAATGCATATATTGCAATAGAAGACAAAAGATTTTATGAGCATTCAGGAGTAGATTTATTAAGAACTGCAAAAGCAACTATAAGCTATGCTTTAAATCGTGGTTCAGATTCTAGCGTTGGTGGTGGAAGTACAATCACACAACAATTAATAAAGAATATGATGAAAGATGATGCTAACTCTGGAGTGGAAGGTGCTGAAAGAAAAATACGTGAGATTTCAAGAGCTTATAAAATTGAAAAAATGCTTAATAAAGATCAGATTCTTGAAAAGTATTTAAATGAAATATTTATGGGAGCAGTTATAGGAGGTAATGAAATAAGAGGTGTAGAATATGGTTCTATATATTATTTCAATAAATCTGCAAAAGACTTAGATTTAGCAGAATCTGCTTTCTTAGCAGGAATGAACCATGCACCAAGTAGCTATAACCCTTATGTTTCAAATAGTGAAGGTCAGAAAGATGAAATGATAAAAAATAGAACGAAATTAGTTCTAAATTGTATGAAAGAACAAAATAGAATTAGTGATGACCCAGAAGAAGCTCAAAAATTATATGATGAAGCAATTGCAAAAGTTGAAAAAGGTTTACCTTTCAAAATGGGCAGTTTTGACATTGGAAGTCTTTCATACTTTGTAAATAAAGCTGTACAAGAGGCAGCAGAAGACTTGGCAGAACTAAAAGATATAGATTATAAGGCAGCTTATGATATGATTACTTCAGGTGGATATAAGTTATATACAACACAAGTAACTTCTATTCAAAAAGCAGTTTTAAAGGAAATGGCAAAAGATACTTATGTTGAAACTAAAAAAGTAACAGAAAAAGATGAAAATGGAAAAAGCAAAACTGTAACATATAGAACTAATGCAGGAATGACTATAATAGAACCTTCTACTGGTAAAGTAGTAGCAATGGGTGGAGATTTACAGCAAGACAATGCAGTAATGAATACTAACTATGCAACATCAGATGCAAGACAAACGGGTTCTTCAATAAAGCCACTTGCAAATGTTTCAGCAGGTTTAGAAGAAAAAGTAATAACAGCAGCAACAGTATATTATGATGAAGAAACTCATTTTAATGAACTTCCAAGAAATAGAATAAGAAATGTAGGAAGTTATGTTGGACCATGTACAGTTAGAAGAGCAATTGAAAGATCATCAAATATAATAAATATTAAAATTATGTCAGACATTGGAATAAGTAAATCTATTGAATATTTACATAAATTTGGTTTAACAACATATAGTGACGATCAAGATGGGTTAACACTTGCAATAGGTGGAGCATACCATGGCTCAAGTACACTTCAAATGGCAGCAGCATATGCATGCCTTGCTAATGGTGGTGAATATATAGAACCAACATTTTATACAAAATTAGTAGATTCAGAAGGAAATGTTGTAGTAGAACCAAAACAAGAAAAAAGAAGAGTTATATCTGAACAAAATGCATATATTGTTTCAAATATTTTATTAGATGTTGTAAGAGGTGCAGAAGGTACTGCATACCGATGTGCAATTTCAGGAATGGATGTAGCAGCTAAAACTGGTACGACAGATGCTAAAGCAGATAAATGGCTTTGTGGTTATACACCATATTATGCAGGGGCTGTTTGGTATGGTTGGGGAAAAACAAATGATTGGGTAGTATCAGATAGTAAGCAGTATAGTGCAATAAATATTTGGGCAAATGTAATGAAAGCTGTACACAAAAATTTAGATGGAAAACGTTTTACAAGACCTGATGGAATTGTAACTGCAACTGTATGTAAAGCATCTGGAAAATTAGCAACTTCTAAATGTTCAAATGTTTATACTGAATATTTTGTTAAAGGAACTGTTCCAAAACAATGTGAAGGTCATGTTACTGCGGAAGTATGTAAAGAAAGTGGAAAACTAGCTACAGAATATTGTTTGGAAGTTGAAGAAAAACAATTTACAGCAGCACCAGAAAAAGAACAAACTAAAAAATGGTATGCATCAAGTGGAAAAAGTAAAGATACAGTACCAACAGAAACTTGCGATATTCATACATTAGAAACAAGTATGATTACAGTACAAAATGTAGTGGGCTTATCACAAGAATCAGCAATGGAAGCTTTAGCAGGGCTTAATGTACAGGTTATTATCGAACAACACTCAGATCAGGCAGATGGAGTTGTTATTAGGCAAAGTATAGCACCAGATACTCAGGTTGAAAGAGGAGTTACAATTGTAATTACAGTAAATTCAAATGCAAGTGTGGAAGAGCCAACACCAACACCTACTCAGGCACCAACTTCTACACCGACACCAACATCAACTCCAACTACAGTACCAACATCTACGCCAACACCAACACCTACAAATACGAACGAAGAGACTACAACACCAACAGAACCAGACAACTAAAGTTCTAAATAAATTTAAATATTATTCTTTCAAACAGAAAGTGTTAAAACCATTTTCTGTTTGAAAAAAAGGAGTAAAGCTTATGAAAATACAGTTATATAACACATTAACAAGAGAAAAACAAGAATTTCATCCATTAACAGAAGAAAATGTTCGCATATATTCTTGTGGACCAACTGTATATAGTTATGCACACATAGGAAACTTTAGAGCTTATCTATTTATGGATTCTTTAAGACGAGTTTTAAAATATAATGGGTATAATTTAAAACATGTAATGAATATTACAGATGTAGGACACTTAGAATCAGATGCAGATGAAGGCGAAGACAAAATGGAAAAAGCAGCGAGAAAAGAAAATAAAGACCCATACGAAATTGCTAAATATTATTCTGATATATTTTTTAGAGATATGGAAAGACTAAAAATAGAAAAACCAGAAATTATAGCTAAAGCTACAGATCATATAAAAGAAATGATTGAATTTGTAAAAGGTCTAGTAGAAAAAGGATATGCTTACGAAACAAGCAGAGGAATATATTTTGACATTTCAAAATTAGATAAATATCCTGTATTATCAAACAGAAAATTAGATGAGCAAATAGCAGGTGCAAGAGTGGATGTAGATGAAGAAAAAAGAAATCCATATGATTTTGCATTATGGATTAAAGCACCTGAAAATCATATTATGAAATGGGAAAGTCCATGGGGATTGTCTTATCCAGGCTGGCACATAGAATGTTCAGCAATGGGAAGAAAATATTTAGGAGATGAATTTGATATTCATACAGGTGGAATTGACCATATTCCAACACATCACGAAAATGAAATTGCACAAAGCAAAGGTTTAACAGGAAAAATACCTGCAAAAATTTGGATGCATGTTGAATTTTTACAAGTAGATGGCGGAAAAATGGGAAAATCTTTAGGAAATACATATACATTGGATGAATTACAAGCAAAAGGAATTGAACCATTAGCATATAAACTATTTTGCTTTACAGCACATTATCGTGCAAAATTGAATTTTACTTTTGAAACAGGATTAGCATCACAAAAAGCCTTAATGCGTTTGAGAGAAGGATTTGTAAAACAACAAGAAGGAACAGATGAAATAGAAGAAAGCAAAATAAAAGAATATGAAGACAAATTTTTGGCAACAATAAATGATGACTTGAATATGCCATCAGCAATGGGAATTGTATGGGAAATTATTAGAAACGAAAAACAATCAAAACAATTTGCAAATCTTTTACTAAAATTTGACGAAGTTTTAGGATTAGACTTAGCAAATAGCAAAAAATATTTAGAAATGGCAAAAGAGATAGATTTACCAGAAGAAATAAATAATCTTATTGAAAAAAGAAAACAAGCAAGACTAGAAAAAAATTGGGCTTTATCAGATGAAATAAGAGACGAATTAAAAGAAAAGGGCTATATTGTAAAAGATACAAAAGAAGGAATGACAGTAGAGAAAGTGTAGATAGCAAAATCAATATAAAAATTATATAACTAAATATAGAACGAACAAATTAAAGATTAAGCACTATATCATAAAATAATAAGGTTAAGAAAAAATATATAATTAAGCAAGAGAGGTGGAACAAGCTAAAAATGGAAGAAGAAAATAAGATGTCATTTTGGAAAAGATTTAAAACTAGTATTATTGGATTAGAAGAATATGAAAAATTAGCTATGCAAAAACTAAGTAAAACAATTATTTATTTAGCAATTATTATTCTTATTTTCTCATTTTTGGTTTCAGCTACTACAACATATATTTTTTATAAAGCAGTTAGAGATGTTACAAATTATATAGAAGAAAATATAGAAACTTTATCTTTTGAAAATGGCAATCTTTTGATAAAGGGCAAAGAAACCACACCTATTATAATAGAAAATGAAAATGCATATTATAATAAAATAATTATAGATACAGATGAGTTAACGCAAGAAAAAATAGAAGATTATAAAAAAGAAATAGAAAGTTATAGTAATGGAATTGCTATTTTAAAAAATCAAGTCTTTTTAAAGACTAGTTTATTAGAATCTGCAACAGAGGTTCCATTTCAAGAAATTTTAGGACAGGCAGGAATAGTAAAGTTAGAAAAGCAAGACTTAATAGGCTTCCTTACATCACAAGAAAGATATGCAATGTATGTAACTGTACTAGTTGCTGTTTGGTTAGTAATGTTTATAAACTATTTTGGAACTATATTACTTGATGCTATTTTATATTCTATAATAGCATACTCAGTTGGAATATTTGCAGGATTAAGACTAAAATATAAAGCAGCGTATAATATTGCAGTATATAGTTTAACACTTCCAATTATATTAAATTTAATATATACAATAATTAATCTTTTGACAGGATATACAATAAAATATTTCAATATAATGTATATTGCAATTTCTTCTGTATATATATTTGCAGCTATATTCATAATTAGATCAGATATAATAAAAAAACAAATGGAACTTTCTAAAATAATAGAAGAACAAGAAAAAGTTAGACAGGAGCTAGAAAGAAAAAAGCAAGAAGAAGAGGAAGAAGCAGAAAGAGAAAGAGTTCGTAAAAAAGACGAAAAGAAAAGGCAAGAAGAAAAGCAAAAGGAAAAAAAGAAAAAAGGAAAAGCACAAGGAGAAGGTGGACCAGAGCCACAAGCAAATATTAAAATGAGTTAATGTTTTATAAAACAATAAAAAGGCAAGGAGAGAATTTAAAAGTTATGGAAGAAAATAGAAAAACAGGCAACAATGAAAAGAAAGCAATTAATACTAAAACAAATAATACAAAATCAAATAAAAAAAATAGTGAGAAAAATAATATGCAAGGTCAAGAGAACAATAACAAAATCATATATGTTGTAATTGCAATAGCAGTATTATTAGCTGTAATTATTGGATTAGTAGTTGTGTTAATGAACATGGATAACAAAGAAAAAGAAAACACACTTGCATATACAGAGCTTATAAAGAAAATTGACGAAGGAACAGTAGATGAAGTAGAAATGACAGTTGGAAGCACATCTGTCAAAGTAAAACTAAAAGAGGAAGAAGAAAAGAAAACCTGTATAGTGCCAAGTACACAAGCATTTGTAGAGTTAATTCAAGATAAATCATTACAGGGTAATAATATAAAACTAACCCAAAAGAAACAAAATGCAATTCTTTCAGGAATGCAATATGTATATTCTTTACTTCCTACTATATTGCTAGTTGTACTATTTGTATTAGTATTTAAAATGCAAGGCTTAGGAGATAAAGGAAAAGTTTATGATGCAGAAACGACGAAATCTAAAATAAACTTTGGAGATGTCGCAGGACTAGATGAAGAAAAAACGGAAATGCTTGAAATAGTAAACTTCTTAAAAGAACCAAAAAAATTCTATGAAATGGGTGCAAAAATTCCAAGAGGTGTTTTGTTATGTGGTCAGCCTGGTACAGGAAAAACCTTAATTGCAAAAGCAATAGCAGGCGAAGCAAATGTACCATTTATATCAATGAGTGGTTCTGAATTTATTGAAATGTTTGCAGGACTTGGAGCATCTAGGGTAAGAAAATTATTTGAAAAAGCAAAGAAAATTTCTCCTTGTATAGTATTTATAGATGAAATTGATGCAATAGGCTCAAGAAGAGCAAGCGGAAGCGGTGCAGAAACAGAAAACAATCAAACACTAAATCAATTATTAGTAGAAATGGATGGATTTGATACAGAAGAAACAATTATAGTTTTAGCAGCAACAAACAGACCAGAAATGCTAGACAAAGCATTATTAAGACCTGGAAGATTTGACAGACAAATCACAATAGCACTTCCAGATATGCATGGTAGAGAAGAAATATTAAAAATCCATGCAAAAGATAAAAAACTAGAAAAAGATGTAGATTTAAAAGACATTGCAGGAGATACAGCAGGCTTCACAGGAGCAGAACTTGCAAACATTTTAAACGAAGCTGCAATTATAGCTACAATAGAAAAGCACGATGCAATTACACATGAAGACATAGAAAATGCAATCAAAAAAGTAACTGTCGGTCTAGAAAGACAAAGTAGAGTAGTACCTGAAAAAGATAAAAGACTAACAGCTTTCCACGAAGCAGGACATGCCATAGTAAGTAGCCAGTTAGAATCACAAAAAGATATAAAAGAAGTATCAATAATTCCTCGTGGAATAGCAGGTGGCTACACAATGTATAAAACTAATGAAGATAAATACTACATTTCAAAAACAGAAATGGAAGAAAAATTAATAGCTTTATTAGGAGGACGAGCAGCAGAAAAAGTTGCTTTAAATGATATTTCAACAGGTGCAAGCAACGACATAGAAGTTGCAACACAAATAGCAAAAGACATGATTACAAAATACGGAATGAGTGATAACTTAGGACCAATTTCAATTAACACAGAAAAAGACCCATATGAATTACAACTATTAGGAGAAAAATTCGGTGATGCAATTGGTGCCGAAGTAAAAATTATGATAGACACAGCTTATGTAAAAGCACAAACCATTTTAGCAAATAACATGGACAAGCTAAACAAAGTAGCAATGGCTTTAATGGAAAAAGAGGTTATCTCAGCAGAAGAATTTGAAGAACTAATAAAATAAGACAATGGGACGGGGTTTTTGTCTTAGGCTTTTCGAGCCTTACATTTTGTTTTAAGTTTTTTAATTTTGAAATTTTAAGATTATAAAATTTTTGATTTTAAATTTTTAAAGCATATTAAATTTTTAGGCTCATAAATTTTTAAGTTTTTAATTTTTAAGCTTAAATTTCCTTAAGACAAAAACCCCGTCCCATTGTCTTTAATCAATTTTCCATTTAAATACTCTAAATTCCCAGCATCAGTAGAAAACTTAAATTGTAGAGAAAAGCTACAAAGCTCTTGCACTTTTTTACCAAACTTTTTATTTATTTCATTATCACCATATTTTCCATCACCAATAATAGGAAAACCAATATGAGCAAGGTGAGCACGAATTTGATGAGTTTTGCCAGTTAAAAGATTTACTTCTAATACACTAGTATTATCTTTTTTATTCACTTCAATTACTTTATAATAAGTTTGTATCTTAACATATCCTTTTTTAGGAGCATCAGAAATATATACAATAGATTTTTTCTTATCCTTAAAAAGATAGGCATTTAACAATTTTTCCTTTTCCTTTGGAATACCATAAACTCTAGCCCTATAAATCTTTTCAATTTCTCTATTTTTAAATTTATCAAGTAATATATTTAAGCTTTCTTCATTTTTAGCAAATAAAACCAAGCCACAAGTATTTCTATCTAAACGATGACAAGGAAAAACGCTTTTATTTAAATAATTTTGCAATAAATCAGTATAGGAATTTTCGCCTGTAACTTCTATTCCAGTAGGTTTATTTGCAACAACAATGTTATCATCCTCGTAAATAATTTCCACATTATTAGTCTTTCCAAATAATTGCTCATCAGAAATAAATACTTTAACATGGTCGTTTGCATTTAAGGTTACATTCTCTGAAACCCTTACATCATTTACACGAATATCTTTCTTACGAAGCGCCTTATAAAAGGCATTTAAAGAAAGACCAGAAAAAGTATCTAATAAAAAATTATTTAATTTCTTTCCATCATATTTTGAACTTACAATTATTTCTTTCATGAGCTAAGTATACAATATATGAGTAGAAGTGTCAAATTGAACTAGGACCCACATAAAAAGTAACCAAAAAATATAACAAGCATAAAATATTATAGTAAAAAAATAGCATAAAACTCTGATTTAAAAATTACTTTATAGCTTATGCTATTAGGAAAGGAAATGAAAGCAAATGTTAGAGTATATATTAAATGGCATTTTATGGGTATTAGCATTATATGGTTTATTTGAAATTATAAAAACGATAATTTATACATATACATACACAAATTTGAAAGCTGATGGAATTTATGTGATTGTAGCAGCAAAAAATCAAGAAAAAAGAATAGAGGGATTTTTGCGTTCGCTCCTATTTAGAATTATTTATGGTAAAGAGGAGAGTGTTAAAGACATAATAGTTGTAGATTTAAATTCAACAGATGAAACGAAAAAAATTATGGAAAAGTTGTCAGGAGACTATGATGTAATTAAGATGTCAAATTGGAGAGATTGTAAAGAGCTTATTGATAATATAGATGAGGTGAAATGAAAAGAGAATAGGAATCCTTTTAATTACAAATTTTAACATAATAGAAAAATATTTAAAAAAAATACTTTTATTATTACAAAATATATAGTATAATAAATGTAAAAATTTAACAATTATTTGCAACAAACTAGTGAGGTAAAAATATTGCATTATATAGGTAAAATAGATAAAAATAAAATAGGAAAATATGGCGAAAAGCTAATTACACAAGATGTTATATTAACAGAGGAAAGAAAACTACATATATTACAAAATCATAAGAAAGATTATAAAATAATAATAAAAAACATAGATAGAGTTATATTAAAACCTAAAGAGATACTAATAGATGCTAAAAATGTAGATACACTATTTTTTATAGGAAATTTGGAAAGACACAATTTAAATGTTATAGTAAAACTTAATACTAGTAATGACGAAATACATCCACAAAATTCTGTAATGACTGCATGGATAATAAGAGATAAAAACCTAGATAAATTGAGAAAAAACAATAAAATTATTTACAAAGATGAATAAAAATGCTATAATTAAAATACAATAAAAATAGTTATTTGAAGTAGAGATTGTGCTTCTACGCACCTAGAAATAGGTCAAAAGAAATGTTGGACGGGGCACACCAACCAAATAACAAAGAATTAAAAGGGGCTATAGAAATATAGCTCCTTTTAAAAATACTATTAAGCTCTTGAAATTAACATAAACACATGATATAATAATGCCACATTAGCAAGTTCGCTATATTACAACAATCCTAATTAGCTTTGAAGGTCAGGCAAAGCTAAAAATCTTTAATTAAAGAAAGGAAGATAGGCATGACAGTAGAAGAACTTTTAAA
>CANRNR010000002.1 GCA_947632035.1 uncultured Clostridia bacterium | reverse complement strand
TCTGAAGATGAATTAAATGAATGGATGCAATATAGTGTAGATAAATTTGATAAATACGATGAAAAACATACTTAATTAAATATACATCTCTCCCACCCATAGGTATGCCGAAAGGAGGTGAAAAAGGCAATGGCTGGGAGTATTGAAAAAAGAGGTGAAAATACTTACAGACTAATAGTATCTACTGGTAAAAATCTCGATGGTAGTAGAGCTAGAAAAACAAAAACAGTTCATGGTTCTCGAAAAGATGCAGAAGTTGCACTCGCTCAATTTGTAGTTGAAGCTAATCATGGGCTTATTCCTGAAGGGAAACCAATAACATTCGAAGAATTTTTCCATGTATGGCAAATAAACTATGGCGAAAAAGAGCTTGCTCCTTCAACTTACAAGAGATATGTTAGAATGTTAGAAACTAGGATTCTTCCATATTTAGGCTCTTTTACTTTAGAGAAAATTAAACCAACAGATCTTATGAAATTATATGATATGCTAGAACAAGATACTCAAATCAAAAGGCTTGCTAAAAATAATGGTGAAAGAACTTTCAAACCGTTGTCAAAAAAGACTATTTTGGAACATCACAGATTAATAAGCTCTATGCTACACAAGGCTGTATATTGGCAACTGATACCATTTAATCCTGCTGAAAGAGTTCAACCACCTAGAGCATCAAGAGTAAAACGCAGATTCTATGATGATGAGCAATGTAAAATTCTTTTAAGTAACTTAAATTCTCTTTCAGAAAATGAAATGAAATACAAAGTTGCAATAATCTTAGATGTGTTTACTGGAGTTAGACTGGGTGAATTGATGGGACTTGAATGGAATGATATAGACTTTAAGAATAAAGAAATTATTATTAACAAAGCAAGTCAATATCTTCCTGAAAAAGGTGTATATACTAAAGAACCTAAAACATCAAGTTCTTACAGAAATGTTTCAATTCCAGATTCCGTAATTGAAATGTTGCAAGAATATAAAAAATGGTATGATAGTCAAAAAGAACTCTGTGGTGAATTTTGGAACGATTCTGATAGATTATTCGTTCAAGATAATGGAAAACCTATGCACCCTGATACAGTTAGTAAATGGTTTGGTAAATTCATAAGAAAAATTGGACTACCTGTAATTAATTTTCACGGTATTAGACACACAAATGCTACTTTGCTTATATCTCAAAATGTAGATGTAGCAGTTGTAGCAGCAAGACTTGGACATGCTCAAATAAGTACAACATTTAATTTTTATGTTCATCCTTTAGCTTCTCATAATAGAAGTGCAGGTCTAGTCTTACAAAATTTATTAGTAGATAAAAACTAATCACTCTTTTTCAATAAATCATAAAAATTGCTTTTTTAAAACCATAATCCGTTTTATAAGCTATTCTACTGGGATTTAGCAGTTTGTGTCCCCAAGCTGTCCCCATTTACGTCAAAATTACATCAGAGGCAAAAAAATAAGAGTCCACAATCTCTTGCGACTCTAATAAAATTTGTGGTTGCGGGGGTAAGACTCGAACTTACGACCTTCGGGTTATGAGGAGAAAAAAGCATTTTTTGTTATTTCTATAAAAATCTATATATTCATTACTACTGTAAGATTTTTGGCCATTTATCGTCTACATAAAAAATCATTTAAAATCATACTTTTTCACATAAATTACGCTAAAATTACGCTAATTTTTTCTGTAAGTTTTTTCCATTTAAAAGCCAGCCCCTAAGGGCTAGCTCCTCCAGAATCACTCTTTTAGAATTACTATTTTTTCTGTTAGTTCTAATATTAGTATAGCATATTTTTTCATTTTTATATGTCGAAACATGTCGAAAATTAATTAAATTTAATATGTTATTTCAACAATAGTTCTGTAGTCTCTGCTCCAACATAACCATCTACTTCTAGTCCATTTGCTTTTTGAAATGCTTTTACTGCATCTCTGGTATCTGGACCATAACTTTTGTCTGCTCCACTTTCACCGCAACTAAAACCTTTTTTAATTAATCTATTTTGAATAAATTTTACATGGTCATTAACAATAACAGATTTTCCTTTTTCATAATATAAATAATAATTATTAGCTTTCGCTCTACTGTCTGGTCCATATGAATTATCTTCTGCTAGTTCACAACCATAGCATTTATTCATTACTTTTTGCCATTCTAATACTGTTGTGTTTTTAAATGGAGCTTGTCCTAATCTTTTCTTAAATTCATTCCATCTGTTTTCATCATTTACAAAAGGTGCTGGGCAAACTTTGTGTGATACATCATAGTGCCTTACAACATGATTTACATCTATGTTATACTTTTTCATTAATTCTTTTACTAACTCAATAGTTTTGTCTACTATTTTATTAGAAATATCTAATTTTCCATTTTTCTTATAACAACACATTTCAATTCCTATTGAATTGCTGTTTCTAGCCTCGCAATAATATTTATCAGCGCCACAATGCCAGCTAACATCTTTGTCTTCTACCACTTGTACTATTTCGTTATCGTCTACAAAATAATGTGCAGAAGCTCCTCTGTATGTATTTTTAAAATAGCTAGCATTATTCCTTGCTGTAGAAACAGCTCCCACATAGTGTATTACTATATATTTAATTTTTCTATTATTACCTTTACTATAATTAATATTTGTTAAATCTTTAATTATTTGCATTATCTTCAACTCCCTCTACTTCAGAATTAAAACCTAAATTGTCTACATCTTTATCTTCCATAGTCTTATTCCTCCTTGTTATTATTATTTAATTTTTCTTTTAACTTATCTGGTATTTTAACACCTAGTTTGTCGCAATTTTCTGCCAAACTAGATATTTCCATCAAGCAGATATATCCAACTGTAAAATAAAGTATAATTTCTGTTCCTAGTGCAAATTTTGCTAAAATTCCTATAAGAACATATACTAACTCACCAAATTTTTTTGATAGTCCTTCTCTCATTTTAGCTGATTTAAAATTATTATTTCTCCAAGCTATTATTACTCCTGTTGCAACATCTAACACTATTAAAAGTACTGGCGTAAAAATCGCCCACCATATATTAGCAAATTCAATATTTTGTAATATTTCCATCTTTTTCTCCTTTCCTTTTTAAACATCTTTTGCATCTTTATATTTTTCAGTATTTTTTAAATAATCATAAACATCTTGAATAGTTTGTGTTTCGTTATATGGTATCTGGACATATTCTGCCCTAACCATCACATCAATTCCTTCTTGTAGTTCTTGTTCTTCTTTTTCGCTTAATTCTTCATTATTAACACTTCTTTTTTGTAGTTCCTGATACCTTTTTTCTTTTTCTCTTTCTTCTTGATTTATGTATGAATTAATTTCAACTTGATTTGTTATATTGGTTATTTTATTTATACTGCCAATTCTATGATAATTTAATATAATTCCATTACTTTGTTTTACATCTTTTTCTAAAGCCATTTTTTTACCTCCTAACTAACATATCCTATTACTTTAGTTATATATATTGCATTTTCTTGTCCTTGAGTTACATCATCAGTTGCTCCGTCTATAATATTACCGAATCCAGATTGATACGTGCTAACTGATATATTCGTACCACTTATTGTTATTTTTTTCGATGCTCCTTGATACACTTTGTCACTAGTAAACTGCGAAAACATTAATGTTGCTGATTTGCCATTTGGATCGCAAACTTTGCAACTTGTGTTTAGCCCCTCCTTGTTATAATAAATCTCCATCAGACTAAAATTAGAAGCATTCTTGTTCAATGAAACTGTTCCAGTAGTTCCAGAAGAGTTGGAATAGATTGTTGTTCCAGTTGGTTCTGCTGGTCCTTGTGGTCCAGTTGCTCCTCTAAGGCTTGTAATGTACGAAACTGTTGCTGTTGTTGAACTAACTGCTGTTACTCTATATAGATAACTATATGTAGAATTTGCGATTATTAAATCTCCAACCTTTACACTTCTGCCAGAAGGAATTGTTATGCTTGATAAAGATATAGATGTTGTTGAAGTTGAAGTAGATGTAGAACTTCTCCATATTCCTAGTCCTTCATCACCTTTTGCACCATCTTTGCCATTAGTACCGATTCGTACCATTAGCACCAGCAGAACCTTTACTACCATTCTTTACTTGAAATGTAGAACTTGATCCATCAGATAAAGTTACTTTTATTACATTTGTTCCACCATCACTAGAACTTGTTGTTGTTTGTTGCACACTTGTTATACTTGTTCCATCTTCTCCTTTTGCCCCTGGTGTTCCATCTTTTCCATTTGTTCCAGATGAACCTTTACTACCATTTCTGACATTAAAGCTTTTATCTGTTCCATTAGATAGATTTACTGTTACAACATTATTTCCACCATCAATTGTACTTTGTACTACATCTATACTTGTTATACCTACTCCATCAGCTCCTTTTGCACCATCTTTTCCAGGAGTACCAGGACTTCCATCTTTACCTGGATTTCCTTGGTCACCTTTTAGTTCTCCGTTGTCATATTTTTGTTGAAAGGTTTGTCCGTCTGAAAATTTAACCATTGATGCTGTTATTTTATTTTTTATATTTTTCCAAATTTCTACTATATATTGCTTTTTAAATTCAATCATAGCTTAAGCCTCCTTTTTAGAGTATTAAGAATTAAAGATTTCATCAATTTCTTCATTTGTTAATTCAGTTAAATCTTCTTCTCTTAAATAACCTGTTAAGTCAACTTCTGTTGTTCCTATTTTTTCTGGAGTTCCTTCAACTACAATATATTCGTCATATACGTTGTTTCCAGCACCACTATTAGACATTAAATAAATAGTATTTTCGTCTGTCATCTCTTCTGTTGAAGCTACTACTTGTTTTTTATTTATATTCGCTACTGCTTTATTTATTGCAGTAGTAACTTGATTTTCTGTCTGATATCCTTTTCCTTCTATTGCTAGCTCAACTTCAGATGAAGTTTGATACCCTTTAGATGTAATTATTTCTTCAACTTGTGTTGAATTTTTGTAATCCTTTTCTGAAAGTATTTGTTCTATATCATCTGATGTTTTATATCCTTTAGATGTAATTGCTTTTTCTACATCACTTGATGTTTGATAACCAGCTCCGTTTGTAAGCGATTTGTTGTCCGTTGGAATATCCTTTGTACTTGCTATACCTAAATCTTCTTTTGTAAGCGTTCCTTTTATTTCTGTTCCATCAAGTGTTGGTATACCTTTTAAGCTATTAAATTGTCCATCAAAAGAACTACTTCCTGCATCTTTTATTTTTTGTACTAATTCGTCTGTCAAGTTATTATCGCTTAATACCTTATACTCGCTTTCGCTTCCTGTTTTATGTTCTTTCTTCTGGAAAGCATTTTCTAATAATAATTTTAAATGCACTAAGGCATTTTTCCCTAAATAATTTTCTTTTTTTGCCATTTTTATTTCCTCCTAAAATTTAAATATTTCATCTAATTCAATATTAGATATCTCTTCCATTTCGTCTTGAAGCTTCAAATCTTTAGCTGTTTTATTATCTTTAAGCTCTACATCATTTATAGATGGTTTGTTTTTTGCTTCATTATAATCATTATTTGGTTGATAGTTGCCAAATTTCATATTTCCTTGAAGTTGTTGAGGCATGTTTATTTCACCTATTATTTTGTTACTCATTAATAACATCACCTACAATCTCAATTTCTTTTTGGTATATTGTGCTAACCTTTCCTTCCAAATTCGTTAATTCTAATTCTAATATCTTTATGCCAGGACAAATCTTCTTCATTTCTTCATGAGTAAATTCAAAGGATACTATTTGAGTATCCTTTTCTATTTCTTTTTTTTGATATAATAAATAGTCTATATTTCCTATTCGATTCTTAATGCCAACCTTAAGAGTTTCGCCTTTCTTAAATGTATAAGAACTTCCGTCTTCTAAAGTTGCACTAAAATCGAATGGAAATGTATCTCCACGATATATTTTCATTTATTTCCTCCTTATTAAGCTTCCAAATAATATTAAACAATTAAGCAACACACCCTACTACTTTAGTTATATATATAGCATTCTCTTGCCCCTGAGTTACATCATCAGTTGCTCCATCTATAATATTACCGAATCCAGATTGAGAAGTGCTAACTGATATATTTGTACCACTTATTGTTATTTTTTTCGATGCTCCTTGATACACTTTGTCACTAGTAAACTGCGAAAACATTAATGTTGCTGATTTGCCATTTGGATCACAAATTTTAGCACAAGCATGTAAACCTTCTTTATGGTAATAAATCTCCAAGAAGTTAAAATCAGAAGCACTTTTACTTAGCGAGACTGTTCCAGTAGTTCCAGTCGAGTTGTTATATAATTCAGTCGAAGCTAAAACTCTGACATTGTTTTTATATATTTCGCCATTGACTTTCACATCTTCTTTTCCTATGTCAATAATTGGCTCACCGCGTGTTGCTGACTTTGAATTAGTAATAGTGGCTAATTTGTCCACTACTTGAAATTCAAATTCATATTCTTTATTAAAATCAAATACTGTTCCTAATGTACCACTATAACTAAATGTATTTCCACTTTTGTTTGCATTTAAAGTTGAATACGAGCTCCAACTTCCACTTTTAATTCTCCAACGCCATTTTAATGTTAATTCATTTGAAACTTTTCCAAAATTTGAATTAAAGTAATTACCTTTTAAAGACACATTAATCGTATTAGATGTTGTAGATGGTCTAGTTAGATTTATTTGAGTAAAAGCCAACTTAACATATTCAACCATAGTTTTAGTTATTCTAGTATTTCCAACATTACCTCTACTATCAGTACAACTTAAATCAAATACGCCACTTTCAACATTATTTAAAATATTAGTTTGACTCGTTCCTGATTTATTACCACATGCAACTTGTTGATTTACAATACTTGCACTATTTTTTGCTGTCGATGATATAACAACTTCAGCATTTGAATAATATTTTATTAGTTTGTTTGAATCTCCCGTTAATGCTACTGTACTAGAATTTACATCGGTTATAGTTGCAGAAATAGAAGGATTGCTATTCGTTACATAAGCGTTAAAGTTACAAGATGAAGTTCCTATTAATGTGTCTCCAGAATAAGTATCACAACTAATAGTTCCATAGCCACTATTGTCGTTTGGAATTTGAGAGTAAAACGAAGTTGGCATAGTCCATCCTATACTAGCTTCTGAGGTTTTTTCTACAATGGTTCCTGTTAAACTTCCAAACATGTATTTTAAGGTATGAGTGAATGATGTATTTGCCCTGTTAATATTAATTGTAGTTGAACTTCCTATATTAGCATCTGCACAAGTAACTGTTGAGGTTCTTGGAATAGTCGTTAATTGAAGTGTTTTAGAGCCTGTCAATGTTCCAGCACTAATTCCCGTTGCAAAGCTATAGCTTATTGCTACACTTTTTTTACCTTCGCTATCATGCTTTATTGTGTGTGTCGCTTCATACAATGTTGTTGTTGTGTTCTTGGGTATATTTTTAGAAAAGTTATGCTTAGTTCCATCAATTGTTATTGAACCAGAAGGAGAATAATTATTAAAAGATTCGCCTGTTGTTGTTGCTGTTAATTTCACATATATTTTAGTAGAATTATCTGCTACATCTATTGAATTGCTTACTTCATAAGCTGTTAAATTACATTTTACTGCCATTTTTTTTACTCTCCTATCCAATGAATATGTGTTCTGTTTTCTCCATTAACAACGACATCCATTATTCTAAGATTTTTTGTTCTTAATTCTCCCGTAATTTCAAGGTTTTTAAAGTATGCTCCATCTTTATCATATCTGGCAATTAAATCATCATAAGAATATAGATACATACCCTTGTTATTGTACAAAGCATTAAACTCATCTTGATTTGTGGCTATTGCCATACCGTTTTCGTCAATGGTGAATAAAGTATTTTTCAAATAACTTACACCACCTTCAATTGCTTTTGTAATCTCGATTAGCATTTGCGAACTTGTTACTGTTTGTTTTAGTTGTTCTTTAATGGTTGCAATATCTTCCACATTACTATTAACCAATGCTTGTACTTGCTCAGCTGTTAAATAGCCATTATTTAATAAAGTTAAAATACTAGCTGTTGTACTTTCTTGTACGTTTGTTTCTACTTCATCTATTTTTACATTTAAGCTGGCCATGCTTTCAGAAATTACATTTTCTGTTTCTAGCGCCTTTTCATTCAAATCATTTAAAACATTCTCTAAAATTGGTTCTGTATAAGTTGTAGTGTTATCAGTCCATTCAATTTTGCTTCTGGTCCATATGTAATAGCCTTGTTTCCATACATCTTGTGTGTCTTTCCAACTTCCTCCTGACTGTGTTTCGTTAGAATTTGACAAATAATATTGTGGCGTTATTTTAGTTATTCCAACTCCATCTTTACCATTCTCTCCGTTCGCCCCAGAAATACAAGTTGGTTCTGACTCGCTTGTAGTTTTATCTCCATAAGTCGTTACTGTTTTTTGCCACACATATTGTCCTTGCACCCAACCAGGTGCTTGTTCATCCCACCCTTCTTCTGGTGCTACTGTTTGCGAAGTCGAGGTTGCATATAAAACTTTTACCGAAATAATCGCATTCTTACTTACTTCTACTACGTTTTTTTTTGCTTGCTCAGCAATAGTTTTAATTCCCTCTACGTCAAGAGTAATTTCTGCTATTCTTCTTTCATAATCGTTTATAGTATTAGCCAAACCTTCAATCCTATCTGCAGACATTGTTCCAGTGGTAATAAATTTCGCATTGATTTGACCATCCATAGTCATTGCAATATCAAATGGTCCTTCATATCCATTAGAACTAAAACCTATTCCTCCTAATCCGAATCTCCATACATTTTTTGCTTCTTCTTTAGGTAATTTGTCTAAAATTAAGATTTCGTTATCGTCTATATATACATATCCATTTTTATTTAACGAATTTATTAAATTTGTTTGCTGATTTATTACAGTCTCTTGCTTAGAAACTTGCTGATTAAGTGTAGCAATAGTATCTTTTATGTTATTAAATTTTGCCTTAACATCTCTCGAATAATTTCCAAAAGTTAATGATTTTATCTTTCTGGAAACAATATTATATTCATATTCTATTACTTCAGTCATAACTACTACTAAAGGATGCAATACTTGAATAGTATCTCCAATTTCCATTCTATCGTTAATGTTAGATGTTGTAGTATAGCTTACTTTTGGATATTTGTTTTGTTCTAGATATTTTTGAGCATTTTCTCTCAATTCTGCAATTAGATTTTCTTCTGTTTGTTTTTCTTGCTCTAAATTAGTTTGAAAATCAACTACTCTAGAATAAGGTTTCTCGTATTGGACATCGCTATCTATGAACTTTTCTGGTAAAGTAATTCCATCGTAACCCACAGGATATATTCTTGTGCATACTCCTGACCAGTCTTCAAAAATTTCCATAGACTGCATATTTTTACCATATATTACACTTTCACCATTATCATGTCCGACTTTTTGGAGAAAACTAATATTCCAGTTATCAGCATCAAATACTCCATTCCATCTTTCTTCAACTGTTTCCCATGCTTCTAATAGATTTTTTCTTATGAAATAGGCAGTATTAATATTTTCTACATTTGAAAACATAATAAAAGGACTGGTTTTATCAGTCCTTTCATTAATATAATTTAATGCATTTATTCCATTTTGATTAATCGGCCTTACATCTAGCAATATATAATCTTTCGAATCGAACATTACATGATTTGCAGTAAATTTTATTTTTTTGTTTGTATATTCTATATCTTCACCTATTCTAAATGCCTGTGGATTTAGTTTTGATTTTGTTTGAACTACGCACAGCTTATCTTTTTCAATGTATTGCCTATATTTTATAGGCAATTCTACTTCTATATACCATCCATTCAATGATTTTTTCTTGGTTTCTAAACATTTGGCTTTATCAATTATTATGTTTCCTGCTGTTCTAAAGTCTCTATCTTCTGAATTGAATATCTTAATCATAGCCACCTATCCTTTCTTTTTATTTTAATTAAAGCATCACCTCCATGAATGATAATTTTATTGTTTCCAGGTTGTAATTTTGGAAAATCGTAGTCTATTTCTATTTGCCTATTTCTGTCTAGTCCATCATATCTTACTGTTTTTTCTTCGCAATCTATTTCTACATAACTATCATCTTTAAAATTATATTTAAACCTTACACCACCTAATGTTATCTCAGAACTATTGCTAGTATTTTTTTCTAACCTAATTATAGGTCTACTTTCAATATTTCCAGTATTAGTAATTTCCGTTGTTACTATGTTATAGTTGTCATTTATTTTGTTCCAGAAAGGATTTCGAATAAAAGTTGTATCTATTGTCCTTATACAAGCTACTCTTTGAGGATCTTCTTCATTATAAAATCGTGCTATCGTCTTTCGTCCTTTATATTCAAATTCTCCTTCTCCATTAAGCCAGGCTAAAATATCATCTATTTTGTTAATATTCAAACATTGAACTAATATAGGTCTTTCTACATAAGAATATCCCAAAGTATCAAATAAAGCTCCATCTTTACCTTCTATTTCTGTTACTTCATATCTTTGTGCTGCTCTTGCAATAAAATGTTCTTCTTCTTCAATTACTACTTGCATATCATTGCTTGATATTCCTTTAAATTTAAACATACTACACCACCTTATATAGTTCATCTTTTACTATTTTTGCGAAACCATCTTCGTCTAGAGTAAACTTGCAACCAGTCAATGCTTTCGTCATCGCAATTGCCATTTTATTATAGTCAATTTCTGTAGCAAAAACTGAATTATTACTTCCGCTTCTCTTGCTTCTTTGCTCTGCTTCAGTATAACTTTCATTTTCTTCTTTTGTTAAAACTCTCTCACCTTTATGCAATCTTGCAACATAATTGTCTTTTGGAACATAATCTAATCCTAATTTATGTCCTGGCAAAGTAGAGGTTTTCCCATTTACACTTGCTTTTACTGTTAACAAACCAGATAATGTTGAAGCAATGTTTCTAGCAGTGCTCCATAATGTACTTTTCCAACTTTTGTTATTTAATCCTTTGTTTAATTTTTCCAATATATTAGTTCCTTTTTCTTCTGATAAATCTCCTTTTTTTATTCCCTTCATGACTTCCTCTACATTATCTACACCAACTTCATATAACAATTGTCTTAAATCTTCATCTTTTAAGCCTTTTAACATTCCTTTTAAATTGTTAATAGCTTCCTTTTTAAATTCAGGACTAGCTTTTATTTGGTCTACAACTTTTTGGCTCATTTTACTAGTTTCTTCTACTAATTCTGGAGTTTTCTCTGCTGTAACACCTGTCATTTCCTCAATTTTTTTTGCTAATTCTGGTGGTAATTTTGAAATTGTGTCATAATAAGTACTATAAGAACTAGTTGCTAATTGTTTCCATGCTTCTTTTTCATCTTCTCCTAAATCTTTTACTGTTGATGCTCTTGTAGATAATTCTTTTGCTAATTCTTCGAGACTCTTTTGGGCTTGCTGTTGCCTTTTTAATGCTATTTCATTTCCTGTTTCTTCATATATTTTTGAATACATATCTAGATTTTTTTCTTCTTCTGTTATTGCATTTTTTAATTCTTCTAAAGATTTGCTTGTCCAATCTTTTGTTTTTCCTATAACCGTATTTGATATTTCAGTATATTTTCCTTCCGTAAAAGCTGCATAATTAGTTTCGTAAGCTTGCCAATTATCATATATTGTTTTTAAATTTGAGTTTGCATCATCGTAAGCTTTTATTTTATTTTCTAAAGTCTCTATTTCATTTTGGGTATTTTGCCTTTCAACTACAGCAATCCAGTCGCTCATAAAAGCTTGTTCTTCTTTTTTCTTTTTTAATTCTTCAATTTTCTTGGTTGCTTCCTCTCTACTCATATTAAGATTGTCAGTAGCTTCCTTTAATTGATTAGTAGCCTCTTCTTCTCTAGTTATAGCATCTTTATATTTTTCTTCACTTGCACTTAATATAATACTTGCTCTCTTTTTATCTATAACTTCTTCAATACTTGTTTTTAATTGTTTGTAATTTTCTATCATATTGCCAGTTAGTTTGTACTCTGTACCAAGCGCATTATTTAATTCATTAAGTATAAACGAAACTCTTCCTTCATAACCTTCTTTTACTTTTCCGTTTGCATCAACTAGTTTAAATAATTCATCTTTTAAATCTTTAATTGAATCAATTTGAGCTAAGTTTGAATCTCTTGTTTCATCAATACTTTTACTGTAATCCTCCATTGCCTTCTTTTGACTTTCAACACTATCTGCAAAATTTTTTGACTCATCTAAAGCGTTTTTAGTTTCTGATGTTAACAATTTCCATATTTCTGCTACTCCTGCTATTGAAGCTCCTATTGTTATGCAAGCTATTCCTATTGGACTTGTAACTGCTTCGAATATCTTGGATAAATTTTTTACAGCAGTAGTTGAAGCTTCCGTCTTTCCTTGTATTGACATAATAGCTTCTACTACATTGCCTATACCTTTTGTTACTCCTCCAAAAGTAGAAATGATTTTTCCAATTACTGTTAATAATGGTCCAGCAGCTGCTACGATTAGTCCTATTTTTACTATCATGTCTACTTGCTCATCAGATAAACTTTCAAATTTATCAATCCATTTTCCTAATCCTGTTATTATTTTTTCAATTGTTGGCATTAATTTGTTTCCAACAGTTATAGCCATGTCTTTTAATTTATTTACAGCTATAGTAATTTTACTTTTTAAAGTATCATATCTTTTATTTGCTTCTTTAGTTAATGCTGTATTATCTTCCCATGCATCACTACCCAATTTAATTGCTTTCGTAAATGTTTCGCTTGCATTTGCTGACCTTAATAAAGCATCTCTCATACGAGTTTCTTTTATTCCCATATCATCTAATACTTTTATTGCTGATTTTGTTTCCCCTCCACATTTTGAAAGACCTTCAATAAATTTTTCTAAAGCGCTCGTAGCATCTTCTTTAAATAATTTGGCAAAGTCTTTTGTAGACATTCCTGCAACATCTGCCCAATTTTCTAAATCTTTGCTATTGGTTTCAACTGCAAGTTGTATTTCTGAAAGAGCCTTACTAAATGCTGTACCACCAGCCTGTGCCTCTAATCCAACAGAACTTAAAGCTGTTGCTAATGCCATTATGTCTGATTGTGACATTCCTACCTGAGTACCAGTAGAAGCTAAATTTTGTGCCATTGCTACTATATCCGCTTCTGTTGTTTGAAAATTATTACCTAAAGCAACAATTGTAGAACCCAACTTATCATAATCTTTAGCTTTCATTTTAGTTACATTTGCAAATTTTGCTAATGCAGTAGAAGCTTCTTCAGCTGACAAGTTAGTAGAGTTTCCTAAATCTATCATTACTTTTGTAAATGATAATATATCTTCTGTTTTAATTCCTAATTGTCCTGCTGCTTCTGCTACTGCTGATATTTCTGTTGTTGTTGATGGAATTTCTTTTGCCATGTCTCTTATACCTTGTTTTAATTCTTCCATCTGTTCTTCTGTACCATCAACTGTCTTTTCTACACCAACAAAAGCATCTTCAAAATCTATAGCACTTTTGGCACTAGCCACTAAAGCAGTTGTTGTTGCTGCTGAAAAGGCAGACAATTTCTTGCCTGCTCCTTCTATTTTTCCACCAGCATTTTCTACTTTTTGCCCAAACTCTTCTATTTTTTTGCCTGTATTATTTAGTTGGCTTTCTATTTCTTTTATTTTTTTATTATAACTTTCTAATTTAAGCTCTGCATTTGTCAGTTCGTTTTGTTTCTTTTTGATTGCTGTAGTATTTTTATTTTCTGCATTTTCCAAATCACTTAATTGCATTCTTAAAGTTTTTACTTTATCTTCTTGAATTTCATAAGCATTTTTTAAATATTCTTGCTCTGCTCTTAGTTTTTCAGTAGTTTTCGTAGAACTATCCCATTGTGCCTGAGTTAATTTGAACTGATTATAGTTCTTTTGCATTTCTATATTTATTTCTTGTAAAGATTTTTTAAAGTCTATTGCTCCTTCTTCTTTGAAAACCAAGCCTACACGCTTTAAATCATTTGCCACTTTTTTCACTTCCTTTTTGAGCATAATAAAAGCACCAGTATTTTTACTGATGCTTATTTTTTTATAACAATAGTGCTTACCTAAATAAGTATTGCTATGGTTCAACTATTTCTTGTATATTATATCATTTCCTACTTGTAATGATATTAAATCGAAATCTTCATAAGTGTCGTCTACAAATTCTATAATCATATAGAATTTCTTATTGTTTACTTTTCCTTCTATTTTTCTTCTTAGCCCTGTACCGATAAATTCATAATCTCCTTTATAACTTGAATAATTTGGATTACTTAAATTATCTTTCAGAACCATTTGCGCATAAGTCATTAGCTCAATTTCACCCGGTTCTTTACTTTCTCCGCTTTCTGTGCTGCTATTAAATATACCGCTAATACCATTCCATATTAAGAAAAAAAATATTGCCAATATTATAAATGCAATTAAGTAGCTTAAGGAATTTACCTTTGATTTGTTCTCTATTTTTTCGTCTTTTTGTTTATTATTTTCCATTTTAATCCCCTCCTGTAAATATATTACAATATTTTACAAAATATTACAAGAGTAAGTTTAATTTTTATTACATTCTATGACTCGCTGGGCCTTTGTTTATATTTTCTAATCCTGGTACATTTTGTGCTATAAAAGTTAATATTTTTTCTACATCTTCTAACTTCACAAGTCTTACCGCTTGTCTATATGTTAAATTTGAACTGTAATTAGATGCAATTGCAGAATAAATTAGATGGTTAGTTGCTCGCATTCTTCTGCTATATCCATTACTGTCTAATTGTCCTTGTGAATCTTTTTCTAATTGCTTTTGTCCACCTTCATATTCTTCAACATATTCTAAAATTAGTGGTGACACTTCTAAAGTTATTATTTCTCCATTTTTTAATTCTATTTCCATCTTTTCCTCCATATAATTTGTCTAATAAATTTTAAAAAAGGCTCTAAACCGATTTTAGAGCCTCATTTTTTAGGCACCTGGTGCTACTGCTGCTGCTAGATCTTCTTTTTTCAAAATTGGCTTTGCAAAGAATTTCTCTTCAGTTAATCCTTTTGGGAAGTTTGCTGTTTCACTATCAACATATGCTTTCTTTTGACCAGTTCCGTCAAAATCATAAGCTCTAATTGTAACTGTATCATTTTGCTCTGAAAATGTGTCTTCAGATGTTGCTATATCATCTGTGTTTTCTACTAATTGGCATTTAGGATACCATGCATATTGAACTCCTCCACCAACTTTCTTTACTACTTTTCCAAACGCAAAGAATGGTCTTCTTGAAGGTGCCCCAGATAGCATTAACCCTCCTTCGTCTGAAGTATCGTCTCCTCTCATTTTTGCTAAATCTTCTGGGTCAAAAGCCACTGTCTCAACTGCCATATCAATACTTGAAGATTGATTAATTGTTTCATAATCTGCTCCACTTGCTCTTACTGCTGTTGCTTCTGAATTTTCGGTTGTCCCTATATTTTTTACGTTATTGCATTTTGTAACATCTTCCTCATAATTTTCTGCATCATAATCTGTTTTTTCTTCCTTTGTATTAAAACAATAATACATTCCTCCGACAGTTTCTTTAATCATCGGTTTTTTAGTTGTTATTGCCATTTCTATTCCTTCTTTCTTTTTAAAATTTAAAAAAATACTAAATTAAGCCGTTAAACCTAATTTAGTAATCATAACTTTGTAATATTTTTCTTTATTTTTTTCCCATAATGGATATAAATGAGGAACTGCATTCATATTATTAGTTCCATTTTCTACCATAGGGCCATAATATTTTCCCCAACCAGCTTCTATTTCTTTTGCTTTTTTTCTATATGCAAAAGTATTTATTAAGTGTGTATAGCCCGCTTTTCTTATTTTAGAAATTGGCTTTGGCAATTTTAAAGCATCATTTATAAATTCTTTTGCTCCACTTTCTAAAACATCTATAACATTATCAGCTTTGTTAATATAATTTTCTAACATATCACTTAGCTCTTGAAAGCCTTCAAATTCATAACTATTAGACATTTTCTAAAACCTCTATAGAAAAAAATGAGTGCACTCTCCTTTTTTCTGGGAAATATTCGTGTTGAATTACTGGATGTAAACCTTTAGAATTTAGCTTTCTTTTTAGTTCTAAAAGCTTTGGATGTCTAGGTTTATCAGACACAACAGAAATTTGATATGTTACTAAGGAATTATAGTTTTCTCCACTCGCCATTAAATCTTCCCAGATATAATCCCAATAGTGTATTCTTATTTCTTCTTCCATTTCTTCGTCTCGTGGTGTTGATTCGCTAAGAGGTACATCTAATTCTTTTAGTAATTCAACTAAATTCTCTTTAGTCATTGTTGATTGCTCATCCATTATATTTCTCCTTCTAATTTTGGTCTTGGATATTCTTCTAAAGTTAAATCTGTTTGTTTATAGCCTTCTTTATTAGTAAAATGATATGTATTAAAAACTTTGTGATATTTATCGCCGATTTTAATTACACATAATGAATTAATTTGCTTTGTTTGAGGTATTCTTAATTTATAGGTTATTTTCTTTTCTCTTTCTTCAGCATCAAATTTCAATTTGTCTGAAATTGATAATTCTTCAAACCAAATTTCCTTTCCAGTATCTTTTAAATATTCTGTTGGAAATTCAGTATTAGCTTGCTTTATTTCAAAAAGTCTAAATTTGCCATCATTATATGTCGGTAGGCTTGTAATACTTTGCTTGAAGTGCTGCATATTCTGCACCATATAATTCTTTAAATTCTGCTAACCTTTTATGATCAGCATATAAAACACGATTTTTTAATAGACTTCTTGCATCTAAATCAGTTTCATAATCAATTTCAGCGCCACATATATAGTTAATATCATATTCCGCTTCTTTAATATAACCTATAATTTCTTCATCATCTTTAAATGGTGATGTGTGTTGTTCCATTTTTACTTCTTGCAAAATCTTTTCTATTTGAGCATCTTTCATAGCCATAAAAAGCACCTCTATTCTTTAGATTTGTTTTCTTTGCTATTTTCTGATGTTTTTTCTTTTTGTTCTGTTTTTATTTTTTCTTCTTGCTTATTCTTAGCTTTTTCTTCTATCTTCCTAATTAAAGGTTTTCCAATTTGATTTTTGTCACTAGACAATTCTTCAATTCTTTCTTTGTTTGGTTTTAGCCCTTCACGAGGATAGACATTTTTTCCTTCTACATTTTTTAGATAGATATATTCGTCATCTTTTAAGTCTCTAAAACTCTCAATTACTTCGTACTTTTCTTCTTTTTCTTCCATTTTATTTTTCTCCTTTCTTATAAACTAAAGGAGCTTATCGCTAAGCTCCTGGCAATTGTTTTAAAGTTAATCCTTCTAGTATTAATGTTCTAGTTTCTTTTCCTTCACTTGTAATTTCAATAGTATTGTCCTTATTGTGTACTTGGAATACAATTAAACCATCAGCTGGATCAACTTCAATTGGCTTTTTTAACTTTGCACCAGTTCCTTTTAATTCAGCCTTTACAGTTCCTTTTGGTTGACCTTTTGCCTCTTCAAAGTATAATGGTAAGAAGTTTCCTGTATTTTCAGAACTATCTTTTGAAAATTCAGTCCATCCTTCAATATGATTTAATGCACCTGTCACATTATTACCATCTAAACTCACATTTTCGCATAAATCTTGAACTGTCTTTTCACCTAGTAATTGTGTTTCATTGCTTGGAATTGCCACTTTTGAGGTGGCTGGGCTAGGGCGTAACTTGCTCTACTACTCTTACTGGTTTAACATATTCTTCTAGTTTAGTTACATCAAATACAAAAGCAGTATTATCATCTATTGCTCTACCATTTGCATAACCTTTTCCAATTACTACATCAGCATCATCTAAAGCTTTAGTTTGATCATATTCTTTAATGCCAAAGTTAGATAATCCCATTGTATATTTGTTAGGAATTACAAGAGCTGCTTTTCCTTGTGGATTATTTGCAGATGGTTTTACAACTAAGTTTTTATAAGAACTAACTAATTTTCCTTCATCATCATATATAGCTGGTGCTACATAGTCAGCTTCATCGTTTGGATGGCAGTACAATACTAATCTATCAAAAGTTCTTAAACCATTTTTAGATAAGTATTTTTTAGCTGTTGCTAAACCTTTTGGAGTAAATCTAGTTAATGTTGTATCAGCAGTTTTGTCTTTATGTGTGCTATCTCCATTTGTTTCCTCTATTTTTTTATAGATTCCAATTGGTTGCTCTTTTCCTGTTCCTTGTAAATATCCAAATTCAAGACCATCATTTAGAGTTTCTTTTAATATAGCAGTAAAATATTTATCTACAAATGGTAATGCTAAATCACTAATTGCTTTTGGTATTATTAAAATCACTGATAATTTATTTACTTCAATATCTAAAGATTTAATTGTAGCGCTTAATTCACTATTAAGTGCACCTGTTAAAGGTCCCCATTGATAAGTTCCTCCTTTTTCTGCTGAAATCCAGTTTTTTACGTTTGCTGGAGCAAAATTAACATCATTTAAAATTCCACTTTCTTTTTTGATATTTTCCAATGTTACATCAACAATTGAATTTGGTATAATGTCAATTTGTTTTGCTGTAATAGCTTGTTTTACATCTTTTAATGCTTCATAAAATTTACTTTCTTCTTTTGATAATGTTCTTAATCCTAAAGATTTTGCATATGCAGTATCACTTTCTGCTCTTACGGCTTGTTCTTGAATTTCTGTAATTATGTCTTCATATTGTACTGATGCAATTTTTTCTACTGCATCTACAATTGCTTGAGACTTGTCTTCTGAATCTTGAAGAATTTTTAAAGCTTCTTCTTGAGCTTGTTTCATTTTTGTTTCATTAATTTTCATTTTTTTACCTTCCTTTTTTTATTTTTTTGTATTAAAAAAAGATGCCCACGCATCTTCTTTAATCTGATTATTAATTTTTGAATCAATTTGTGTATCAACTTTTTCTTTAATTAATTGATTGGTTATTTTTTTAGCTAATTTATCAATAACTTCTTCATTAAGCTCTATTTTTTCTTCTTGCTTGTTTTTTTCTTTTAACTTATTTACCAGTTTTAAAATGTTCATACTTGCATATTGATTAATTTCTGTATTTTCCCTTAATTCAATAATTTCATCTGCGAATCCCTTTTCTATACATTCGTCTGCAGTTAAATAAGTTTCTTCGTCTAGCAGCTTATTTAGTTCTTCTTCTGAAATTTTTATTTTAGATAAATAAGCTTCTCTGTATGCAGTAGCAAGTTTCTCCATATCTTCTGCTGTTTTTCTTAATTCTTTTGCATTTCCAGCTACATAAGTCCAGCAATTATGGATCATTATTAAAGATGTTTTTGGCATAAAAATTTTATCACCTGCCATCGCTATGATAGAAGCTGATGATGCTGCGATTCCATCTACATATACATTAATGGTTGCTTTGTGTTGTTTTAATAAGTTATATATAGCTAATCCCTGAAAAGTTGAACCACCATAAGAGTTAATATGAACATTAATTTCTGATACATCTCCTAAATTATCTAAATCTTTTTTAAATCCAAAAGCAGATACATCTGATTCGTCCCATTCATATGAAGTTATATCTCCATATATATATAGGTCCGCACTTGTATCTGTGTTTTTTTCAAAACTATAAAAATTATTCCTCATTTTTCGCACCTCCTTCCATTTTTCCATAATTTTTAGTTAAATTATGTTCATTTGCCCAATCTTCATTTATTTTAGGTAATCTTAAAAACTTATTTATTTCGTTTCTACTAAAACCATCTCCAATTAATTTGTCAATTCCGTTCGCACTATCAAATATATCTTTATGTTGAAGTGAAAACCTATTAAACATGACATATTCGCCTTTTAAGTAACTTTCTTTTCCTACTAAAGAACTATTGAAACCATCTTCTAATAATTCAAAATATGGGTCTACTGCAAAAGTTATAAAATCATTTGTTCCTGTTGATTTTTCTGTTTTGCTTCCGTAAAAAATATCTAATGGTATATTCCATTTTTGAGAAACACTATCTCCGATTTGTTTAACAATTGTTGAAAATTCCGCTAAGTCTTTATTTGAATCTTTGTTTAAATTTACTAAATCAAATATCTCTGAAAGTAATATAATCGCTTCTTCTTCACTAAATATACCATCTGTTACTTTTTTCTTATATTCGTCATAAGTAATTGGCTGATTTGTTTTTGGATCTAACATTGTTGGTTGTTGTCCTGGAAATTTTAATCTCCATTTTGGCGTGTTAGATTTAATAAAAGCATTTTGAGTAGTTTTCAATATTTTAGCCGATTTGCTTTTAAATGACTCACTAGCTGTTGCTAATTTTGTATTTTTTATCGAATAGTAAATTGAATTTTCTGTATTGTAAGGCTTCTCTAGTATTATAGAATTTCCTTCGTTATCAGAAATTTTAATATTGGTAAATGTCTTTCCTACTAATATTTTACTATTTGCATTGAAGTCATCGGCTACATATAAAAAATTCGTTTTTGGTGTTTTATTAATAACTACTAATGCTCTTTTTTCAACAAGTAATTGAGTAATCAATTTATATATAAAACTTGTCCCACTTTCGTTAAAATTAGGCTGTATATTTAAAGTCCAATATAAATCGCTCTTTGTTTCTTCTACTTTATTATCTTTACTTTCAAATGTTTGTATTTCACATTTAGATATTGTTTTTGCAATTATGTCGATTGCGTGTGCTTCCGCTAATGTATAAATATAGTTATTGTTTTCACCATCTCCAAGCAAAACATCTATTATATTAAAAAATTCACCTTTTGAATTTTTAAAAAGTTTGTCTAATATCATAATTGCCTCCTTTTAAACATAAGCATAGATGACCTCTTCGTCTAGCAACTCTTGCCCGCTCATCGCAGCAACAAATGCCATAAAAGGGTCGTTTTTTCTTAATTTTGGCTCTATTTTCACATATTTTTTATTTCCATCTTTTCCAATTTGTATTGCAGTATTATTTATTGCCCATCTCATAATTGCACTATCACCTATATTAATTTTTCCTTCTGAAAATGCTATCTCAATTCTAGGTGCAACAATAGCTGTAATACTATCAAATCTTCTTATCATTCTTATTTGCCCGTAGGGATTTTCTTTTGTTTCTATTGATATATTAAACTTTTCAAATACTTGCTTTAATAAAAGAAATCTATACATATCCATAATCCATTTTTGTATATTGTATTTTGACATTTCTTGAATAAGCCATATTACAATTTCTTCAGCATCTATAGTTTGTGTATCTACTATAACAAAATCCTCAAATCCCTCTTGTCCAATATTTTGAAATGGAAAATTAATATCTCCAAAGAATTTACTTTTTGAACATACCCATGTCCTTTGCCTCCAAATATATTCTCCATTTACTTTAAATAAGAATCCTGCACTTGCAAAATCATTTAGTGAAGCATAATCTATACCAATTATTGCTTTTTTACCTTCTATATCTCCCGTTTTTCTTGGAATTTGCTTATCTATATCTTCATAAGATGCTCTTAAAATGTTTTGCCAATCTGTTACTACATCTTCTTCATCTTGTTGCGGTAAATTCATTCTTTTAGCATAAAATTCTACTTTATAAGATTTTTGCTTTTTCATTTTCAAATAGTCTCTAATTAGCTCATTTTTAAGTATTGGCATATATCTTAAACTAGGATTTGCTTGAACCCAGACTGTTATGTCTATATCTTCTTTATTTCCTGTTTCTAGGAATTTCTTCATAGGTATATCTACTGTTTCTACATCATTTATTTTGTATATAATTGGCAACAAACCTAAAAAGTTATTTTCTCCATTCAAAATTAATTTTGCCATAGCCAATTTTTCATCTAGAGGTCCTTCTCTAACAGTTCCATTTGTTGTTATTGTTACTGTTCTTGAATGTTTTATTTTGCCTAATCCAGAACTATATACATTTATTTGTTTATAATCTTCGTAAGCGTGTAATTCATTAAAAATTATCATTCCTGTTTGTTTTCCATCTTTTGTTTTAGCATTAGCTGTGTTATATCTTAAAATAGAATGTGTTATCTTGTTTATTACCTCTGTTTTATTCCAATAAAAATACTTTTTCATTATGTTTTTATTGGCTTCTAACATATTATAAACAACATTAAATGAATTTAAGGCTTGTTCTTCTGAAGTGGCAACTATATCTATATGATAATTTTTTACACCATAATAATGAGTCTGTAAAAAATTAGCTAATGGCATTATCATTCCATCTTTTCCATTTCCTCTGGCCATAAGTATTAAAATGTCTGGGAATATTACTATGTCTGTATTGTTTTTGTCATACATGAAAAATAATGCATAGGCAAATTTTTGATATGGAAATAATTTGTAATACCATTTTTCGCAATATTTTACAGCATTATGAAATGTTTCTTCATCAAAAAAGACATCGTCTCTTGACAATGTCGGTTTTATAATATTTTTTATCAATAATTTTATTTCATCATCTGTTTCATCTGGATTTTCTTCAACAAATTTTATGTATTCATCAATTTCTTTACAACAAATCATCTCCCGCACCCTCTTTCGGTGTCTGAGATGGTTCTTTTAGTTCTAAGTCTTGCAGTATTTTTAATTGTTGTCCATTAACTTTTAAAATATTTTGCACGCTTTCATTAGGTTTTTCTGATTCAAATCCATTTCCCGTCATTACTTTAACTCTTAAACCATTCTTATCTATGTCTCGCTGTATTTTTCTTTTTAATTTTTCCAAATTTATATAATCCTCAACTAAACTTTCAAAATGTTTTCCAAATTTGTTTTGTTCTATTAGTTGATTTAGTAAATCTTCCCTCATTTGTTTTATTTCTTCGCTCTCTTTGGTCATAATATACCCCCTTTCACGTGAGAAAATAGAAAAAGTTGAACAGTCTAGACCACACACCCGCTCTCCTTAAGCTCATTTTAAACCTAGATTTTGACCGGGGTGTTTCCGCTTCTAATCCTCTTTATATTTATACTCTGTAATTGTTTTTATTATCTTTCCATCTGCCATTTGAGTTGTTGTTATAATTTCTTCTATATCATCGTCTAATATATTTTCGTTATCTTCTTTATAGTCTTGTTCATTGCTTATTAATTTGCTCAAGCTATCAATTATTCCCTCTTTTTTATACATACTATTTTGACATTGTTCTAATTCTTTTGATAAATGTTCTATTATTTCTTTGTCGCTAGTATAAGGATCATTTGTTTTTATAAGTACTTTTCTTTTTGCCTCTTCGTATCTATCAATCTTTCTTTCATTTTTTTCCATCTATTTCTCCTCCAATTCATTTATACTTAAACATAATAGACCATCTATTACTTCTATCTCATAACTATGTTCTAAATGTTTTATTTTCTTTCCGCTTCTGAAATGTATTATCAAATAGCCCTAACTTTTCTAATATCATATTGCATTCTTTCTGCGGAATATTAGCTAACAACATTATTGTATTTTGCATTACTTGTATTACCTTAATTACATGACTTAATTGAGCATTTAACTTCGTGCTTCCTCTTGCTAAACAATTAAAAAATATTTTCATGACAATTACTATATCTTCATCATCTAATAAATAACTTGCTGATATTCCATTTGCAAAATTTATTACCCCTGCTCTTTCGTCTTCGTTACTCATATCTTTTACTGTTGCATCTATTTTATTTAATTTATATGCATTAATTAAATGTTCTAACTTCATATTACCATCTCTCCTTTGTTAATGGCTTTTTCTTTTTTTTCCAGCTCCATCTATGCCTTTCTTCTATTATTTCGTGTGCTTCAAAACTTAGGCTTATACAATTATTAATATCTAATGCTAAATCTGGTCTTTGCTTTATAGGTATAATATGATGTACTGTATCTGCGTTTATTATTTTTATTTTGTCTGGAAAATGTTTTCCATCATTCCATTTGCCTAAAAAGAATTGACACTTTCCTTTGTCTCTTTCTAATACTTTTTCTCTTAGTTCATCCCAAGCTGTAGAATTATAAAATTTATCAGTATTGCCTTTTGCTATCTCTTTAACCCAGTTGTAATATTTTCTTCTAGCTCTTCTTTTTTTCAAGGTCTTAATAATCCTTTCATAATTACTGG
This sequence comes from uncultured Clostridia bacterium, assembly GCA_947632035.1. GTDB lineage: Bacteria > Bacillota > Clostridia > TANB77 > CAG-508 > CAG-273. The sequence goes on along the minus strand of CANRNR010000002.1, from coordinate 103,158 downwards.
TTTTGGTTTTGCACTTCTTTTTATAAGTTTCTCATATCCTCTAATTTTTGAAATATCTTTTTCATACTCTACACATTTTATTGTTTTTAAATTTCCTTCTTCTATTATTATTAATGATTTGTTACACTTTTCTTTTTTACAGGTTTCGCACAATTCCATTTTTTCTCCTTTGTTTTTTTATTAAGAACTCGCTAGGAAAGTTCTCACTATTCTAATAAAGGAGATTTTGCCAGAAATCTATATCAATTACCTAGCATATTGATTGCAATGAAAAAGAGCCTATTGTAATAAGCTCTTTTGAGTACGGCATTTTATTAATTAATATCTTCTTAATTAGCCGTTTGGTTGCGATGGATGGAATTGAACCATCTTTCTCTAGCTTATGAGACTAGCGAGATTTCCTTTTCTCTACAATCGCAATATATAAATACATTATTAGAGTTTCCTCTTACATTAAATTATTTTCTTAATTTTTCAACCACTGTGAGAACAAGTCTGAGCATATAGGAGCTACCTATATACTTCTTGTCCCTTTCTAGCACATAGAAGATTGATTACTTCTAAATTTCACCCATCATTCAGATAATTGTTTTTTTGATTTTACAAAAACTTCAAAATCTTTTTTCTAAAAGCATCTCTCTTGAGCTACTTTAACCTAGTTATGTCTTATAGGTACTTTTCAGCACCTTCACGAGAAATAGTCTTATTTTGACACTACCTATATTGGTTTACATTTGTCAAATGCAACGTATAGGCTTATTAGCTACTAGCTCGTCTATTACGACTACGACAATTCTAGTGTTTTATTAAGCAATATTTTAATGCACATTATTCGTTATTGACTTTTACATCTTCTCTATATATATTACTATACACAGAAAGCAACCTTCTAAAAGTATCCTTTTAGCTGACTACTTATTGAATAATTCCATGTTACATGACATTGTAATTTGCACATGGTTAATATGTATTTTGGCATTAGGCTGTTGAGGTACAACCTAACTGAAACCACAAAATCGCGCTTTCTTTAATTTTTCAATAGAACATTAAGAATATTTCTCTTAACTTCTATCGCTATTATAATTATAATATATTGATTTTTAAAAAACTACGAAAAAAACAAGCAATTTTTATGAAATTTTTATGAAATTTTATATTTTTGCCATTTTTTCTGTTGCTTTATCTACTATATTTTGTATATTCCTAGCCGAACGTGTTTGATTAAACAAATTTAAATATACTCTATTTCCTATGTCTTCATAGGTACAACCCTCTATGTAATAAGCAATTATTACTTGTTTTTCTTTGTATTTCAAAGATTCTAATCTAATATCTACTTCTTCAATATTACTGCTTATTTCATTTATATCTTCTTCTACTGTATTTAACTTTTTATTTAGATCCGCTTCTAACTCTATATTATTACTTGCAACATTTCCTACTTTATCACTAATGCTATTTTTGCTATGTATATCTCCATTAATTTCTGTTATGTTTGATTTTAATTCTACTTCTTTTATTTCTTCCAATTTTCTTAGTATTTTTTCTTTTTCTCTTAATTTCAATTTTAAACTTGCTTTGTTTTCTTTATATCCTTTTAATAATAAAATTAGCAATTCTTTTGTCATAAGTACCCTCCTTTATTTTATATAAATATCTTTTATTTCTCTTTTTTTCATACTTAACGAATTTTGTAATATTGCTATTGACTTTATTAATTTTTCTTTATTATTTTTGCTTTTTCTTTTGTTGAAAGATTCATCCGCTTCTATAAAGTCTTCATATAATTCTTCTATTTTTTCAGTTTTCATTAAATTCTCCTTGTTCATAAATACAATTACATTGAAATTGTTTATTATTTTTAGTTTGATGAATAATAAATGTCATATCTTTTTGTAATTTTTCTACTGCTTTTAATAGTTTTTCTATAGCTTCTTTGTCCATACCATCTATTGAATAATCATTATTAAATTTGGTTGTCACTAATTTTTGACATCTTTTTATTGCTTCTTCTAATTCCATAAGCTATTCCTCCAATAATTCTTGTAAAACTTGTATTTTATTATCTCTTTCTACTATAGCAAAATCATTTATTGAATTTTTAGGGCATTTTTGCCACTCTTGTAATATCTTATCTTCTATTTTCTTTTTTGGTATAGAATTTTTCAAATTAACATTTAATTCACCATTAAGTTTTTTATGTTCTTCTTCAATTTCAAATAATAATTGATTTTCTCTATCTAATTTATAGTTGTCTTGCTTTAATTTTTCAAATTCAAATAATATTGTTCGTAAAGCTTTTAAGTCATCTAAATCTAAAATTGCTGTTACATTTTTATTATTGTTTTTTATATCATCTTCAGATGCTTGCACTATTTCTGATAAATTTTTAAATGATTTTTCTGTATTATTCATACTAACATAATACCTCCAGTATTTCTAAAATATAATATTCTTTTCCTGGTTCTGCTCCCCATTCTTCTTTGCCGTGTCCTATTCTTAATTTGCAACTGCATTCTAGTTGTGGACTATCTTTTTTATATCCATTTTTCAAAATTACATTAAATGTTGCAGCTATACTGCTATTTGGTTTTATTATTGGTAAAAATCGTTCTAATCTACTTGTCCAATATGGCTTTATTTCTCTATATTCTTCTTTCTTTTCGCCACTTTTTATCATATCAAACCATTTCTTTTTTATTGGTAATACTAACATATTATTATCCTCCAATAATTCTTTATCTAGTGTAACTGTCTTTTCAATACCTAACATTTTTTCGCACATATTTTTTGCTCCCATATGATGCCATAATTGTCCTCTTAAATTTTCATTTTTATCTACTTCTTTTTTGTAAACTTTATATTTTTCTGTTTCTTCTGCAAGATATTCTTCTATTTTCTTTTTAGATATAAAATTCTTTTCCAAAAATTTGACTTGCTCGCTAGTAAAATCTTCTCCTGATTCTAGCTTATATATTAAAGTTTGTTTGTTTTCTAATGCTTTTAATACTGTTTCAATCGCATTTTTTTCTTTTATTAATTGTAAATATACATTTGTTTTACAATTGCTTTCTTCATAGCTTTTTATGTGTCTTTTAAGCATTTCTATTCGCTTTTGTAATTCTTTTATTGCTTCTTCTAATTTTTTATCTTCGTTCAAATATTCTTCCTCCACTTCTTTTATAGCTTTTTTCCATACTTCATCTGGTACTTGGCTTAATTTTTTTATTAAATTATTTATTTCTTCTGGATTATTTATCATTGTTTTTTTCCTTACTAAAAAATTTTTCTAATCTTTCATGCATTAAATATTCTTCTGCATCATATCCATCTAAGCTAACTCTATCCATCCACTCAATGAACATTTATTTTTCCTCCTTGTTCAATTTATTTTTTAATAGAATTTTATAAGCATCATTTTCTTCTTCTAATTTTTTTACTTTTTCTTGTGATTTATCAATTAATAATTCATAACATTCATGTTTAAACTTTAATTTTTCATAAGCTTCTTTATATACTTCTTCTGGTTTTCTTATAATTGTTATCATATTTTTTCTCCTTTTTTATTCTGAATAAAGGTCATCTATCCATAACCAACTTATAGTTATAAATATAGCTGCAAATAAACCTCCAAAAAAATTATTTAAAAATAGTTTAAATATTATTAAAAATACAATAGTTATAATAAATTGAAATATTTTCTTTTTTATTTTATTTTCTTCCATTTATTTTTCCTCAACTTTCTCTACTAAATCTGCTTTAATTAAGTCATAAATAACATCTAGGGTATTAAATTCAAGTTGATTTAATTTCCAATATGAAACTTCTCGTTGTCTAAAAAAATCTCCATAATCTTTTATATCATTTATCAATTTTATTTCTAATGCTTCTATATATTCTTTTTCAGTTCTTTCCGTTTTTCTAACTATTTGTTTTAAATAAATATATCTAATTATTTTTCCTGTATCTTCATCATATTTAGGTTTAAATCCAAACTTTTCTAGCTCTTTTAAATCTACATCATCTTTTATTTTTAACATCATTCTCCCTCTAACTTTCTTCCACACATTGGACAATAATTTATATCTATATATCTTGCACCACTTATTGTATTTATCATTAATCCTGCTTTTTTATCATTTTTACCTTTTAAAATAAACATTTCTAATTGTTCAAAAGCTTTTTGATTTACCCAATCTTTATAACAATTACTATTTATTTCAGGTTCATAACCAGCTGTTTTCTTCCATTTTCTTGTTGAAATTATTTTATGTTGTTCACATAATTCACACATTTAATTTTACCTACTTTCTTTTCAAAATATTGTTTTATACATTCAATACAATAACTTGCTGGTACAGAAGTTTCATCAGCACAATGAGATATCTTTACCTTTTTACATATATCTTCATCTACATCTAAATTACTTATATAACTAGCCATTTCATCTATCATTTTATTTTGCTTATTATTTTCTTTCTCTAGTTGGTTTTGATATTGTAAAAGTATTTCTATTGCTTTTAAATCTTCATTTGTTATTGCATAATTTAATTTTAATTCATTTATTCTTCTTTTACATATCCTATTTGCTTTTTCTATCTCTTCCTTGTTTAACAATTTAATCATCTCCTTTTATACTTAATGCTTCACAGCTTTTACAATATTCACAAGGTTCATCATCATTTACATTGGAATAACCTAAACATTTGCCAGTATTACCATCTTCGTAAAAACAAGTTTTTTTATCTCTATCTAATTCATTACTTAAGGCACCTTTCAATGCTTTATTTTCTAGCTCTAATTGGTCTAAGTATTGTAAAAGTGTTTCTATATCATCTTGATATTCATATAATATTTCATCTTGTAAAAATAAATTATCATCATACTCACAAAATTTTTTTAAATGTTTTTTTGCTTTTTCTATTTCTTCTTTACTAATCATTTATTTTACACCTCCACACATTTTAAGTTGTTTTTGTTTGGTTTAAATAAATTATTTTTTATCGCATGTTGAACATTTTGTTTTTGAGTACACCATTCTAAATTTTCTACTATATTATTTAATTTGTTACCATCAATGTGATTTACTATGTCTTGTTTTTCATCATAATGTGGAATAAAAATTTCTGCAACAACTCTATGTACTAAGCATTGTTTCCTTTTGCCATTTTTACATAATTGGACTTGTAAATATCCTTTTTGATTTTTACTAGGATTTAAAATTTTATTTCTAACAAGATATATTCGCCCTGTCCAACATCTTAAACTCCTAATCTTTCCTAAATTGCTAACTTGATATAGGCCCTCATATCCCTTTATATCTCTCCAAACTTCTCCAACTTCAATTTTATTTTCCACTATATCTCCTCCAGTTCTACAATTACTTTTGATTAAGTTTTCAAAGCGTTAATCTTTAATTTCTTTAATTGTTAAGTTTGGATATTTGTACTCAAATAACTTCTGTTTTAGCTTGAATACATCTGTTTTCATTCCTTTTGTATCTTCTACAATAGTTTGTCCTTTTTCTTCATAAACGAAATCTGCTATGTACTCTATTTTTCTATATGTTTTACCATTCTTTTTAAAACTTTCTTGTAACAAAAATGGAACTTGTAATCTCAAATTTTTAATTTCTCCTGCTCTTTCTAATAGAGCTAATTCTCTATACCTACGACCTTCTAATTGACTATCAAAAACATATCTATCAATTTGTACTTTTTTATTTCCATATTTACTCATAATTCTATCTTCTCCTGTATCCCTAAATTGTTCCATATTTTATTTATACTTTCCTGTGCTGTAGGTGCTTGTCCAAACTTGCAATTTGGATTTCCAACAAAATTTTTGTCTTCTAAAGCAGTACACCCTAAGCACCTACCACTTTCTATTGCTTTTTTACATCTATCTATTAACATAAGCTATTCCTCTGGCATTTCATAACACATAAATTTTGCTAATTGTTTACTAGAAATTGATTTTTCGTACTGCATATTAGGTAATTTTACAATTTGTGAATTAGCATAATTATTTATTATTTCCTGCAATACTTCTTTTGCTCTTTCTTCGGTTTCATAGATACCTATTACTGTTTCAAAATCATCACAAAAATTATGTACTTCTATTAAAAATTGTCCTGATGTATTTGGTGAAACAGATAGTCTAACTATATTATCAAAATTTATAGCTTCTGTTTTTTCTTGACTTACTATTATCACTTTAATTTCCTCCTAATCTAAATACGGAATATGCTCCATATTATCTAATTTTATTTTTTCTTGTTCCGTTGCTCTTCTATATACTGCTACTGACTTTCCTGTTTCTTCGTCTTTTCTTATTCCACACTCTATAAGCTCATGATATTCATTTACAAGTTCTGTTAAGCGTGGTCTAGTACAGTTCATATCAAATCTTCTTGGTGCATATGTTTTGCTTCTAATTGTTTCTACTTCTCTAGCTGTCATTTCTTTATTGCCTATAATTGCTAATAATTGCATATATCTCGTTAATCTTTTAGGTTTTATATCTTCAAAGCTTAATTGTCTTGTCATTTCTGTAATCATTTGTTAATCACTCTCCTTTATTTTAGACACAATAACTCTTTAAATAATTTGTCTTGTTGCTCATAGGTCAACAAACTATACTGTTCTTCTTGCTTACATTCTCCTACTGCTTTTATTCTTTCTCCAAATTTTTTTCCAACGATTCGCTCTTTATATTTATTAAATAAAGATGAATAATAAATATTATTATTCTCATTATTGTTTGTGTCCCTAGTATGTCCCAAGTCTGTCCCGAAGTATGTCCGAAACTATGTCCTTATTATTAATCTGTGCTTGATATTTGTCGTAATTTACAATACTTACAAGAGTTTTTCTTGTGTCCCTAACTTGTACTATCATTGTGTCCCTTTCTAGTTGGTCTAAAAAATCACTTACTTTATGTCTTGACCATTTCCATCTTTCTGATAATTGTTTTATTGATGTTAATGTTTGTCCTCTTTCTATCTCTATAAATCCATTTTCAAATGGTATTTTTTTGTTTTTATGATTTACTGTTAATAATAAATCAATCCAAGCACTTCGTTTATCGAAAGGTTCTTCACTTTTCCAAATCCAATTTTCTTTAATTTGTCTATGAATATTAATCCAGCCTTCCATAGTTTCTCCTTTCGTAAAATATAAGGGCTAGATTTTTGTCTAGCCCTAGTTGTTTATTTTTTATCTTCTTCTATAAACTCTATATCTTTAATTAATTTACTTCCAAAATCCTTATAGTTCTCATAGCCACCTTTGTATCCTGAAATTATCCATAATTCTTTATACATATTTTCTTTTAATTTATTAACTAGCTCGGTATCTGTTATGTAGCAGTAAAATGTATCTTTTTCTATGTTATAATTTGTAATCATTCCACTTTGTGTAGGCGTATTAGTTAGATATTCAACCTCTACTTTATAGTATGTTTTAAACAAATCTTGTTCTTGAGTTACTGCTGTTATTCTAGCTTTATCTCTATCGTTGCTCTCTACATAATCAATATAGCCATGAAATATTGATATTGATAATGGCACTATAAACAATGCTAACAATAAAACTACTGCGATTCCTCCAAATAAAATTTCATGTTGATAGTTTTCTTCTGCTAAATAAAAGAATAAAACCATAAATCCTAATAATATAATTTCTAAAAATATTGTTAATAAAACCATTTTCATTTCCTCCTATTTTTTATAATTTTTAATAATTTCTCTTTTTCGATAATTCCATCATGTACCAACCTATGACAAGCTCCACATAATTCAATTAAATTATCTTCTGTATCATTTCCACCTGAACCTTTACTTTTTATGTGATGAGTATTGGTCCAGCAATTCTTTTTACCGCAATATTCACAATCATGTTTCTTATCATCTATTAGCTTTTTATTTTTAATCCTTGCATTTTTTGGAAATGCAAAACCACTATAATCTATACTCATTAAATCAGCTACTTCCATTTCAAAGGGCTTTATGGCACTAATAATTTGCAATTTTGTTTAAAAGGATTCCTTACTTGCAACATCTATTAGTGCCATTGCTCCAATAGACTTTTTAATTCTCCTTCTGGCATTGTTTCTATTCCTAACTCTTTTGCTTCATTTATTAAAAATTCAATTAGAATAGACATTTCTTTACTATCATAAGAGCTTGAACCATAATAACAAAATACTTTTACGCACTTATCTTTTCTAGTATTTTCTTTAACCAAGTATCCTAGTCCTTGCTTTTCCCAAACCTCTTTAAATTTGTCGAATGCTCTTTCTTCTACTATTAATGGTTCAAAAGTTCCAACATAACTTATTGCTTCTTTGTATATATCTTCTTTAGTTGAATTGCCTATTGTTTTTGCAATTTTGTCGCAAAGCACCCAACAATAAGCATTAGCATCTAAACTTCTCTTTTGTCTATACTTTTTTAAGTCTATATTTAGCTTATCTTCATTTTTTAATTCTTCAATAGTATCTAATTCATTTGTATCTAAAAGTAAGCTTATTTTTGGTTTATTTGTGTTATAATCTATATTAATGTCTGTTATTTTTGCTGTTGTTTGCATAAATTTACCTTTCTACATGTTCATGCATAAACACATATTCTGATTTTTCTCCCATATTGTTTAATAAAAACTCACTTGCTTGCTGCTTGCTTAAATGACTATCTTGTGTTCTAAATTCATAAACATATTTACATTCTTGTTGTTTTTGCTTAATTCTTTCCTTAATTTCATCTTCGTCATAATTACCTTCAATAAGGTATAAATCATAATTTTTAGCACTTATACCTTCAACTGTTTTTGTATCAGTTATATAAATTACTTTATAATCATTAAATAATATTCTGTAACCACATTGTGGTACATCATGATATAATTTTATTGGCATAATTTTAAATAATTTGTAGTCATATTTAATTCCAATATGTAATACATCTATATTTTTTCTAGCCACCCCACATTCAAGCAAAGGCTTTAATAGCCATTCACAACACGCAAATCTTAATGTTGGTCTTTCTTCCGCTAGTTTTTTTATAGTTTCTTTTTTAAAATGATCTGAATGTATATGTGTTAATAACACTATTTTTAATTTCTTATAATATCTTTCTAATTTTCTAAAAGTAATTCCACAATCAATTAAAATAATATCTTTGATTATTGTTGCGTTTCCTGTACTACAACTTGATATGATTTTATAGTTCATTCATTGATACCTCTTTTGTATCTTCTTGTTCTTCTACATCTGCTTGTACTTCTATTATGTCTTGTTGTTCTGGAATTTCTTGTTGCATTTCTTCTGCTTCATACATTCCAGCTAAATCTTCAACAAATGTTTCTCTTAATGCTCTTACTTTAGCAACCTTTTCAACCATTGTAGCTCCTTTGCTTCCCCAATTAGAATTTAATGTACCTTGTCCAGTTTTTTGAGCTACCTCATTAAAACTTACGCTAGAATAAATTGAATGAGACCAATCTTTTCTATATACTCTAGCCCAACCACCAACAAGTTCTTCTTCTCCTAGTCTAAATGTGCCTTGCCTTTCTTCTATACTTCCATCAGTCTTTTTAACTATAATTCCACTTTCCATTCCATCATAATTTGGATTTAGAACAGCTCTTTTTAGAATTGCATCCTTACCTACAACTAATTGTGCTGGTGTACCTGCTTTGTATTTAATTAAATATGCTTCCCTCAAAAATGGATTTAACTTCCTTACTTTGCATAGTTCTGTAAATAATTTAAATTCTTGATTTGTAATTGGTACATCAGAACCAACTATATATTCTTGCACTATTTTTGGTGTTAATTTTATTTCTTGTCCGTCTATATCGTATTTAACTGTTATTTCTTGTTTGTTTTGATTAACTTCATTACTCATATTCGTATCCTCCATTTATTAAAAATTCTTTTAATTGTTTTAGTTTAGTTTTTGTTGCTTTTACAGTAAATCTTAAAGTTAATATTTCTTCTTGATTTTCTTTAATTGGTGCTTGCAATATCTCTGTTTTTTCTTCTTTTGTCATAATTACCGATTTACTAAGTTCTGCAACAAGTTCTTCTTGTTTTTTCTTTTCTTCTTCTATTGCTTTAAATCTATTTGTTACTGTTGTTATTGCATTACTTATTCTTAAACTTTGTTTATATTCAACCAATATTTCAGCCTTATGCTCTTGTGTTTCTATTAGTTTTAAATCATCAACTATTTTATCTATAAATAATTTAACTTGTTCTTTTAGACTTTTCATACTAGCAGTTAAAGTTATATTTATTTTTGCTTGTTCAAAAGTAATAAAATCTATATTATTGGCTACTTTGTATTCATCAAAATACTCTTTTATTTCTTGTTCTTTTTTAGATTTCAATTCTTTTTCTACGCTGTCTATTTTTTCTTTTAAATCATTATCAGCACTATTGTATTTGTCTGAAATATATTGCTTATATATGTCTTCAAATTGCAAATATGGTGCTAATACTTCTTCTTTTACTCTTTTTCTTTGTTGTTCAACTTCTTTAAATTCTCTATTTAAATCAGCTCTTACTTGTTTTATTGTTTTTACGTTTTCCTCTGTGCAAATTAATCCTTTTGCGTTTTCTACCTTTTTATCTATTTCTGTTGACAACTCTTTCAAATGTGATTCTATTTGAGGAAGTTGTTTTATAATTATTAAATCTTGCATTTTAGTTCTTCCTCCTTTTCTCTTATTTGTTGCCTTAATCTATCTTCGTATCTATAATCTTCGGCATCCCATACATCTTTCATTTGTAGAAAAAAATAATCGCTTTTTAATTCATCTAATGTTTTATTTGCCATACTCTATTCCTCCCTTATTTTCGTTCCGCAATATCTGCAAAACACATCGTGTTCTTCTATAAATTGCTCACAGTTTTTGCATATTACTGTTTTATGTTTCTTTAAGACTATATCTGAACCATTAATCCATATTTCTAGAGCGTCTCCTTCATTTATATGTAAGAGGTCTCTGGTTTCTTTTGGAATAACTATTCTTCCTAAATCGTCAAGTTTTCTTACAATTCCCAAATTTTTCATGGACAATTTCCTTTCTCTCATGCTATAATGTAGACATGAGTTCATATATATTTATTTGAATTTCAAGAACTAGTTTTTAGATTGGTAGTCTCTGGCTAGTTCTTTTATTTTATTTAAAACAATTTTTTCACTACCTAATGGGCAAGTAACTGTTCTATCCGCTATGTCTCTTAATAATTCATGCATTTTTGAATTTTCTTTTATGATAATGGTGCTATTATGTTCGTCTTGAAGTCTTAGATGTCTTAAATTTTCTATCTCGTCTTCTGCATTTCTTAATGCTCTTGTTCTTGCTTTTAATAAGCTCTCTTGCTCAACCTTCTTTTTGTTAAATTTGAACATTTTATTTTCCTCCTTTCAAAATTTTTAGATTATTTTTCATGATGATCAATGTTGAAACCATATCTTTATGTAATTGTTTGTTCTGTTCTAAATCAATACATTCATTTAATAATTCCTGGTATCTACTCATTTGTTCTTTTCCTTTCTTTAAACTAAATTTGCCAGCAAATTAGCTACAATCATTAGTCCTGTTAGTGTGCCACATAAGAATGTTATTTTTGCCATATCGCTTAATATTTCTTTTATTTTCTCCTTCATTTTTTTCAGCTCCTTTCTATATAACTTTGTTTAATTCTCTGTTAATTCGTAATTTTTCATAGTCAATATTTATAGTTTTTGATTTTTTCTTTTGCTTAATTGATTTAATTGGATATATAGCTATTAACTCTTGCTGTGCTAATTCTTTTAAATGTTCTGCAAATTCTTCAACATCTTTTTTATCGAACCTAAAATCTCGTGTTCCTATTGGTATACACTTTAATCCTTGTTTAATAAATTTTTTGATTGTCCTAGTATCTTTTACTTGAAAATAACCTTTTACCTGTTCAGTTGTTAATAAGTTCTGTTCCATGTTTCCTCCTACTCTTGATTTTTATTTGTCGTACTTTTTGTTCGTTGTATTGCTAAAAAAATTTGAACAATAGGTACATTGAATATTTCAGCAAATATTGCTTTAGCCTTATCACTTGGATTTCTTTCTCCACGCTCTAGCATTGAGATATAATCTTTTGAAAAGCCTGATAATTCAGCCAACTTTTCTTGTGTCATATTTTTATTTAAGCGCATTTCTTTGAATGACATTTCTCTCATTTTTTCACCGCCTTTCGTACTATTTGTTCGTTGTGATAAGCAGATTATATAGTACTATATGTTCTTTGTCAATACTTTTTTTAAAAAAAATTTGTTAAATCTCTAAAGTCCTTGCTACTCTAGTAAAGAAATTTGTACAATTTGTTCACTTTTTCTTTACAAATCGAACAAATTGTTATATAATCAATTTATCTTAATTGAAAGGATAAAATATGAATAGATTAAAAGAACTAAGATTAGAAAAAGGATTACTACAATCTGATATAGCCAAAGTAATAGATAAGAGTGATAGGATAGTTGGATTTTATGAAACTGGAGATAGAGATATGAGTACAGAAACATTGTCTAAACTGGCTGACTTCTTTGATGTAAGTATTGATTATCTATTGGGCAAATCAGACGTGCGCAAGCCAGAAAAGATAAATATTGATGATGTAGATGTTGCTTTTTCTTCTGGATATAAAGGATTAAATGATACTAATAAAATGATAATAAAAAATACACTAGAAGCTTTATTGGCAAAGCAAGAAAAAGATGAAAAAAAAGATAAGGAAAATAAATAAATGGATTCTAAATGGACTGAAAAACCTACAAAAATTAAAAAATGGGAAAAAGATATCGACTACGTAATGTTTGTTGATGAGAATGGCAATAGTGATGTTAAAGATATTTTAAAATGTATATCTAAGAAACAAGAAATAGATGTTAATAATAATTTTTTTACAATTACTGGCGTTGTCTTCACTAAACAACAATATTTGATTGCTAAAAACAAATTAAATGAATTGAAATTAAAATATTGGGAAAATGGCACTTATTTATATAACGAAAACTACAAAAAGGTTTGTTTTCATTCAAGAGAAATTCGTAGAAAGACAGGCGCTTTTGATACAAAATTAATAGACTATGACAGTTTTATTGTTGAGCTTTCTGAACTGATTGACAATTTGAATTATAAAATAATATCTATAACTATAGATAAAAAAGAATATTTATTAAAACATTATCAATTTAATGTATACAATACGGCTATGTGTTTTTTATTGCAAAGATATATTTATGTTATGCCTAGTAATTGTAAAGGTTTAATAATGCTAGAAGCTAGAGGAAAAGATGAAGATTATCTTTTACTTAATGAAATGAAACACATTATTTTTGAAACTGGAATAAAAAACATCACATCGGAGGAATTGCAGAAAAAAATATCTGGCATTTATTTTAATCCTAAGTGGAATAATGTATATGACAGTACTTTCTCTGGTTTAGAAATTGCTGATTTATCTTCTTACCCTATTCATAAATATGTTCGAAACAAAAAGAAAGACCAATCATTTCTTATTCTTGAAAAAAAGATTGATAAATATCCAAATTACATGAATAAAGGAATTAAAATTTTTCCATAAAAATAGTAGCCGACATAATCAGCTACTACCGTCCGCACAATTACGAACCCCGTTGAGATAACTATTGCTAGTGTCTCTACTACTATTATTATACACTTTTTTTAAAAAAATGCAAGTTTTTTCAAAATGTAATATAATTTTAATTTTTTTGAAACGATTTTGTAATATAGGAGAAAATTATGAATTTAGATTATATAGAAGACTTAATAAAAAAAGAAAATATAAATTTAATAGATACATATTTAGAGGATACTTCTGGAGCTTATATAAATTATGATAAATTAAATATAATTTTATATGATACTTCTAAATTAGATTCTTCTAATATGAAAAAAGAAATCTTTGCTGAAGAGCTAGGACATTATTATTATGATGCTACTTATAAATTTAATTCTGATTTACAATTTATAAGTAAACAAGAATATAGAGCAAAAAAGTGGTCTTATTATATATTAATTCCTTTTGAAAATCTCCGTAGAGCAATTTTAAATCGGGATTAATAATTTATATAGCCTAGCTGATTATTTTAGCGTTACAATTGATTTTATGCGAAATGCAATTAATTTCTATATTGAAAAATATGGAGAAATTTTGACGAAAGAAGAAATGCTACAAATTGGCATTTAATTTTTGATTATAGTAACAAACTTTTGTTTAGGAGGTTATTTATATGGCAGGTACAAAAAGAAAAACTGGTAATAATAAATGGAGATTAGAATATATGTGTGATGGTGAAAGATATAGTGAATATATATCTGCAACATCTTCTTCAGAAGCAAGTAGAAGACTTTCTCTATTTGTGGCAGAAATTGAAAAAGGCAAGTATAAAAATAATTCTACTTTTACTTTTACAGAATTAGCTCAACTTTTTATTGATAAATATGCTACTGATAATTTATCTCCTACTACTTTGAGAGATTATAAAAATAGGCTTAATAAATATATTTTAGAAGAAATTGGAACAATAAAAATAACTAAATTAAAAAGGATTCAAATTCAAGAATTTGCCAATAAGTTGGTCACAGAATATAATCTGTCAAGTAAAACTGCTAAAAATGATATAAAGTTAATTTCATCAATATTAAATAAAGCTATTGAATGGGACTATATAGATTATAATGTTGCAGACAAAATATCTATACCCAAAAATCTTAAAAAGCAAAAAAAGAAAGTAATATTATATAGTTATGATGAATCCAGACAATTTATGGATGCTTTAAAAAAATTAGAAGATAAGGAATTGCAAATGGCCATATATACATCGTTTTATACAGGAGGAAGAAGAGGAGAAGTTTTAGCTTTAACTTTTAATGATATCAATTTTAATAAAAAAACTGTTGATTTTAATAAGAACAAAGTATGTAGTAAGGGTGGTGTAACTTTAAAAGATATAAAAAATGGAAAATCGAGATTGTTTTATGTTCCAGATACATATATAGATAAAGTCAAGAAATATTATAAATATTTAAATCAGCCAAAGAAAAAAACACAATTATTTAATATGTATCCTGATACTTATTCAAACAAGTTCAAACAATTTTTAGTTGAGAATAATTTAAGAGAAATAAACTTAAAAGATTTAAGAGCATTAAATGAAAGCATTTTAGTAAATCAAGGATTGGATGTAGTATCGGTAGCAAAACGATTAGGACATCTTCCATCTACAGCAACAAATTATTATTTAGACCAAATACCAGAAGAAGACAAAAAAGCAAGTGAAATTTTGCAAAACTTGTTTTAATTTTTATATCAAATTACGCTAAAATTACGCTAAAACATAAAAATTGGGTTTCAGCAATTTGTTGAAACCCTTTATTTTACTGGTTGCGGGGGTAAGACTCGAACTTACGACCTTCGGGTTATGAGCCCGACGAGCTGCCAACTGCTCCACCCCGCGATATGTAACTGCTCTATTAGTATACTTCTTTTACGGCCCATTGTCAATACATTTTATTCAAAAAGTAGCAAAATAGAACAGCTTTATAGAAGCTTTATAGAATTTTTAAAATTTTCACTTCATCAAAATTGAATGTCAAATAGAGATTTTAAATTTGAATCCTATTTTTAGCATTTATTTTATAGACCTAAATTATTTAACTGTTATACTGTCTTTTATTCGATTATACTTTGCGTCTCCTATTCCTTTAACATTTTGCAAATCTTCTATCTTGCTGAATTTTCCATTTTGCTCTCTGTACTCTATAATTCTGCTAGCAATTGATGGTCCTATTCCTGGCAATGTCTCTAAATCGCTTTGACTTGCTTCATTTATATTCACTTTTTTATTCACTCCTTTTGATTGGTTATTGTCTTCTATGATAACATTATTTCCACTTTCGCTTGTGATATACACATTATTTCCATTTTTTTCTTTATCTTTTTTATTTGGTATGTTGATTTTTTGTCCGTCTTCCAATACATATGCTAAATTTACTGCATCTATATCTGCTTCTTTTGTAACTCCTCCTGCTGCCTTAATTGCATCTGCTATTCTTGCGCCTTTCCTTAAATAGATTATTCCTGTCTTTTTTACTTCTCCCATAATATGCACTACTATTCTTTCTTCTTCTGGGATTTGATCACTATTCATATCATCCGAATTTTCTCCGTTTTTGTCTGCACTATTTAAATTTGTATCGTTTGAACTATTGTTTTTATCCAAATTATTTATATCACTATTTTCTTCATTATTTACATCGTTAAATCCTAAGCCATTTTCGCTCAAATTGTTTCCATTTAAATTACTTTCACTTAAATTCTCATCTAGCAATATAGTGCTTATATTTTCTTCTTCCGAAATATTAAATAAATATATTGCTATAACAGCCATGAATATAGTTATAATACCTATTACAACTCCTAAAATTATTTTTTGTTTTAATGTTAATTTTTTTATCATTTTATCAATCCTTCTTCCTTTATTTTAATTTCTTATTTTTAATATTTTATTATTTTTTTCATATTATTTCCTAACTTTCCTTATAACCCTTGAAATTATTTGATTTTTGCGATATAATAGAATAACTTTTATAGGAGATTTATATGAAAAAGTTAAAAAGTTTTTTATTGTTATTTATTTTTGTTTTATTTTGTGAATTTTTTATTTGTTCTTTTTCTTTTGTTGCAGATGCTAGTAATGTATCTAGCGAGCAATATTTAGCAAATAATACACTCGATGCTAATAGTTCAATTCCAGATATTACTACATATTCTCCTGCATGTATTTTAATGGATGCAAAGACGGGAAAGATTTTGTATGAAAAGAATTCTTCTGATGTAAGATTTCCTGCTAGCACCACAAAGATTATGACTGCTATTTTAACTCTTGAGAATTGTAAGTTATCAGATATTGCAACTGTTAGTCACAATGCTGTTTTTTCAGTTCCTGCTGGTTACACTCACGCCAGCTTGAAGGAGGGAGAAGAACTTTCAATAGAGAATTTGTTAAATGTTCTTTTAATTCCTTCTGCAAACGATGCTGCGAATGTGCTTGCAGAACATATTTCTGGTAGTGTTGAAGAGTTTGCAAATTTGATGAATGAAAAAGCTAAGGAAATTGGCTGTTTAAATACTCATTTTGTAAATCCTAATGGGGTTCATAATAAAGAACATGTTTCAACTGCTTATGATTTAGCTTTGATGGGTAGATATGCTATGCAAAATCCTACTTTTAGAGAAATTGTCAAGAAAACAACTTATACTTTACCTGCAACTAATAAATATGATAAAACTGATCGTTCTTTTGTTACAACAAATGATTTGTTGCGTGAAAATCATAGTTCTGCCAAAGATAATTATTATTACCCATATACGATTGGTATAAAAACTGGTTATACTAGTGATGCTGGTTCTTGCATTGTTGCTGGTGCTAGTAAAGATAATATGGAGATGATTGTTGTTATTCTTGGTGGAGAATCTACTTCAGATGGTCTTAGCCAAAGATATTTAGATTGTAAAACACTTTTTAATTATGCTTTTGAAAATTATTCTTCTAAAGTTCTTCATGAAGAAAATAGTGTTTTGAAGCAAATTAAAGTTAAGGGTGCAACTAAGGATACAAGGAATTTAAATGTTTTAGTTAAAGATCAAATTTCTATTTTGTGTAAAAATGATGATGTTAACGAACTTACACCTGAGATAATAATTAATGATGATTTAAAAGCTCCTATTTCTGTGAATAGTGTTATAGGAAAAATTACATATAATGTTGATGGTGAAACTTATTCTTCTGATTTAATCGCCGGAAGTTCTGTTATTGCTTCTGGTATAATGTCTCTTTTAATTAGAATTGTGTTAATTCTTGTTACACTTTATTTGATTTTTATGCTAATAAAGACTCCTAAAAGAAAACCTAATTACAAGAAAAAGAGAGCAAAAAAGAAGAAATCTAAAGTAAAAAGAAATAATAGTAGCAATAGTAATATTAGCACTAATAATAAAAATAATAGAAATAGTACTACCAGTAATGCTAATGAAATTGACAATAACAGCAGTCTAATTAGTAATAGTAACAATGGTAACGGTAATAATATCAATAGCAATAGTAACATTAATAGCAATATAATTAGTAATAATAGCATTAGTAAAAATAATAACAATGATATAGATACCATTAATATTAACAATAGTCGTAATAATAGTAATACTGATACTAGCAAAATCACAAATAATAGTAAAGCTAACACTAACAAAACTACGAATAATAGTAATACTGATACTAGCGAAACCACAAATAATACTAATACTAGCAGTTCTAAAAGAAAAAGCAAATCTTCTAAAAAACATAAAGGAAAACATTCTCGGAGGACATTTTCGTTTTACAATTTTAAATAATTTTTAATAATATATAAAGGGGCATATACCATAACTAATGGTTTTGCCCCCTTATTTATTTAAATATTTTTTATCTAAATACCCTTTATTTAATGCTATTTATCTAAATATTTCTTATTTGATAATCATATTTTTCAATATTTATTTAACTTATATTTTTATCAACTTTGCATTTATACTTGTTTTATATAAATATCTTATTGGTCCGTGCTTCCAATTATAATTGTAACATCAACTTCTGTTTTTTCTCCAGATGATAATGTTTTTGCTTCGGCTAAAAGTTTTAGTTCTTTCTGTGCCGCTTCTGCTATATCTCCCCTATTTATTATAACAGTTCTTTCAGTAATAGCTATGTCAGATGTTTTTTCTATTGTATATCCTGCTTTTTCAATTCTCTTTTTTATTCTTTCTAATTTTGCAACGCTGTTACTTCCATTTAAAATTTCTACTTTTATTTTATCTTTTTCAATCCCCGATGTATCTATTTCACTTGTATCAACATTATCTTCTATTACAGGATTTAAGAAAAATTTGTCTATTATTTCTGCAGTTTCTGCTTCATCTGCAAAATAGAAAGAGTATGTATTTGCATATTCAGGTGCTCCTGGTAAGTGTTGTGCTTGTAAATCTTCTAGTTTAAAGTCTACTGCATATGGAATATAATCTTTTATAGCATCAAAGTCCATATTAGTTTCTACATATTTTTTTGCAATATCAATGAATTCATTTATTTTAAAGATATTTTCAAAGCTTAATGCCTTCTTTGCTAGGGCTTTCAAAAACTCTCTTTGGGTTCTCATTCTTCCTAAGTCTTCCATTCCATATGAATATGGATATGTAGTACCATCATTGTTATGTCTAAATCTTACTAATTGTTCTGCTTTATCACCATCTAATAATTGTTCACCGGCTTTTAAGTTTATATGTAGCTTTTGCCAATTTGAGTCATATTTCATATCTATTGGAACATTAAATGTAACTCCACCTACTGCATCTACTATTTCTCTAAATGCTGATGTATCTACAGTTAAGTAATATTTAATATTAAGACCTGTTAGTTCATTTACTTTTCTTAAAAGTTTTTCTGGACTATAACAATAGATTGAATTTATTTTATCTGATGGTGTTGCTGTACTTCTACTAGTTCCAACAAATGTATCTCTAGGAATTGATAACATTGATGCTTGTTGATACTGTGGGTCATATTCTGCAACAATAATTGTATCTGTTAAATCTTGACTTTTACCTAATAATAGGCAATACATTTTTGGCAAATTCTTACGTGTTTCTTGGTTATGACCAATTGCTGTTGCTAATAGTCCACTTAATCCTCCACCATTTTGATGTACTTTATATGCTAAAATTCCTACTGTTACTAATATAACAAGTAGCAGAAATAACAGGATTTTTCTAGCAATTCCTCTTTTTTTCTTTTTCTTATTTTTTCCTTTTTTGTTTTCAACTTCTTTTTTATTTTCGTATTTGTCTTCTTTTTTCAATTTATTTCACCTATTTCTATTTTCATTTGTTATTTAGTATACCAGATTTTTCTTTAGTTGACAACATTTTCACATACTTTTTACAATTCACATTACTAGAATATTATTTTTAGCAATAAATTATTATTGTATAATGCAGATCCAACATAAGATTCTTGTATTCCTTGTATTATTGGTGTTCCAGTAAGCATTGGGCTAATGAATGATATAAGTGCTAGAAGTACATAAATTATTACCGCTGATTGTACTAGTCCAAATATTATTCCTCCTGCTTTATCAAATTGTTTGATAATAGGTAATTTTGTTATAAGTTTTGCAAGACCTTTTATAAATATTAGTACAATTCTTGCTACTATAAATAGTGTAAGAATTACTCCACCATTTATTATTGTTTCTGCTACTTCTCTTGCTGTTGAATCTACTATGCTTTCTTTTGCATCTTCCCCTGCTTTTTCTATTGCGTCATTGATATAATTTATAATTATCGATGGCATACTACTGCTTTTTTCATTATTACTTTGGTTAGAATTTGTTCCATTATTTTGACCATTTTCTTTATCATTTTCATTTGAATTTTGCACATCTTGTGAATTGTGGTCATCTAATACCATTTGTCTAATAGATTGCTCTAGATTTTCATCCCAATTAGTATTATTTATTATAAGACTAGATACTGGTTTAAATAATACAAATGCAATTACTATTGCAAGTACAAATGAAACAATTTTTAATAAACTTCCTGTTAATCCTTTTACATATCCCATTACTATGCATAATAGCACAATTGCTAATATAATAAGATCAATAACTATTCCCATATTTTTACCTCGTATAATGAACATATAAACATTATACGAACTCCTTTCTTTTTTATTTTTTTATAAATGTATTTATAATGTAATAAGCTCAATTTTATCTCTATAAATTATTCCAGCTGTGCCATCGCAAATCACAATATCCATTATTACTTGCGAAGATATGTAGCGTTTAATTAGCCAGCCACTTGTGTTTATAAATTCTACTTCTGCTCCTAAATTTAATGCTATAACATTTCCATAACTTTTTATGGTTTTTGCTACATCTTCTGTTCTATAAATTGATTCTTTTTGCCCGCTTGTACTTTTCATTTCTACAATAGTGTCAGCTTTAAATAATCCAGTAGATTGTTCATATGAGCGAAATACAAAATTATCTAAGTTTATATCCGCGAAGTTAATTTGCTTTCCATTTTCATTTAATTTCATAATTTCTGTATCTTGATCATCTTTCATAACATGAATACTGTCATCATACATACATAACAATTGATTTTTGTCTATATATTTTAATTTCATTATTAAGCTACCTTGATTTGCAGTATATGTAAATTTAGGTTCAGTTTCTGCAGTTGAGATTACTTTAATTTTGGATTGTATAGTAGTTCCTGATGTGCTTACTTCAGCATATGCTAAATTATTGTTATCTGGCGAAATACATGAGTCAACTGCTATAGTTTTAGATGAATAAGATTTTAATAATTCATTTCCTTTTTCATCAAATGCAACTATTACTGATTTATATGTTGTTCCTGTAACAATTGCACTTACATAACCGTTTTTATTTACTGATATTTTACTTAAATTTCCTTCTATACTACCTTCCCAAACTATATGGTCTCCATTTAGTAAATATATTTTTTGATTGTTTTTTTCTCCAATTACAAGATATTTTCCGTTTATATCATATATTGGATTGGTTATTTCAATTTTTACTTGTTTTTCTTGTTTGCCTAGTGAATTGTATTGTGTTAATGTGTTGTCTGCTAAAATACAGATATATTTTCCATATGGAATTACATTTTTATTTGAACTATAATCTAATTCAATTACAGGTAAATTTTCTTCTGACACATTTTTTAGGAAAATATATTTGTCCATAAAGTCTCTAAAACCCTTATTAGAGTTATAAATTACTGCAATTATAATACATGCTAATACTAATACAGTAATAATAGTTGTTATAATTACTTTTCTATGATTTAGCTTTTTATTTTGCATGTTTACTACTTTTCCCATTTTTACTTTTGTTCCTTTCAAGCTTGTTACAAATATATTAACCCCTAAAATTTCTTCGTCTTCCATTTACCATTTTCATGAATACTAGAAATCTTGTTACAAAATATATTAACCTTAAACATTTCTTAGACTGATTTTTAATATTTTCATACTCTATTTATATCAGTTTTCTTACTTTTTTTCAATACTTAGTTTCCTTTTAGTTATAATTTTATATAATTTCAAAATGAATGTGTTTTATTTTTTGATTTATTAATTTTATGAATAATTTTTTACTTTAAATTTTCATTGCTTAAATAATATTTTCAAAATAAATTTTATATTATCAATATTTTTCGTTTATTCTAAGTAAACAAATAATTTGAAAAAGCCCCAATACTCCAAAAATTGGATATAGTACACTAACTAGTTTTGCAAATCCAATATGTGCTGTAAATATTGCAGATACACAAAGCAATATAACCATTTTGTTATATCTTTTTTGTGATTTATCCAAGCTTCCTTTTAAAAATTCATACCCTGCAGATATTGCAGATGTAAATATTGCTGATATTATCACTCCTCCATACACTAGTATATAATTTTCCCCAAATTCTTTAACTATTTGAAGCATTGGAAGTTCTAACCCTTTTGTGTAATTTCCTCCTCTAAGTAATATACTGAATATAAAGACTCCTAATCCCGCTAACAATATAGCTGATAGAATACTTATTTTTTTTATGTTTGAACTTTTTTTCATATATACTGCTAATTCTATTAACATTGGAATTAGTACAATACTATTGTAACTTGCATATAATATACTGCTAATTAGCCAAGAAAATGGCACTTTTCCTACAGTAATATATAGATTTCCACTTTCAATATATTTTGCAGTAAATGGGATATTTTTTATTCCTAAAAAAAATATAAATCCTATTAGTAATGGTATTAAAATTGTATTTATTGAAATAACTCCTTTTAAATTTTTATGAAATACAAAATAGCATAGGATTGATGCAAAAATTGCAGATATTATAATTGGTATTTTCCATACCTGTTTAAAATATGCACAAAATCCTGCTATCATTACATAAAATGAGATTAGCAAAAATAGTTCTACTATTATCTTTATAAAATAATTTACTTTTTTATTTTTGCTTTCTATTTCTAAAAGCTCTTGATAATTAGTTATTTTTTTGCTTTTTACTAATTTAAATACTTTATAAATTATCAGCCCTGTTAATGAAAAAGAAATTAATAATCCTAAAATTCCGTTTAAGCCATATTGATTAAAAAATATTTGAATTTCTTGCCCAGATGCAAAGCCTGCTCCTATCATTGTTCCTATTATAACAAATGTTATTTTTGTAATTTCTTTCATTCAAATACCTCTCATCCAATTATAAATAAGGACCTCTCTAATTTAAGTAAAAGATTGTATATAATTTTTTTCACAATAAGAACCTCACCTGCCATCACAATCAAAGATTGTGTGTGAGTATCCTAAAGCCTTATTTTTTACAATAAAAAAGCCCCTCTACTTAAAGTATGAGGGACTTTTCATTTTCATAACTTAAATTATTTTTTTCTTCTTCTAATAATCAATATAACTATTCCAAAAATAATAATTATAATAGGTATAGCAAGTATAATTGTTAAAACAATGTACAATTCTTGAGCTGTCATATCGTATGTAGTAACTGTTTCTACATTTTTACGAATTGTAATGTTTTCTTCTCTATCTGTTAAATATAAAACTGAATTTATTAAAATATCTTCATTATTGTATAATTTAAATATTGTATTGTAGTTATTTCCTAATGGTTGTATACTAGTTGAACATACTGTATTTGCAATAATAATCATTTTTGAACTACTATTTTCATCAATTTCTTTTACAAATGAGGCTGCAATTGTAGCTCCAGCTGCATCTTTATCACTTTTTACCCTAGATAAACTTTCTTCGTTTAAATCTTCTCTATAAAAAGCCTTGTCGCTTACTGTTGCTAAAACTTCGGCTGTTACTTTCTTTTTTTCTAATTCTTCACTAGAAGCTATATTTATTCTTCCTGGAAGCATTGTACACAAGTTTATATCCATATTGATATTTTTTACAATTTCAGAAGTTGAATTTATTTGTGAAACTACAAGGTTTGATGTTCCTGCTAACATTTTACTAGTATCTGCTTCTAAAATAAAGCCTTCATCTACACTACATCCATACTCATCTAATATTTTATTAAAGTTCGGGGTCTTTATTTGATTTAAGTTAGGGTCAATTAATAGTAGAAGGTCTCCACCTTTTTTAACATAATCTAATAATACATCACTTTCTTTTTGGTTAATGTCATTTTTTAATGTTGTAATTATTATCATTTTACAATCTTCAGGAATGACCGCTTCAGTTAATAAATTTAAATGATCTACTTCATTTTGTTCACTTGTTAAGGCTTCCTCAAAATCATAAAAATAACTATTATCATATAAATTATGACCTTCCAAGAAATATATTTTAGGCTTTACATTTGTAACAACATCTAAAATTGCATTTGTAAATGCTTCCTCAGTAGTATCAATTTCTTGATATGTACTATAATCTATTGTGTATAAATCACTTTGTGTTAGCATTTTTTCTTTATCTCCAGAAGAAATCATGATGAATGAATCATCACTATCTACCCCATAAGTAGCTTTCCAACTAGCTTTTGATGATAAATCTGTAAGCTCTTCTACTTTTATATTTTTATTTATTTGATTATATTTTCTTGCAAAATCATTTATATAATCATACATATTATAGATATAAATTACTACTTCTTTATCAATTTTTTGAACTCTGTCTTCAGTTGCCTGTGAAATAGAATAAAGTTTTTCCGCTGTACAATCAAGATCCGGCAAGTTTAATATTTGTGTAGCATAAAGTATTCCTAAATAACCTGCTATTATAATTGCAAACAATACAATAGTAAGTGTAATGCTTCTTAGCCATTTCTTTTTTATTATTGTTAAGATTTTTTCTTTCATGTTTCTCTCCTTTATTTAATTTTATTTTACTGATTTTCTTCTTTGCATTATAATTATAGTAAATAAAATAAACATAACTGCATAGGCTAATAGGTTAATTACTTCTGATAGCGAAATAATCCCTGCAGGAAATTTTTGATAATTATTCATCAAATCTATAACAGTCAAAAGTCCTGTAAAGCTTGGAATAATTAGTGCTACTATAGTAATAATTGCTGCAATTACTTGATTTTCTGTTATACTTGAAACGAACATTCCCATCGCAATAGCAGCTGAGGCTACTAGCAAAAATCCAAATATCATAGCTAACGTTGGTAATAAATTAGGCGCTTTAAAGAAACATAAAACTATGTAGTATGATAAAGAAAATATTAAAGTAATAACAATTAGTGTAACTGCTGCAAAAAACTTTCCAAATATAATTCCAGTAATACTTCTTGGAGATGTTAATAATAACTGCTCTGTTCCTGTTTTTCTTTCTTCTGAAAACATTCTCATTGTAAGAAGAGGAACAATTACAAGCAAACCTAAAAGAGCAGTATTATAATACAAATTTCCCATATCATAAGCACCTATGCTAATGTTTGTAACATAAAAAATCAAACTAAAAACAATTAAAAATACACCTATTGCAACATATCCAATTGGAGATAAGAAATAATTTCTTAATTCTTTTTTATATACTGCCCACATTATTCTTCCCCTCCTTTATTGTTTTCTATTAATTTTATAAATGCTTCTTCTAAGGTTGCTTCTACTTTCTTAAGTTCAAATATAACAATATCTTCTTTTGGTAAAATTTCAAATAATTGCTTTCTTATATCACTATCTTTTTTAGATGTAATTAAATATTGTTTCGTACCATCTTCTATTTGCTTTTCTAATTTAATATCTAGTATATCTGGCATTTTTTCTTTTAAATTTTCCATATTATTTTTTGGATCTTCTACAGTAATTAAAATTGCGTTACCTTTTATAACCTTTTTCTCTAGGTTTTCCGGTGTATCAATAGCTATAATTTTACCTTTATTTATAATAATTACTTTTTCACAAATTTGACTTGCTTCTGACAATATATGAGTGCTTAAAATTACTGTATGATTTTTTCCTAGTTCTTTAATCAAATCCCTTATTTCTGTAATTTGCTTTGGGTCTAGCCCCACAGTAGGTTCATCTAATATAATAACTTTTGGATCTCCAACAAGCGCACCTGCTAAACCTACTCTTTGTTTATATCCTCTTGATAAGTTACGAATTAATTTATTTTCTACTTCTTTTAATCCTGTTTCTTCTATTACTTTCTCCACTTTTTCTTGTCTGTGACGTGCATTTACAAGTTTTAGTTCTGCCATATAGTTTACAAATTCTTTTACTGTTAAATCATTATAAAGTGGCACACCCTCAGGCATATATCCTATTTGCTTTTTAGCTTTTCTAGGCTTTTTTGAAATGTCGTTGCCATTTATTATAATTTCGCCTTCTGTTGTATCTATAAAGCCAGTAATCATATTCATCGTTGTACTTTTTCCAGCACCATTAGGCCCTAAGAAGCCAACAATTTCGCCATCATTTACTTCAAAGCTAATATCATCAACAGCTTTAAAACTTCCGTACTTTTTAGTGACATTTTTTACTTCTATCACTTTTAATTCCTCCTCTTCCTTCTTGCAATTTAACTTACTGTATATTATCACAATTTTTTCAAACCATGCAATATTTTAGTAAATATTCACATAGAATTTACATTTAATGAATATATATAAACCATGCATTTATAAATTAATAACTCCTTTATTATATTTACAATATTTAAAAAATAGGAGCATCTATGAATTTTATATATACTTTTTTAATTTCTTTTATAATTGTTTTTGTTAGTGAATTGGGCGATAAAACTCAGCTTTTAGTTTTGTCCTTTTCTAATAAAGATAAAACCTATAAGATTTTACTTGGTGTAGCGATTGGCTCTTTTTTTAGTCATGGAATTGCTATTTTATTTGGAAGCCATATTGGGCTTTTAGAAAATGCTACTTTACACACTATTTTAGAATGGGTTACTTACATATCTTTTATTTTAATGGGGATTTTTAGTTTATTGCCTAAAAAAGAAACTCTTTCTATGCAATCAAATGGAAAAGATAGCCTAATTGATAAAATTACTAATTTTAAAATCAACTATTGCCTTTTAATTGCTCTATCAATTATTATAGGCGAGCTTGGAGACAAAACATTTTTAGCTTCTCTTGGCCTTGGAGTGCAATACCCAAATGCAAAAGTTTCACTTGTGTTAGGTGCTATTTTAGGTATGGTTGTATGTGATTCAATCGCCATTGTTTTTGGCAAGTTTTTAAATAAACATATCTCTGAGAAAGTTATGCAAAATGTTTCTGGAGTTTTATTCTTGCTTTTTGGATTTATTGGCATTTTTTCTATTTTATAATTTTGATTTTAAAATATTAAATTATATTTTTAGTATTACATTAACATCTCTACTTTTTATTTATATAACCTTTAAAACATTTTTGCTGTTTCATTTCAAGCATTTTGTTAATTTTTTTCTTGACATTAGTCCTTTTTCGTGTTATTATATTATTTGTTCATGGGTCAGTAGCTCAGTTGGATAGAGCACAGGCCTTCTAAGCCTGGGGTCGGGGGTTCGAATCCCTTCTGGCTCACCAAGACATCGCTATCCGAACCCTTAGTAGAGGAAGTTGGATATGGTGCTAAATGTGAAAATTCCTTATCAGTTATAGGAACTGATAAGGAAATTTTTTGTTTTGAAACACTATTTTATTATAATATATCCCAAATTTCATCTGCAATATTTTTAGCTATATCACTATCAAATAAATTATTATTTTGTTCTTTATTTTCTTTTATACTTTTGTTTATTTCATCTAATTTTTCTAAAAGTTTTTCATATTGTTCTTTTTTTATATTTCCCTCTTCATTTTTATTTTCATATTCAATTTTTTTAATTTCGTTTTGTTGTTCTCGTAGTTTTTGTATCCTTTCTATTTCATTTGAATTTTTTATAATTTCTGTAATTTCATCATCATTATATTTATTTAACCATATCTCTCTTAATATTATTATATATCTAAATGTCTCTATCCAATTTATTTTTTTCAAAGAAGAACAACCTTTAAATGCTTGTTCGTGTATAACAATATCTGTAGTCATATTAATTGTATTTAAAGAAACGCAATTAAGAAAGGCATTTTTTTCTATTTCTATTCTAGTATCCTTTGATGTTATATTTACTTTTTCTAAAGATGGACAATTCTCAAATGCTTCTTCTCTTATATTTATAGAACCTTCTGCCGCAATATTTACTTTTTCTAGCATCTGGCAATTTTCAAATGCTTTTTTTTCTATATTTACAGAACCTTCTGTTACGATATTTACTTTTTCTAGCATTTGGCAATTTTCAAATGCAGATTGTTGAATATCAATCGAAGCATGTTCAGAGCCAATAATATTTACTTTTTTTAGTGTTTGTATTTTATTAAAAGCACCTTCTTTTAGTACTACATTTGCAGTAGTTATAATATTTAATTCTGTTATCTCCGAATAGCAAAACGCATCAGATTCAATTTTTAAATTTTTATTTAAGAATAAATTTACTTCTTTTAATGATTCACATCCGATCAAATGCATAGCTTCCTATATTCTGTAAATTTTTTGAGAATATAACTTCATTAAGTTTTTCACATCCACTGAAAGCACTTTCACCGATTTCTGTTATTTCATCTGGAATTTTTAATTTTTCCAATTCAGTAAATCCAGAAAAAGCAGCTTCTGGAATTCTAGAAATTCCAAAAGGAATCTCTAATTCTTTAATTTCCATTTCCATAGCTTCAAAAGCATGTTCTCCTATTTTTTTTATGCTAGATGGCAATGTGATTTTTGTAAATTCACTAAAACTAAATGCGTCTGCACCTATTTCCTCTACTTGGCTTGGTATTTCTATATCATATCTTTCATGAATAAACTTAAAATAACAAAAAGCTTTATCTTTTATTCGTTTTAGTTTCTTACTTAATTTTAAACAAGTATCTATATGAGTATCTTCAAAAGCACTTTCTCCTATTTCTTCAACGTTGTTACCCATAATAATACTTCCAAAACAAGCTTCCTTAAAAGCATTTTTTTCTATTATTTTAACACTATTAGGAATTATTAGTTTGTCTATTCCATGGCAGTTTTCAAAACTTCCTTTTCCAATAATAGATACTATATTAGGTATTTCAACAATATCAACAGGACCTTTTGATACATATTTTTTTAATATTCCGTTTTTTATAACAAATTCATCCATGTTTTTTTCCATTTTATCCTCCATATAATTACTCTTAAAATATTTTATATTTATTTTTCTATTAATAAAACTTAAAATTTATTTTCAATATATTCATATATTTCAATTACTTTTTTTAAAACCTCTTCTATGTGTATATCATAATTATATTTGAATAGCCATCTGTGCTGACCATCATCTTCTATAATATTGTAATTGCTATTTTGTAAAATCTGTTTTGCTTTATTGTTATTTGCTACTGACCAAGTAAACACTCCTATTTTCCACCCCTCTGGATTTAATGTTGCATCAGCATGATATTTTTTTGGAGAATCAATATAGCAAGCCATTTCAGTATTTCCTCTCCATATCTTAATAAAATTCAAATTTAATTTTTCTTCTAAAAGATTTTTTAATTCTTCTTCTTTTTTCTCAATACTTTTCATAGCAATTTGCCTTATTTCGTCTAATTTTTCTATTTCCTTTTTATTTTCCTTTAGCCAATTTAATATTTCTTCTTCCATTTCTGATTCTCCTTCATAATTTTCCAAATTTTTAATAAATTCCTTTATGAATATATACCATTTATTATTACTATCTTGATAATTAAGTAAATCTATATCTAGTTGGTTACATAACTCCGAATATGTAATATTTATAAATTCAGTATTTTCACAGATTTTTGAATTATTGTGTAATGATAGAAGTATTTTAACAGATTTTTTATTAATACTATTAATTGTATTAGCATAATCTGTCAAATCATTATAAACAGTTGCATCAAGTTTGTTTTCAATTCCTATTACAAAATTATCATTTTCAATAACGATATCAATTCTATTTCCTTTTAATGTTGTATATTCTCTACTAACCTTTACAATATCATTTTCTTTAATTGGTTCTATATTAATATTATTATTTTTAAGCACTTTAATTAGAGAATTAATTACCAAATTATTTAAATTGTGTTCTTCTTTATTATTAAAGTAAAATGCTAGAATATTGCTACATACATTTTCATAGTGTGGATATCCTGAAATATCCATAAATGTTTTTTCCCTAACAGGAATTTTATTATATAATTCTGATGCTTCAGATAATACTTGTTTAAAAATATCTAAATTCATATTAATCTCCTTGTATTACAAATTTTTGTATAAAAATTTTCGTATTTTTTAACGACAATTATAGTATAACAAAAAAATAGAAATGAAGCAATTTTTTATTCTGGTTTTGTTTAAAATCAATTGTAATAATTTTTTATGAATAATATCACTAATTTTTTGATAAAATAATATTATAATATAAATACATTGTATTGACATTATCTTTATATTATGTTAAAATATTATTTGAAAGAGGTGATATTTATGGCACAAACATTAATTAATTTTAGAATAGATGAAACAACAAAAAAGCAAATGGAACAAATTTGCAATGAGCTTGGAATAACAATGTCTACAGCTTTTAATATATTTGCTAAAAAAATGATTCGTGAAAAAAGAATTCCTTTTGATGTATCTATTGATCCATTTTATTCTGAAAGCAATATGAAAGCTATAGATGAATCAATTAAACAATTAGAAGAAGGAAAAGTTGTTAGAAAAACTATAGAAGAATTAGAGGCGATGGAAGATGAATAATATTTCTTTTACTTCTAAAGCATGGGAAGAATATTGCTATTGGCAAATGCAAGACAAAAAAACTTTAAAAAGAATAAATTTATTGCTATCAGATATTCGGGCGAAATAAATATGAAGGAATAGGAAAACCTGAACCATTAAAAGAAAATTTAAGTGGTTATTGGAGCAGACGAATAGATGATGTTAATAGATTAGTTTATAGAATAAATAATGAGCAAATAGAAATTGTTCAATGCAAAGGACATTATGAATAATAAAAATATATTATCATTCCATTTTCTAAATATATGGGGTTCGGATTTAGCAAGTTTCGGCTCACCAAGATAGCGCTATCCGAAACCGGATAGCGCTTTTTTTGTAATTTTATATCTTATTTTGGCTTTTCTTAATTATTAGTTTGTGATAATTTTTTTCTAATATCAATTATCTTATTTTTATAATTGTTTATACTAATTTGGTAATTTCTTATTTGTTGTCTATATAAGTTTTCTAATTCTGTTTTCTGAGCATTAGTCAAATCTTTTGTTAGTTTATAGGCATTTTCCTTATTAATTCCCATTTTTTCAAAATCATCCTGAATTTTTAATAGCATTGCTTTCTCTGGGTCTTGTTCAAATTTTATAGATTTAAAAAAAGTATTATTATTTCTGTTACTTGTATTATCACTTGTTCCTTCTGTTATATATTTAACATTATCTTTCTTAAATATACTTTTTATAATCTTTACTATTTTAGATAGAAAACCATAATTATTAGTAACTTCCATACTTGTATTATTTGAATCCATCATAATTCTATCACCCCACTTTAATCATTATCATCTAAAGAGTGTTGATCTTTTGGTAATTGTTCTTCATATTCTTCGGATAATTGTTTTGCCTTTTCCTCTGTATCTCTTACTTCTACACGCCTTGTTGCATATCTTAACATTCTTTCTAAGAATTCATTTCCACCACTAGCTTCATGAATCATTTTTTCATAAGCATCATCTCTCGGCTGATATATAGCCTTTTGCTCTTTTATTCTTTCTAACATCTTTTCTCTATCTAGTCCACCATGAGATTTTAGAATTTCTTTTATCACTTCAACTGGAACAAATCCTGCAACTCCACCTTCGAATTTTGCAAACTCTTTCAAATTTCCTGTTTCCCAATCAGTAATTTGACCTACCTCATATTCTTCATAAGCCTCTAATCCATCTTCTTGAGGAGTACAATAATGAAAACTTGATGCTTGAATTGAATATTCTGTTCCATCTTTACATACTGCTACAGGTCGTTTTTCGCCTAATGCTTGTGGTATAGAATCTTTTATAAATTGTTCAAAAGAATAACCTATATTTTGTTCAACTGCTTTTTTTATTGACTCTGGAATTAATTGTATTATTTCTTCTACTTTATCATAAGCATCACTATATGCAATATCAATATTAAACATATTTTGTAATTTTTCTTTTTTAGAGCCATCTATTACTGTTTTTCCATTTGGTAATTTTCTTTTTGCCACTTCACTTTGAGCCCCTGCATCTGCCATACATAATTGTAACAACATGTGATAATCATGCTTAGTTGCATCATACAAAGGACTATATTCGCCAGACATTATTTTTGTTTTAACTTCTTCCATATCAATAGGGATTGAAATAGGACCATCTTGAGTCCTAAAATCTGGTTCTTTTCCATGTGCAAGTGTATAAACAATAGCTCTAATTTGATCTTTGTTATATCCCATTGCTTCAAAATCATATTTATTTTCTATTATTTTTTCAGCTACTGTATCTCTATCAATTTGCCTAACAAATTCATGGTGTTGCATATATGGAGGTAAATCTGATTTATAACTAATAAAATCATCATGATGTGCTATGTAAAAACTTAATTGTGCAATTTCTTCTTCGCTATAGCCCAGTCTTTCTAATACAGGTTTTGCTACATCAGCAGAATGTTGTGCATGACCATAGAATACTTGTTGACCTGTCTTTGAATTAAATGATGCGACATCTGGTTTACCGATATCATGGAAGAACGCTGCAACTCTCATTTTTATAAAATCATCTTGTCTTAACTGATCTCTAGTAACTCCTTCTACTGTTCTCAAAGTATGTTCCCATAAATCATAACAATGATGAGAATTATTTTGTTCAAAATCTACCATTCTTGCAACCTCAGGGCCAAATTGTTCTTCTAATTCCTCAGGTGTTTTTGATAAGAAATAATCAACTACATTATCACTTGACAATGCTTTTTCAAATTCTTGCCTTCTGTCAATTTCAAACAACTTATCAATGTCTAATGGTTTGGTTAATTCACCTTTTCCACCAATAACTTGTGTTATTCCATTCCAACCATTATCAAAATCAGGAACAAAATCTATTCCATTAATAATAAAGGATTCTTTACTATCGTATTGGCTAATAGACTTATTATATTCACCATTTTGGAGATTTTTATATGTTACATCTATTTTATCATCAACTCTAAATCCATAACATTTTTGTCCTTGCTCCATACCATCATGAATAACTAAGTATTTGTTTCCTATTCTTATTATTGTATCATAATCGTTAGTATCATATCCATCTATATCATCATACCACGAATGTTGCATTTTGACAGATGTGCAATCACCTTGTTTTATTAAAAAACCTTTTAATAATTCCCATTCTTCTTTGGTCAAGTGAGCATTGACATCATCTTCATTTTGTGATAAAAATTTTAATTTTTGTTTTACAACTTCTTTTCTTTTTGTTTCTATTTGTTCTGCTAATTGTTGTATTTCTCTACGAAGTTTTTTTATTTCTTCCATACACAACCACCTTTTATTAAAAATATTTATTCAAAGTAAATTATATCATAATGCGACTTTTTTTCTATAAAGATTAAAAATATTACAACAATGTAATAAAAAAATAATATATTTGTAATATTTCTTGGATAAGCAAGTGAACATAAAATTTACAATAGTGTTTCAAGTTGAAGGTTTTATCGTAGTTCTAACGGACTTAAATCCTAAAGGGCAGTTCAAAATTGAGGATGAAAACAGCTTTCAGCTGTACCTCACGAAAAGTGGTTTTTTATAATGATATAATTAGCTCAATTCCATTTTCTAAATAAATAGGGTTCGGATTTAGCAAGTTTCGGCTCACCAAAAATAGCTATATGATTAGTATAGCTATTTTTTTATAATTATAAATGAATCATAAATTGTAAAATAATCCTTATTTAAACAAATTTATTGTTATTATTTATTTTTGTCATTTATAATATTTATTGTTTTAACAAAATCTAATACTTCATTTGCTTCCATATTTTTTAATCCATAATTTAAAATAAAAATTTTCTCCTTTAATCCTATATGACTCCATATTTCTGAATTATCATAATAACCGGCACTTGCATCTTGTCCATTATTCAATTTTATTCTTTTTGTTGTAAGACCTGTTCCACACACTCCTAATAAATCATTACTTATAACTAATATTGCATAATCATTTTTCGAGTTTTTATAAAGTTTTAATTCAAATTTATGTTTTGAATCTTTTTCTGGTTTTGTTTCTTCATATTTCCAGTCATTTGGAATACTTAACTCTATTTTAATATTATCTATTGTTTTTGAATATTTTTGGTAGTTCTCAACATCATTTGTATTTTGTTCTTCTTTATTTTCATTTATAATGTTTTTCTCTATAGGTGCATATTTTGCACCCCAAGTGCTAAATACAACTTCTTTTCCATTTTTCATTCTATCTAAATCAATTAAATACATAATTTCAATTATAATTGCTAAGATAATCATTACTATAATTATTATTTTTAATATTTTTTTATTCATATATACCACCTTAACCTTTCTAATATTTAGACGATTTGTTTATTCTATTTAGTTGGTATTAGGCAAAAATATATCTTAATAATAATTTTAAGTATATATAATTCTATTGAACTGCTCCTGCTATACATTTATTAAACATATACATTTCTATTTTTATTATTTGATTATCTGTTCGTGTTGTATCTTTACTTTCATTAATTGTATAACCTAAGCCTTGATATACTATCGTTTTATATGTTAAATCTGTTTCATCCACCTTTATCGCAAATATTGGCTCTTCAAAGCTATTTACTCTGTTTATATCTATTGATAATATGATGCAATATAAAGTTACTACAACTATTATAATAGATAAAAATATTTTTAATGTTTTTTTGCAAAATTTTATTATCAAAAGCATTGCTAATAACAATATTATAAATATTCCTATCATAGTATTTTTCTCCTATAAATTATTAATTGTTATTTCAATCATATAATAAAAAATAAATAATTTCAACCAATTATTTTATACTCTTTTGTGAATATTAATTTTTATATCTATTACTTATAATATTTAAAAGATATTAATATCAAAAAACAGTAGGTATATACCTACTGTTTTTTTTCTATATTATATTTATTTTAGCTTATTTTCTTATAGGTTGGTTTAAATGTTTTATCCATATCTCTCCAAGTATTAACTAAAATAGTTTTATCTCCATTGCTGTCTTCTTTTAGCATATCATCTGAAACTTTTTCTCCTGATAATGCATCAACCCATCCGGTAAATTCATATCCTTCTTTAGCTTTTGGAGCTTTTTGTTCGAATTTCCAATCTGCTGTGATTACATTTCTATAAATATTTGCTTTTCCATCATATCCTTCGCATTCTCTTAAATCACTTGTATAATATACAAACCATACTATACGAATGTGGCTATGAGGATTATAGTCTTTGTCTGCTTTCTTTAATTCTTCTTCAAGTCTTATTCTTCCTTGTGATGTTAGACTATTATAATCATTTGCACTAGTACCTGGTGTTCTGCATCCATCTTCTTTTAATACTTTTGCAAGTGTTGGTAAAAATACATTTGAGCACCAGCTATTGGTCCATTTTGGAGCATATATGTTGCAAACTGTACATCTTGTACCATCTTCATTCCATTTATGTCCAGTTCCATAAGTATGGCAAGTTACACTTTTAGCTTCTCCACAACCTTCACATACAGTTTCAGTTACAGAACCAGTACATGAAGAATTTCTACTTATAACTTTCCATTCATGTCCTTTTGCTGGAACAATACTTTCCTTTGTGTATCCACAGTTTCTACATACTTTTTTAACTCTTCCTGATTCTGTACATGTTGCAGGTATTAGAATTATTTCTTCATAATCATGATTTAGTTTTGATCCTGTATTTATAATAGTGCTTTCTTGTTCACAACGAGTACATTTTGCTGTCTTTGTTCCATCAGTTGTACAAGTTGCATCACCATTATCTACATAATTAGTAAAATTGTGTCCTAACCTTCTTTGAGTAATCTTTGATTCTTTTACATCTCCACATTTTGTACATACAGTTTTAATTACTCCATCTTCTAAACATGTTGCTTCTGTTTGTACTGTTTCAAATTCATGACCAGTTGCTTCAAGTACTTTTACGTCTTTTGTATGTGTACATCCCTCTCTAGTACAATGAATTGATTCATATCCATCTTCTGTACATGTAGGCTCTTTATCTACTACTCTAGTATCTGCCCAAATATGTCCTAACATTGGTGTATAATGGAAAAATTGCTGTTTGCATAATCTACATATATAATGTACTTGACCTCTTTGTTCACATGTTGCTTCTACATCATTATATTCTGCTCTTATTAATTCATGACTTTGAATTACTTTACTTTCAACTTTTCCACATGTTTTACAAGTTCTCGTTTCTAGGCCTTGAGTTACACAGGTAACTTGAACTTTAACTGTCCATTCTGTAAAATCATGAACATGATCTTTTGATACTTCTTCATTTTTTATTTCTGGCTCTGGCTCTGGTTCAGGTTTAAGTTCTACTTTTGGTATTTCTTCTTGTCTTGGTTCTTCTTGTGGTTTAATTTCTTCTTTATTTTCTACTTTTGGTTCTTCCTTAGGCTTTACTTCTTCTTGCTTTTCTACTTTTGGCTGTTCTTGTGGTTTTACTTCTTCTTGTTTTTCTACTTTTGGTTCTTCCTTAGGTTTTACTTCTTCTTGCTTTTCTACTTTTGGTTCTTCCTTAGGTTTTACTTCTTCTTGCTTTTCTACTTTTGGTTCTTCTTTAGGTTCAACTTTTTCTTGCTGTTCTACTTTTGGTTGCTCTTGTTTTTCTTCTGGCATTACCTCTACTTTAGGTTGTTCTTCTTTTTCTATTGGAATAAGAACTATCTCTAAAGCTTCCATTCTCTTGCTCTCTCCTGTTGTTCCTGCATAGTTTCCAATCATAGGTGTCATATCATCTGTAGATTTACTTGCAGTAATCCAATCCATCCATCCATAGTCTTGTACATGGGCACGATATTTTAATATATATCCATCTAAATCTTCTGCAATAATTTGAATGGCTTCCATTCTTTTATATTCTCCAGTTGTTCCTGCATAATTATTCATCTTCTTACTATCAGAATTAACCCAATTCATCCATCCATATTCTTCTACATGAACACGATATTTTAAGGTTACTTCTACAGGTGCTTGGATGTTTATCTCTAATGCTTCTATTCTTTTATATTCTCCAGTTGTTCCTATATAATTTGTGGATTTATTATTAATACTAATTTCATCCATCCAACCATAATCTTGTACATGTGCTTTATAAGTTAATTTTGGTGTATTAGAAGTTGTTACAGCAGAAACTATTGACGGCATAATTGATGACATTTCCATGAACATCATTAAAGCAATAGTTATAATGCTTAAAACTCTTTTTATGGATTTTGTCCACATAAAAACTCCCCCTTTATCATAATATTAAAAGTTTCCTTTTTATTATTATACGATTTTAATTCATAAAAGTCAATGTATTTGACTACTTTTAATATGATTTTTTACTATTTTATAGCAGTTTTTAATTCCCATTTTTTGTAAATTTAAATTGATTAGTATAAAATAAATTATATAAATTAACAAAATAAAAAAGAGAATTTTATTTTTAACTGCATTTCGCATAAAAAGTACAGTTTTAGATAAAATTTCTCTCTTATATAATTCTCTTATATAATTAATATTTATTTAATTTAAATTATTTTTGCTAACAATAAAAGTTAATAATGAAACGGGTAGTAATAAATTTATGCATTTTTCCAAAATGCTTCATATCCGCGATATGCTTCATATAAGTCTAATTTGCTTGTTACTTCATAAGGTGAATGCATTGAAAGAACTGGAACACCGCAATCTATTACATCTATGCCTTTATTAGCTAATATATAGGCTATTGTTCCGCCTCCACCTACATCAACTTTTCCAAGTTCTGCTATTTGATAACGAATATTGTTATTTTCAAAAATGTTCCTTACCTCTGCAACAAATTCTGCATTTGCATCAGATGCACCTGACTTTCCTCTTGCTCCTGTGTATTTGTTAAGTCCTATTCCTCTACCTAAATATGATGCATTATTTCTTTCTGATACACTTGCATATATTGGATCTAAACCTGCATCAACATCAGCAGATAACATTTTTGATTTGCAGAAAACTTTTTCTAGTAAGTTTGGTCTATTTACACCTAATTTATTTAAAATTTCTGAAATGAACATTTCAAATACGTGTGATTCCATACCTGTATTTCCCATGCTTCCAATTTCTTCTTTATCTGCAATTATGCAAACTGCTGTCTTTTTAGGGTTTTGTACATTCATAAGTGCTGTTAGTGAAGTATATACACAAATTTTATCGTCTTGACCATAACCTGCCACCATACTTTCATCAAATCCCATACTTCTGCATGGCATTGCTGGAACTAGCTCTAATTCCGAACTTAATAAATCTTTTTCTGTAATACCATATTTTATATTCAAAAGATTTAAAATATTTAGTTTTACTTTTTCTGAAACATCACTATCAAATGGAATACTTCCAATTAAAAGATTTAAATCTTCTCCATCTATTCCATCTGCTAATTTTTTCTTCATTTGCTCTTGGGCTAAATGTGGCAATAAATCAGTAATTGTAAAAATTGGGTCTTGCTCATTTTCACCTATATTTATTTTTACTTTTTCTCCATTTGTTTTTACAATTACACCATGTATTGCAAGTGGAATTGTTGTCCATTGATACTTCTTTATTCCACCATAATAATGTGTTTTTAAATATGCAAATTCAGAATCTTCATATAATGGATTTGGCTTTAAATCTAGTCTTGGTGAATCAGCATGTGCACCAATAATATTTATTCCATCTTCTATACTTTGCTCTCCAATAACTGCTAAATACATGCTTTTTTCACGATTGTTATAATATACTTTATCTCCTGCATGTAAGCTTTCATAGCTTTCTATTGGTCTAAATCCATTATCTTCTGCTATTTTTATAGAGTTCTCTACAATTTCTCTTTCAGTTTTTGATTTATTCATATAACATATATAATTTTTAGCATATTCAAAAATTTCTCTTTTTTCATCTTCACTTTTGGTATTCCAGCCATTTTCCTTTTTATTAAATAGCCTCTCTTTTAATTCTTCTGCTTCCTTTTTCTCCATATACACTTATCCTTCCTTTCCTCTCGTGCTTTTAATTTTAATGCTTTTTTGTTTTTTACTTGTACAAATTAATTGAAAAATTAGTTATACTTTAATTTTTCTTTTTTATTGTATCATATTATTTTAGTTTTAGAATACCCTATTTTGAAAATTTATATTCTTTTTGTAAAAAATCTTTTAAATAATTTAGTTGTAAATTTTTTATGTCTTTTGACAAAAGCCCTATAATATACTATAATTGTATTATGTAACTCTAATATAGGGTTAACTAATATTTTTTATGAGGTTTATTACCTCAAGAAAGGTTGGATTAAAATGGCAAAAATAATTAGTCGGTCGATAGCAGGAGTTTTAACAGTACTGATTGCAGTATGGATAAACTTCTTAGCTAGTCCCGCGTGGAACCTTCGGTCACCTGGGCTTTGGGGATATATCCTAGGCGTAGTCACAATCGGAGCAATTATATTCGATATAGCTGAATACATTGCTGATGTTTACGATGAATGTACCTATGTATTTTCAATAACGCTCTGGATAATAGTTGCAGTCGTTTTGGTATTGCTAATGATCTTGGGACTTTCTTCTTCTCATATGTTCAACTCAACTAAATATCACAATATTGTTGCATTTGAAGAAGGAAGTTTTGAAGATGACATTCCAAAAGTTGAAAGCGATATGCCAGTAGTAATTGTTGATGTTTATACTGCCCAAAAGCTTGGCGACAGAACAGTCGGCAACATTTCAAATCCTTCATGGTACGACGTTGACAACGAATACAACTTGATTAAATATCAAGGTGGGTTTTACAGGATTTCTGAACTCAATTATAATGGTTTTTGGAAATATCTAAAAGCCAGGTATGAAGGAATTCCTGGTTATGTACTTGTTAATGTTGAAAATCAAGAAGCAGAATATGTTGCTTTAGACAAGCCAATTCGTTATTCCCCGAGCGCACACTTTTCTTATCAGCTTAAAAGGCACTTAAGAGGTTTATATCCCAGTTATATCTTTGGAACACCCTTCTTCGAAATTGATGAAGAAGGAAACCCTTATTATATAACTGCTGTGAAAAGACCTACAATAGGAGTTTTCGGAGGTAAAAAAGAAGATTCTTTCATTATCACCGATGCTTCTAGTGGAGAAAGTTCTGAATACAAAACAGAGGACCTGCCTGAGTGGGTTGACCATGCATATGATTTAGATTATTTAATGGAAGTAACCCATAATCATCAAGTCTATATAAATGGTTGGTGGAACTCTTTTGCAAGTCAGACTGGTGTCAATATCACTTCTTATCGATATAAGAGTGAGGATTTTGCTGGTTACAACACCGCAATAACTTCTAATGGAGATATTGTATTTTATACCGGTGTTACTCCAGCAAGTAATGTGGAATCTAATATTGGTTTCATATTAGCAAATCCTAAAACTGGTAAGATAACTTACTACGATTGCTCTGGCGCAGAAGAATCTTCTGCACAGCAGGCTGCCGAAAGTTTAGTACAAAACTTAGGCTACATCGCTACTTTCCCCACTATTTTGAATGTGGATGGCTCAGAAACATACTTTATGTTACTGAAAGATAAGGCAGGACTTGTCCAAAGATATTCGCTTTGCAGTATTAGTGATTACACCAAGGTTGTACAAGCTGAAGACTTTGAAACTGCTTTAAACCTCTATAGAGAAAAACTGGGAATGGTAAGCAAGACCGAAGAACAAACAGCAGAAGTGCTAAAAACTGAAGGAACTATTCAATCACTTTACCAAGCCGAAATTGATGGTTGCACTTTCTACTATTTCACAATTGATGACACAAATAATTTATATATGTCTTCAATTAAAAATGGTAACAAGCAGGTGCTCCTTACAGTCGGTACAAAGGTTTCTGTTGAATATGTTACTTCTTCAGAAGAAGGCATCTTCATAGTACAAAAAATCCAATTTTAAAACTAAGAGAAAGGTCAAAACTTGACCTTTCTCTTTTATTTTTATATTATCTTTTTTCATATCATCAAAACTAGAATTATTTACTGTTATTTTTTCTTCATTTTTATATGCACCTTTTCCTTTAATTTATAACTTTTACTAAATATAATCACAAAATATTTAAAGTAAATCTTGACATTGTTCCGAATTTGGTATAAAATAGAATTATAGTATATTGTTCCGAATTAAGAACAATATTAAAAGGAGATTATAATATGGGATATTTAACAGCAAAACAATTTTCTAAAATATGGGGAATATCAGAAAGAAGAATAATTAAATTATGCAAAGAAAATAGAATAAGTGGAGCAATAAAAAATGGTATGGTATGGGAAATTCCAGAAGAAACTGCTAAACCATCAGATAGAAGGAGTAGCATTTATAAGTACATTAACATACCAAAAAGAATAATGATTGTGAATGCTAAACAAGAAATAAAAAAATATTTAGAAGATTTACTAAATAAAGATGGCTATATACCAGAATATGAAGAATTTAATAAAATAAAAGATGATTTAGATAATGTAGCTAAGTATTATGAAGGATTAATATATTTTTCAATAAATAATATGAGTAAAAGTGAAGAATTATTTATTACAAATTTTTCGAAAAAGTTACATTCAGAAACGAGTATAGTAATTGTTGATTACAAGCAATTAAAAAGAAATGAAATAGAAAAAAAATTAGCAGATAAATTTAAAAATGAAATTGGGCTAAAAATAAATACATTGATTCTAGATATTTCAAATGATAAAGACAGTTTAATTAATTATAAAGAAATAGCAGAGGATATTCTTACTTTACTATTAAGACTTAAAAACACAACTGGAACAGTAATTACTACTGATGGTGGAAAAATAGAATTTGATAAAAATGGAAGAACTGAAAAATTAGAAGTAGGAAAATTTTATAAAGTTATTAATAACTATTTTAAGAATCTTAATAGAGAATCATATTTATGGTGTGCATCTACAATGTTAGAAGATGAATGGACAGAATCTCCTCAAGAAATGAAATTTAGGTTAATTAATTTAGAGGTGGCAAATCGAGGAGTAAATATTGAAAGAATATTTATATTTAGTAAAGACAAAATAAAACAGTTCAAAGAAAATAAAACATTAAAAATATATATGCAGAGTAATATAAAAACTTTATTTGTAGATTTAGATGAAATAAAAGAAAAAAATCCTAAATTATTAAAAATAGTTGCAAATGGATGGGATGGAATTGACAAAAGTACATTAATCGTAGACTTACCCGAAGGAACAAAAGAAAGAGGTTATATTTCCAAAAATACAAAAGAAGTAATAGAAGCATATAATTGTTATCAAAAATTAAAGAAATATTCTAAAGATTTAAAAGAAATATTAAAATAAAAAGGAGATATTAATTTATGAATTTAATTTTTAAGAAAATTGAAGAAAAAGATAAAGGGCAATTATTTAGTCTTATAAAAACTGTTTTAGAAGGATTAGAAAATCAGAATTATTTTATACCTTATGAACAATGGGAGCTTGACAGTATGTTTGATGAAAAAAATTATGCACCTTTATATGGAGCATATGATGGAAATAAACTTGTTGGAATGGCTCAATTATATGTTTCACAAGATATGCTTGCAGATTTTAAGAAGGAATTTGGATTGGAAAAATATACAGTATGTGAGTTGGGTGGAAATTTAGTTTTACCAGAATATAGAGGAAATGGTATAACCACTAAATTACAAACTATAGAATTAGAATTAGCTAAAAAACTAGGATTTGATTACATTATTTCTATGGCTCATCCTAATAATATAGGCAGTTGCAAAACTCTTGAAAAAGTAGGTTTAGAATTCGTAAAAGAAACAAAATTATCAAATGGATTCTTAAGAAAATTGTATATGTTAAAATTGAAATAATATTTGAATGGAGGATAAATAATGGATTTGAATGTAGCATACATATTATCACAAGTATTTACTATTATTACTTATGCATTGTTAGCATTAACATATTATGCAAAAGATAGAAAAAAAGTTTTAATATTAAGTTTTTTGTCACTTACTGCAAATGGTATAGCATATATATTCCTAAGTGCATGGACAGGTTTTGCAATGTGTATTGTTGCTTTGATAAGAAATATCATTTTCTTAATCGATGAAAAGAAAAATGGAAAAAGAGAACGAATATATATAAATTACTTGGTATTCCAATAGGAATTTTATGGATATTATATAATATTTATATAAAGTCTATATTTGGAATAATTTTAGAAACAATATTGTTGATATGTTCTATTACGGGATATCTGCTAGAAATAAAAAAAAGAAAATAAAATAATTTTTGAAAATCAAAAAGATATACTTTTAAATAATAAGAGTATATCTTTTGTTTGTAATAGTTATCTTATAAATTCACCAAAACAATGCGCTCTTCTTTATTTTGCATTCTTTAAGATTTCTATTGCTTTATCCCTATGTAATTCTTTTATTATTTCTATTTTATTTTTAGAATATTTGGCAAGTTCATCTATATTCGTAATCATTTCTGAGCAATAGTTATCATTAGAATCTTGTAATGTTGCAGCATAAACAATTTTGGAAAATTCTTCATATAGTATTGCACCCATGCACATCATACAAGGTTCACAAGATACATACATTATTGCACCTTTTAAATCACCATATAAATTTTTATTTTTTGATGCACTTTCTATTGCTTCTAATTCTGCATGAGAATACATACTCGTTTCCATTAAAGTTTTATCATCACTTCTACCAATTATTTTTCCATCCTTTACAATAATAGCACCATAAGGATATTTAGCTTTTTTACTAATTTCTATCGCTATATCAATAAACTTTTCATCTTCGCTCATTTCTAGTTCTTCTCCTATTTTTTTATATAATAATATACTTCACACATAATTTTGGTTATTATATCATATAGTTTTGCTTTTGTCATTTTAAAAAAATTAGAATCAAATTATAAAGTTTTCAAAATATTTCAAATTCTATTAACAAATCTATGTGTTTTAATTTATAACATCATTCCAAGTACTAATATTCCAATATTATCATTATAAATTTCTTGAAACTGTGAAATTGAAAGTGGATTTTCTCCAACCCCCGCTTCAATAGTATAACTTGGTTTATTATAATTTTGAATAAACCAATCTTTATATCCTGCAAAACTTGAATTATATGGTACTTCTGTAAG
This sequence comes from uncultured Clostridia bacterium, assembly GCA_947632035.1. Classification (GTDB taxonomy): domain Bacteria; phylum Bacillota; class Clostridia; order TANB77; family CAG-508; genus CAG-273. The sequence continues at coordinate 58,465 of CANRNR010000002.1, read as the reverse complement.
TAGGTAACCTGATGCTTTTGCAAAAGCCTCTCCTATTTCTTTTGTTCCTTGTGGCTCATAATTTAAAAATTGCCAGTAGATTTCTTTTCCTTGTGTATGGTATGAAAGGCTCAATTCAAAATTATGTGTTAATGTAAAGTTATAAAGTGCTATTGCTTCTCTTTGGGTTAATGGCCCTGTTCCTACAAAATCTCTAGGTCCTGGCTTTGTAAATCCTTGTGAAAACTTGATGTTTCTAGCATTTCTCCACCCTGCTGGAAATTGTAAATTTAAATCCACACCATTGAAGTTTGCTTTCCAACCATTTGGAAATACGATGCTTGGATAGAACTTAGATAGGTATACATAATTTTGATATATGCTACCATTTTTATCTATATTTCCTGTTACTAAATCTACTCCATCAGGATTTACCATTGGAACAATATATAGTGAAGCTTTATTAAATAAATTTTGAGCTGAATAACCATAAATATTAGAATTACTAATATATGCTCTACAAAAGTTTTCTATAAATTTCATAAGAAGAACTGAGGTTATCCACTCGTTTGCATGTATTGATCCATGGTATAATACCTGCCTTTCTCCCCTCCCTATCTTTATGTATGGAATTTCCTTTCCTAGTATACTATATCCAATAATTCCAATTTCTAAAAATGGATACAGCATTTTTAATTCATCAACATTTTTTCTAAAAATGTCATAATTATAATTTACATTTGTAGGTACAATATCTACAATATTCCTTCTGTTTATAATAAAAATACACCTCTCTTTTCATTAATACTTTATAGTATGAAATCTTTTTAACTTTGTGAATTGTAATTTTATATGCAATATGCTTTATATTAATTCTATGCAATTAATATAATTTTTATATTAAATTAGGTCGTTTTTAATTATTGATAATTGTTTATTTTTATGTTAGTATAGCTAAAGAAAATAATTAATAAGAGGTAATCTTATGGGGAGAAAAAGAAGTAAAAAGAAAAATATCTACAAAGAAATATTAGGTTCAGCAATAGTAATCTGTATTATTATTTTTTGTTATTTAACTGGCAACTTCGACATTTTTAGTCAAGATAATGAACTATTTAATTCTCAAAATATAGCACAAATAGATAATCAAAGTACTAATGAAAGTAACATTGAAAGTGGTATTCAAAGCAACAATCCAAATAATAATTCAAACGTAGCACAAAATGAAACTACTACTTTTGATTTATCTACAATTCCAGAATATTCTGGAATGCCTTTCGTTGAAATAAATGGCAATATTCCATATTTTGCAGAAGAAGATTATACCAAAGAATCTTTTGAAAATTATAGTGAATTAGATATCTTAGGTAGATGTGGTGTAGCATATGCTAATATTGGCAAAGAAATTATGCCTCCAGAAGATGCTCAAAGAGGAGAAATCGGTGGAATTAAGCCATCTGGATGGATACAAAAAAGATACGATAATTTAATAAAAGATAAATACTTATATAATCGTTGTCATCTAATTGGGTGGCAGTTAGCAGGAGAAAATGCAAATAAAAATAATTTGATAACTGGGACAAGATATTTAAATACAGAAGGGATGCTACCTTTTGAAAATGAAGTAGCTGGGTACTTAAATGAAAACAAAAGTAATCATGTTTTATATCGAGTAACACCTATTTTTGAAAATAATAATCTTTTAGCAAGTGGAGTAGAAATGGAAGCATGGTCAATTGAAGATTCTGGAAAAGGAGTGCAGTTTAATGTATATTGTTATAATGTTCAACCAGGAATAGTTATTGATTATGCTACTGGTGAAAGTTATGAAAAATAATAATTAAAGAATTATGTCATTTGCAAACTATTATAATCAAGATTAAAAATTGTTTATAAATATTAAGAAAGCTTTATGAATTTACGATAAATCTATTATAAATATTAAGAATTTGCAATGAATCTATTGTAAATTTATGGAAAACAATATATAATTACTCTTAAATTTTATTCTTGATACTATTAAATCTTATAGTATTTTTCCATTATAAAAAAATTAAAAAATGAAGGAGTGATTATATATTGAATTTAGACTTAGTAAATGATTTATTTAATAATTTAAAGGAGAATAAATTTGTGCAAAATTTTATAAAAGAATTATCAAATTATTTAGAACGAAATTTGATAACTAATCACAAAATTTCTAAAGAGAACAATACTTGGAATAATTTACTCGCAGATAATTTAGAAATAGGCAGCAAGAAGATAATTTCAAAATATAAGAACGAAATGCTACTTGAAAGAACAAATATCTTACAAAATTATGCTTTAGAAACTATAGATAAAGGCGAAATGTACTATGTATATAATATAGCTACTGACAGAAAAAATGAATATAATTTATGTATTTGCAATTCAAATAAAAGTCATGAAGTAATTACAAAGAAAATCGAAGATTTGCCTAAAGGTACAACTTTAGGGAGTGTTTTAAGAAAACAAGGAGAAAACTTTATTTTAGAAAAAGAAGATACTTTGGCTATTGAAAATCAAATAAATAGTATGATTAATGAAAAAATTAAAGAGCAAGACCAATATTTAAACAGTAAAAGAATAGATGGACATATTTATGAAGTTGATGAAAAATATTTAGGAAGAATTTGGTTATATGACTTAAACAATAAAGCTACCGGAGGTTTAGAGGGAATTGAAGAAATAGAATTTCCTAAAGACTTGTATGACTCAGCTAAAAAGGGAGACAAATTTGTCTATCAAAATGGTGAATATCAAAAAATTTGATTTTTATAATTGAATTCTTTTCATAATCTACACAAATATATATTACAAAATAATTACAATTATTTTATGTTTGTATTACGTTTTTCATTTTTATTGATTATAATTTTTCCTTATGATAAACTTAAAAGTAATATAATAAGGAAGGAATTTGATACATTTATGAGCGAGGAAAGAAAAGAAAAAGTATATATAAGAAATATTAGGCAAATAAAAGCTGATTCAAATGATCCTTTTAGAGAAGAAAATTTGTGTAATGAATGCATTGAATATTTGAGAAGTCCTTATTCTGAAAATGCGATAACTTACATACAACGAACAATATTAAATAAATATATTGGAAAGTTACCACCTGTAAAACTTCATAAGTTGTTTTTAGAGGTTACAAAATATTATAGAGAAAATGGTATGTATAGCCATGCTATTGAAACATTAGAAAAAATTTCTGAATCTCGTAATATGGAGGTCTATAATCAAGCTTTATTAGAAAAAGATATAATTAAGTTAAGGATGTCTGCTGAAGAAGGAGAGATAGATCAAGGTGCATTAGATGATATTAAAGCTCTAGTTGAAACAGATGAAGATCATAAGTTAGATACTTCAAACCCTGGTAGTTTTACAGAATATGATGTATTAACTTCTTATTTTTCAGATTTGCCTATTGATATGTTACAAGGTGAAATATTTCCACCTAACATGGAAAAGCCAAGATCTAGAAATAATAATATTATTCAGGATAATAATGAGAATAATACTCAAGGAAGTTCTAATCATGGCAATAATCAATATATAGAAGCTTTATCTGCTAAAAAAAGATTAGACTTTTTAAAAGAAAATTTTAAAATAGAAAGAGTACGTCTTGGTAGAGATAGATTCACAGGTACTATCATTTTTGAGATTGCTGATTCAGATTTAGTTATTGCGGAAAATTTCTTTAAAGTAAATAAAGATGGGCAATGTTTAGAAGATTATGGAAAAGCAACCTATATTTTACCTAAAGAATCTGCTTTAGATTTGATTCAATTATCTAGAGGAGAATTAAGAGAAAAAGCTGGTTCAGATGGAAAGATTATTAGTGTTCGTCATGAATCAGAAAAATATTATGATTATTTGATTGAAAGATTCAATAATTTGCAAAATTCTAGATATGAACCAATTACTGTAAAAAATCCTACAATTCCTTCAGAATTAGATCAAGATGGTGATTTAGGCTCTCAAAACATTTTACCTAATGAACCTACTACACCACCTCAAGATAAAAAATATACTAATCGTAGAGGAAAAGATATATCTGAAATATTGCAATCTAACAGAGAATTTTTGGATGGGGTTAATCAGAATATAGGAAATATTATTACTCCAGAAATTATGGAAGGATTACTTCTCAATGCTAGTTATTCTTTTAGTAATTTGTATAATAATAAGTTAAAAGATGAATTAATTAATAGATTAAAAATTTTTGATGTTCCTGATGATAAATTAGAATCAGAATCGCAAAAAGCATTTTTATATATGAGAATGGCCAAGAGTCTTAGTTCAATTAATGCTGGTATTATACATTCTGATAAATTAAGTAGTATTTTAGATGCATCTATACTTGAATATGGATATGCATTTGATTTTTTTGAAAAACATAAGGATGACGGGCTTTCATATAATGATTTTAAGAAAGGTATAATTGAAGCTGGTTTGACTCAAAGAGATTTATTTGATAGTAATGAAACTAAAATAGATGAAGTTTCAAAAATAGATAATACTTCTGAAATTCCATATGCTTCAGAAGCACATAATACCCCTGAAGCAACCGATATTTCAGAAAGTTCTGAAACACCTGATACTGATAATTCTAAACTTCATAATAAGTCATTACCTAATGTTGAAGAGGACATTGATGGTCAAACAACAAACCCTTATGAACCTTTAATTAGTTCTGAAACACCTGTTGAAAATAGAGCTAAAGTAATGGATTTTGCTTCTAAATTTTTAGAACTTATGAGAGCTTTAGATAGCATAAATGGAGAATTGGAAAGGTGTAATGTACTATTATTAGAAAAACAAAAAGAATATTATGATGCTACTCAAAAAACCGATTTGGCAAAAGCTAATGAAGAAAAAGCAAAAAGAGAAACAATGCAAGCAATGGCAGAAGAAAATGAAGCAAAGAAATCAATGGAAGATGCTCAAAAATCAGCCGAAGCATTAGAAAAGCAAAAAGCTGAACTTAATGAAAAAATATCTCGCATAGAAGATTTATTAAAATAGAATTTAGGAGAATGATTTAAATGAGTGAAAATAATATATTTATTAAAATAAAAAATTTTATTAAAAATATTTTTAGTACACAAAAAAGACTTCCTACACCACAATCTACTAATATTCGTCAAGATTTAAATAAAGAGCAATTTTTGAAATTATATGATGACCTAAAAAGTGGTGAAGCTGATTTATTTTCTATACACCCAGATCAGATGGAAAAAATATGTATGCTACTAGAAGAAGAAATAAAATTGAAACAAAATCAATTAGATGCAAAACTAGCACAAATATCAGCAATGGACACAAAAATAGCACAGTTGAAAAATTCTATTTAATTTCTTATACTTTACTAGTAGGTATTTTCATAAAGTAACTGCTAAAATAAGGTAAATTTAATAGATTGAATTACTAATAAAGGAGATAAATTTTTAATAATTTATCCCCTTTATTTTTATAATTTATTCATTTTATATTGTCTTTTTATGACGACCTATCGCTTTACTTTTAAAAATTTTAAGCTAAACATAACATTATTCTACCCATTCAAAAGAATCAGCAATTTTATCTACTGTTTTTTCTAGTTCTGCATCATCATCTAAATTAAAGCTATATGCATCTATACTAGCAATAAAATTATCCTTCTTCATATAATAAATATACTCAACTTGTGCAGGTTCTTCATTAAACACAATTTTTATTTTTAAGCAATCATAACCTTTACTTGATTTTACTATTTCATCTTCATATACTGATGGCTTTTCTTCTGCTCCTTCAACAGATTCCTGCATTGTATTCTTAATATCTTCTATTGTATCAAATCTTGTACTATATATTTCATTATAACTTACATTAAGATATGCAGGATATTTTGAATAATCCCCTTCTTCAATCTCTTCATCTACTTTTGGTTCAGGGGTGTTTATGTATCTACTATAGCTCCATCCTGATTGATAATAATTCGTAAATTCTTCCCAATTTTTACTTACTTCAAAACTTATTACATCATCTGAAACTTGAACTGGCTTCATGTTTTCATATTGTACATAAGCAAAGTTTCCAACTATTACTAATACAAATATTACAGCTATTACTATAGTTATAATTTTAGATTTCTTCTTTCTTTTTTCTAAAGTTTGCTTACCTTCTGCTTCTTGCGAATAATAAAATCTACCATTTGATTTTTTAACAATTCCTAAAGATTTTAAATATGATAATGCTTCTTTTAGTTCTGGACTTTCATTAATTTCTGCATTTAAATCATCTTTTAATATTCCATTCTCTTTTTCAACTGCATTATATTTTTCAAAAATAGGTTTTACCTTTTCTATTGCTGAATTTTTAGCTTTTTCTATTTTCTCTGCATTTCCTAAATCAATATTTTCTGTTTCACCTTCTTGCAACTTTTTCTTAATATTTGCAGTAATTGCACTAGCTCCAAGTAATGTAAATACTATAGCTATTAATCCATCTCGTGTTATTCCATCTATAAAATCAGAGTCTGAATATAAAAGTTTCATTGTATCCATACTTACTGTAAGTTCATTATTATGTAATAAAATAGCTGGTATTACTCCAAAAGTAGTTAATGCAACAATTAATACTGATATTACCATTATAATTGCAGGCAATGCTTTAGTCATTTTTCCTTTAAATAATTTGTAGCCGTAAAATTCACCAGCAGCTATAATTATTGCTAAAGCAGATAACATCATATTTCCATACACATACATTAGTATCCATGGAACTGTTGCAATTAATCCACCAATTATAGCACCTATAATTCCTGTAATATAACTACCTTTAACTTCCTTTTTTTCTTCTTTTGTTTTAATAACTTTGTTATTTTCCTCTTGTTGTGAGCTATTTTCGTTTGCTACATTTTCATCTGTTGAATTTACGTTTGTTACTTTTTCGTCTGTCACATTTGCTTCTGTTGCATCCATTTTTTTAGCTTCATTCTCATTATTTAATTCATTAGAATTGTTTTCTTGATCTTCCATTTTTTCCCCTTTCATATATTTATAATTTGTTATGCCATCATTATATCATATGTTTTTACATTATGCTATATTTTTTATTGATTACGTTAAATATCAAATTTATTCATTTTTATTTATGTATATTTGTACAAGTAAATATTTAATAAATGTTATAAAATAATAAATAAAAATATTTATTATTGTAGAATTATAATTTTTATGATATAAATAAAAAAAATGTTTATATATATAAATTGGAGTTGTAAATATGAGCAATACGCAAACTACACTTTCTGAAAAAAATAATAAACATAAAGGAAAAAATGTATGGGATAAGAATATTCCAGTAGAAAAAAGTTCTTATTTGAATACAAAGAGTGCAGTATTTTTGAATGAAAAAAATTTTAAAAAACCTGATAAAGATAAATTATTAATGATGGATTTGTTTTGTGGAGCAGGTGGCTTTTCTGTCGGCTGTGCTTGGTCGGGTTTTGAATCTGTATTTGGAATTGATTATTTAGAACCTGCAATGTCTACATGGATACATAATCATCCAAAGGCATTAGGCTGCTTAGGTGATATTAGAACCGTTCCTCCTGAATTGGTAAAAAAGAAATTAGAAGACTATGGGATAGAACATATAAATTTAATTACTGGAGGTGTACCATGTCAAGGTTTTTCAATAGCAAATAGAAAACATAATGATAATGATGAAAGAAACTTCCTATTTTTAGAATATATGAAATATATTAAAATATTTAACCCGGATTATATAATATTAGAGAATGTTTCAGGTTTGAGGACTACTGCAGGTGGAAAATTTGAAAATGATATAAAAGATTATATGGATAAATTAGGATATAATACAACCGTAAAATTAGTAAATGCTGCAGAGTATGGAGTTCCACAAACTAGAATCCGTTTATTATTTGTTGGTGTAAAAAGAAATACTGGATTATCTGAAAGATATGTTTTTCCAGAAGGAAAATTTTCAGATACAGATAATATTGAATTAGGAAAGACTAAGTTTAGAACTGTTGGAGAAGCAATATCTGATTTGCCTAGCCTAAATAATAATGAGCAAAAAGAAAACTATAATTGTACTGCCAAAAACGAATTTCAAAGGATGATGAGAGGAGAATCACCTTATTTGGAACAAGAAGAATCGAAAAAAATATTTAATCATATAGCACCAAATCATCCTCAAGAAACTATTGAAAAAATTAATAATACTGTTCCAGGTGAACCAATGTATAAAAAATTTAAACAAAGAATTAGATTAAGATTAGATATGCCTAGTCCAACCCAATTAGCTGGTGGAATTAGACCCCAATTTCAATTTGGACATCCAACACAGGCAAGAGGATTAAGTATAAGAGAAAGAGCAAGAATACAAAGTTTTCCAGACACATATGAATTTTTAGGCGGAATTGTGCAGGAAAGAGTTCAAACTGGTAATGCGGTACCCCCATTATTAATTTATGAAATAACTAAACCTATTGCAAATGATATAATACAAAGAAAAGAACTTAAATAATAAGTTCTTTTTTATATTGTTGAAATAGCTACTCCTTTAAAATCTTTTACACAAATATGATTAATATCATTATATTGTGTATTTATATTACCTGAATATGCTAAAGATATTTTAATGTTTTTTTTGAATTCTTCGAAAGAATTAGTATAATTTATTTTTTTAAATAAATTATATTGTTCTAGTTCAATAAATAATTTTTCTAATCTAGTATTATTGTTTATAATGCTTTTTAATTTTTTATAGTCTTCTATATTAAAACTAGGCTTACATTCTATTATTATAAAAGAAAAATTTTTATATGCAATTAAATCTGGTTTGTAAGAAAATTTTGAACCCTTATCAGTTGAATTTTCTTTTATTTCGATTACTGGTATATGATCAACTCCCCTAGGTGGTTGACCTGCAAGAATAGTGAAATTATTTTTTATAAGATAATTTTTTGTCCCTAAATATACTTCTTCCTCTGTCATACTAACTCCTTATTATATGATATCCATTTTTAAATAATAAAATATTTGCTGTTAAGTACCAATTAGAACTTTTTGTTGATAAATCATTAGGATTTCTTTGAAACCATTCTTCTTTTTCTATGTTAGGAAAATATAAAGCTAAATTGTTAGATTTGTCTTCTACTTTTTTTCCATTTCTGCATGCTATATAGTCATAAATAAATGTTGTACCTGTATATGGATCTTGTCTTTTACATTTTTGGGGTGTCATTTCAATAGTATATACATATGTTTGAAGTTTACTTTTGAAGAATTGGTCTGCATCTTCAATATGAAATTTATTTATAATATTATTTGTTTGTTCTATTGAAACTGATGGTGGTAAATCAGCATAAGCTGGTCTAATATTTAGTCTTTTATTATACTCATTTTCCATATTTATTAGTTCTTTTTCGAATTCTATACAATTTTTATTGTAATTGCTAGAAACATAAGAAGCTAATAATTCTTTAATACGATTGTTTTCAGTACCATCTGTTATTATTTCTCCATTTTTATCTGTTAACCAATTTACACATAATAAAGGTGTGTTGTGTATTAAAAGCATTTTTTTAGCAGCTTTTAATAATCTAATATTTAAGTTACAAATACTAGAATATTTTCCGTGCTTTTTTGCATCAAATGGGAAATAATATATAGCGGGAGTTTCCATTTCAATTGACCTAACAAGTCTAGCAAATCTTTGTCCAACATTATGACCAGTTGGAACCTCTTGTGTCATTTCAATAACTAGTATTGGTTTTTTATCCTTTAATACTATTATATCTGGTTTATCATATTTTGTTATTTCTTCAATAACTTGTGGGTTATTACCACGTCTATTTATAATATAATAATTATTATCATCCATATTAAACTCTGGATTAAGTGATGCAAACCATGTAGCTTCAGTTAAGCTATCATAATAAATATCTAAATTTGACATATAAATCTCCTTTTATTATATAATATAACATATTTTAATGATATGGTCTATATAAAAAGACTAATTTTAAAAAAACATTTGATAACACTTTTTAATTTAAGAGAAAAAACCGTCGTAGTCTTACAGCTACAACGGTTTTTATTGGTCGAGGCGACAGGGATCGAACCTGCGACCTCATGGTCCCAAACCACGCGCGCTACCAACTGCGCTACGCCTCGATTTTTTAGGTACCAATATACTATAACATATTTTTTCTCACTTTGCAAGATTTTTTTAAAATTTTCCATTGAATATTTTTAATGTTCATGCTATAATATTTACGTTATGCAACTGTAGCTTAGTTGGATAGAGCGTTCGGCTACGAACCGGAAGGTCGGGGGTTCGAATCCCTCCAGTTGCACCAATGACGTATCTGTTCGAACTAATAGAACAGAATATATAAGTACCATTCTGAAAAAGAATGGTTTTTTTTATTTTCAGTAAGTATCATATCATCCCCCGAGTTTTGTACCATTGGTCAAAACTCATAGGGGGTTAGGACTTGTGTCAATGACAAAGACAAATAATATTTACTTTTTTCTTACCATACAAGTCCATGTTATTTTTTTGTTGTTATCACTATTATTCTGTAATTGTATTGTTTTTATTCTATCTCCCTGTATTTCATCTTCTTTCATATAAATAAATTCCCAATGTTCATTATCAAAAAAATTTTTTAAAGATTCTTTATCAAAAAATCTTTTAGTAGTTCCTCTAACTTCATAAAAATTCTCTTCAAGCATTTTACCTTGTCCTGCACCAAAATTGCTATCATTAGTTGAATTTACAACAAATGCAAATATTCCATTAGTTTTAAGTATTCTATGTAGCTCATTTATTAGATTTTTTGTTTCTTTTTCATAGAAATAATGAATAGATTTGTTGGCAATTATAAATTCAAAAAGTTCTGAATTAAAAGGAAATTTTTCTTTCATATTAAACTTTAATACTTTTACTTTTTCTTTTGGGATATATTGTTTTACTTTATTAAGAGCTTCAGTTGAAAAATCACAAGCAATAACTCTATGTCCCTTTTCAACTAAATGTAATGTATCTATTCCTATTCCACATCCTAAATCTAAAATAGGAGTTTTACATTGTTCTAATTGTTTGACTAGTCTTTCATCTGTTTCTAGCCATCCATCATATTGCTGTTTTATTTTTTCAATATTTGTTACTCGTGAATGTATTGCATCCCATCTTGCCTCTTTTTGTTCTTCAGTTATAGTGTCTTTTCTATCGTCGTTAAATCTTTCTTCCATTATCGTATCCTCCATATATTTTCTATAAGTATAACATATAAACACTATATTTCCAAGTTTTATTTAAAATTATATCTCTAGCTAGATAAATAGTTGCAAATATCTACGTCATCTGCACCAAAATATAAAAAAGCTTTTGCAATGAAATGCAAAAGCTTTTATTTTTCTTTTAATTAATTATTCTATTTCCACTTTTTCCAACTCATAAATGCTCGGTGCATAAATTGATTTACCTGTATAATCAAACCTTGAACCATGGCATGGGCAATCCCATGTTTTTTCTAGGTTGTTCCATGTTAGTTCACAGCCTAAATGTGTGCATACTGGCTTAACTGCGTATAATTTTCCTTCCGCTTCCTTAAAAATTCCTATCTTTTTCTCATCTACTTCTACTACTCTTGCATCTCCCACTTTTATTTCTTTTAAAGTAGCTTCTGGAACTTTAAATTTTTCAATAACTAATGATTTTACTACTTCTTTTATCATGTTTCCAATTTCTTGATAGTTTTTAATTGGTTTTAATCTCGTAGCAGTAAATACTTCTTCATCGGCATTTACTTTCCCTAAAATTTTGTCTACTATAATATTTGCAGCTATATTTGAAGTTGTTATTCCCCATTTTTTATAACCAGTTCCAACATAAACATTTGGCATTAAGTTTGAAAATTCACCTATATATGGAATTTTGTCTAACGAAATGCAGTCCTCTGTACACCACTTATATTTGATTTTACTATCTGAATAAATTTGTTTTGCTATTTTTAAAAGTTTATTATATTTATCAGACATATCATCTTTTTCACCTGTTTTATGATCCAAACCTGCAACAATTAGTAAATATTTATCACCATCTTTTGTCATTCTAAAAGACATTGTTGGTAATTCGCTATTTATATACATTCCTTTAAATAGCTCATTTGGAACTTCTACTGCAATAACATATGACATAGACTGATACATTTTTAAAAAGTAGTATCCAGGAAAATTTATAATTGGATAATGTGTTGCAATTACAACATACTTTGCTTTTACTTTTCTGCCACTTTCTGTTATAACTTCATATTCGTCATTTTCTTTTTTTATGTCTACTGCTTTCGTATTTTCAAAAATTTTAACACTTCCATGTTTCTTAATGTTTTTAGCAAATTCTATATCATCTTTTTTATTTTCAGAAACTTCTGTATTATTATTTTGCATTGAATTTACTAGTCCTTCTGCATACTTACAAGGGTTAAATTGTGCTTGATCTTTGAATTTTATTGCTCCTAGAATTGAAAGTGGAAGTTCTATTTCGTCTACAAATTCTGCATCCATTCCTAAACTATTTACCGCTTCTACCTCTTTTTTTATTTTAGGAATTTCTTGCTCTTCCTGTGTAAATACATAAGCATCTTGTTTTTCAAATTCACATTCTATTTGTTCTTCTTTTATTATTTCTTCTATATTTTTAATTGCTTTCTCATTTGCTTCTAAATATTGTTTTGCTTTTTCCTTTCCTTGTGAATTTAAAAGATAATCATAAAAAAGTCCATGCTGACTTGTTATTTTAGCAGTTGAATTTCCGAGTAGTATGTGTACATAATTCTGCTTTTTCTAATAATACTACTCTTAAATTTGTTTTTGATAGATAATATGCTGTTGAAAGTCCTGTAAGTCCTCCACCAATAATACATACATCTGCTTTTTCATCTTTTTTTAAGCTTTCAAATTTTTGTTTTTCCTCTTTTACACTATTTATCCAATATGATTCCATTTTTACCCTCTTTTCTGTCTTGCATAGTTTAATTATGTAAAACATTTTTTTAAATTTCTATTAAATTGTTTTGTATTTGCATACTAAGAATATGTAATTTTGTAATTATTTATAAAGAAATATTTCTAAGTTTCAATTAAATTAAAAAATTGTAATTTAAAAAGCTAATGAAAGTATTCCCTTCATTAGCTTTTTTATACATATAATTATTTTGTCTTGTACCTATAAAAACTAATCCTATTTTTCCTCATCTCTCCACTCTAAAATATCTCCGTGGTTGACAATCTAGCACTTTACAGATTGCATCTAATGTAGAAAATCGAATTGCTTTTCCCTTATTAGTTTTCAAAATAGATAAATTCGCCATAGAAATTCCTATCTTTTCAGAAAGCTCTGAAGAAGATATTTTTCTTTTTGCCATCATCACATCTAAATTTACAATAATAGCCATCTTCCTCACCCTTTCTTTTTAAATAGTTAATTCATTTTCTTCTTTATATTGAATTGCCTCTTTTAATAATTCTGATAAAATATATGCCCCAAGCCATGCTACTGCGAATATTCCTATAATAACTACTGCAAAAACTGATGTGATAAAGAAAATTCCTATAATAAACTCTATCATAATTATTAGTGAGCAAATTGAAATTACTTTTAGATTTTGTACATTCTCTATTTTAAATGGATCTCCTTCTCCTAGTGTATGGAATATTTTTATAAATCTATATACTATTATAAGTGCCGGAATGCCTGATGCATATAATATTGCAAGTGCTGGATAGTAATTAATTTGTGGATGCATCCATTCTGAATATTTCTGTAATATGTATGGAAGCCCTAATACTACAATAATTCCAATAACAAATAATAATTTTAAGCATAACTCAATAAATGTACTTAAGCTTTTTTCCCCTTTTACTTTCATGTTTTTCTCCCCTTTCATGACATGTTTATAATGTTTATTTGTATAAATCTTATAAATATATTTTTATAAACACATTATTTATATTTTAACACCTTTAATTATGTTTTTAATATTGCCTTCTAAAATTTGGATTATAGCTATTGTTCTCAAATTTGATATTCTCTAATAGTTTTCTAGCATTCCATCTTGAGTAATTCCATTGGGTGAAATTATCTTCATCTGATAATTTTTCTTTTAATTCTTTAAAATATAATTCTAATTGATATTTTAATTTTGCATCATCTGTTTTTTCATATAATTCTATTACTTCTTTTAATCCATCTTCTTTTGTTTGCATTAAATATACGACATCTAAAGAAACATTGTCAATATCATTTAAATACCTATTGATATTTTGTTTAGCTATTATTTGTGATATATTGCTAAAATTCATTACTAAATACATTACTGTTACAATAATTAAATATGATTTCCATGGCATGAAATTATCTTTTAAAATATAAATAATAGTTGGAATCATTAAAATTCCTTCTGTTATTAATGCAAAGTAAACTAATAATCTTAAAAAAGTATATCCATATGCTTCACCATATAAGTTCATTCTTAAAAATGCTGATATCAAAATTATAATCGTAGCAATAGCTAAAACTAAATTCATAAACTTTCTATAATAAATCTGATATTTTGTACTTTGCATTGTATTTTTAGTTGTTACTAACATAATAATAAAGTTAATTATGGAAACTGCCATTAACTGAAAGAATCCTTCTCTAGCATAATGCGCATATGAAAATGTTCCATTTTCCACTTGTAATAAACTTTTTACTTGTATTATGCAAAACACAATATATATAAAGTTAAGAATTGTTACTATTGTATTTAAAATAATGGTTTCTACTTTAATTTGTATAGCTTTTTCTTCTTTGTTGCTCCATGGATTTCTTCTTAGCAAGTTCATTATAAAGCTTATTAAATATATAGTTAAAGCTACTATGATACACAATTTCATACAAATTTCAAGCAATATTTTTTTATCTAACATTTGATTAATTTTTTCTATTAGTCCCCAAAATATACTGCTTACTCCATTTGCAAAATCAGCATCTGCAGATGCTAGTAACATTATAACTATTATAAGTAATGGTACTGATGCAATAATTCCTACCATAATTTGCTTAATAGTTTTTGTATCCTTTGATTGCAATTTTTCTACATTTTGCTTTATTGGAAAAACTTTTTTGATTAAATACCAAACTTTTGAAATATATAGAATTGGTTTTGAGAAAAGCACTCCAATCCTTCTTATTACAAACTCTAGTTGATATTTTGCTTGCATTACATCAAGTAACATAATGCCATATAAGATTAACATAACTAAAATATTTAATACTTTAAAAAATGTATTTTGATAAATTGCATATGTAATCGAAAGTAGTATTATGGCTATTCCTATTAAATATCCTCTTCTGTTTTTTACTTTTTTATATTTTTCTAGTAAGTAAATTGTAAAGCACAAAAATGGTAACACAAATATTAACATTGATATACCTAATTTTTGACCAAAAAATAATATAGTAGCTAAAATACTAAGCAATAAACTTGCGATAACTGCAAATTTCATTTCGAATTCCCTCTTTCTAAATTTATTTCGGAATAAATGTAAATCATATTTTTTATATGCAGTTTATATAGCTATATTTCTGCTATACACCTGTCATATGATTATTTACACATCCGTTATACCTTTAGAATCTCGCGCGAGTTCCTTCTAACTGTATTTTATATTACTATATTATTTTATGTTTGTCAATACTTTTTTATTGTTTTTCAATAAATTTGTTTTTTATTTATATTTTTAACCTCTTATTTTCTTTTTATTAGTAACATTTATTAGCTAAATTTACCCTTTATATTTGGCATAAATTTAATTTTTTTTGCCTAGAACCACTTGAATATCAACTTCTCTCCTATTTCTAAGTAGCTTAATTTGGACGGTATCGCCTTCATTTTTACCATAAATATATCTTCTTAAATCACACATTTTATTTATTTCATTGCCATCAACTTCTAATAATATATCTTTCTCATGTATTCCATACTGCTCCGCTGGTGAGTTTTTATTTACTTGTACGACATAAACACCACTTTCTATATCTAAATTAGTTTCTAAATATGGAATTACGCTTTTGTCATACGCAAAAATACCTAAATAAGCCTCGTCAAATTTTCCAGTGGTAACAAAACTTTGTATAATAACTTTTGCTGTATTTATTGGAATTGCAAAGCCTATTCCTTCTGCAGAAGTTATTTTTACACTATTTATTCCAATTACTTCTCCTTTAATATTTATAAGAGGGCCTCCACTATTTCCCGGATTTATTGTTGCATCTGTTTGAATTAAATCCTCCATATATGATGTTTTTTCTTCTTCCTCTAATAAAATTGTTCTATTTACTGCACTTACAATACCAGAAGTTACAGTTCTTTGAAATTCAAACCCAATAGGGTTTCCAATCGCATAAACATTTTGCCCCACTTTTGTTTGTGAAGAATCTCCTAAGGTTACATATGGCAAATTCTTAGCATTAATTTTTACAACTGCTATATCTAAATTACTGTCAGACCAAACTATATTTCCCGAATAATTTTTTCCACTGGGAAGTGTGACATAGCAATTACTATACTTTTCTCCCGAAACATGCTCATTTGTTAATATATATCCATTTTCAGAAACTATCATTCCTGTTCCTATGCCAATTTTAGATATACTATCTTCCAAAAATATAGTTGTACCATTATTTTTAAGCTTTGATATTCCTACTATGCTTTTATTTACTTCTTCTATTACTTGTGTTATATCTTTTTCTTCATTTTTAATTTCTTCTACTGTTTGAGAAAGCCTTGTGGCTTCCACTTTTGGTTGTTCTATCTTACTACTATTACTAATATCAATATTCATATATAGTGTATATGAAAGTGCTACAATCAATATTAGTAGGATAAGTATTATTGTTGTACAGATATATTTACTTATTCGCTTTCTTTTTGATTTTTTTAAATATTCTTCCATGATTTTATTCCTTTCGGATTAATTTTTTCCAATTTATATTTTTTTAATCATTTGAAATATTAAAAATCAGTTTAAACAATAAAATTAATAAAAATACAAAAAATAATTTGAAGCCTAAAAAGTAATTTGCAACATAAAAAATCCCAATAGAATAATTTCTATTGGGACTTTAAATTCATTGCAAATCATTAGTTGCTTTTTTATTAATACTTCGCTTATTTTTAAAATTACTAATTATTTTTCTAATCAGTTGCTTTCTTAATTTCTTCATATCTCTTTACTTTTTGTGTAGTTGTTTTTGCAAGAGGTTCAGTTGTAATTATAATTTCTTTAATATGCTTTACATCTGGTAAAGTTTGATTTACTTTTTTAACTTCTTGCCAAATAATTTCTCGTTTTTCTTCATCTGTCTTTTCACCATAAAGATTTTTCATTGTTTCTTCATTATATACAAGTTTTGCACAAAGAGTAGTGTCCATTGATGTTTTGTTTCTTGCAAACACCATACTTTCTTCTACAACTGGTATTTGGTTAAGTAAAATTTCTAGCTCTTGTGGATAAACATTTTTGCCATTTTTTAAAACAATAACATCATTTTTTCTTCCACAAATATATAAGAAACCGTCTTTATCTAAATAGCCATAATCTCCTGTTGAAAACCAGCCATCATGCATTGCTTTTTTAGTTGCTTCTTCATTTTCATAATAGCCTAGCATAACACTTGGACCTTTAACAAGAATTTCTCCAACTCCCTTTTCATCTGGATTTTCAATTTTTACATCTACATTAAATAATGGAAGACCAATAGATCCAGGTCTTTTTTCTTTATCTGTTTCAGCAGATACAACAGGTGATGTTTCTGTTAAACCATAACCTTGTATTAAATCTACACCAAAATCATTAAATCCATGTATAATTTTTTTATCTAATGGAGCTGAACCAACAAAAACTACTCTTAACTTTCCACCAAAATTATCAATAATTGGTTGAAATACTTTTTTTCTTAAATCTATTCCTATTTTAGATAGCATCTTTGTAACAACAACCATTGTTTTCATCAAGCCTTTTTTGCCTTGTTCTTCTATGCCTTTCCATACTTTTTTATGGATATTTTCCAAAACTAAAGGAACTGCTACAAAAACTGTTACTTTATATTCATTCATATTTTTTTGAATGTATTTTAATCCATCACAAAATGCAACTGTTACACCAAAATAAATTCCAAAAAGGAAGGTAATAGTACATTCAAAAGTATGGTGAATTGGTAAGAATGAAAGAAGTGTATCTGTTGGAAACATTTGCACATAGCTTGCAATAGCTTGAATATTGCTACAAATATTTTTTTGTGATAGTAAAACACCTTTTGAAATATTTGTTGTTCCAGATGTAAATAGTAAAATTGAAACTGCTTCTCTATCTATTTCAATTTTTTCATAATCGCGATTTCCTTCTTCTCTTAACTTTCTTCCTTCTTCTAATAAATTAGAGTATGCTAAAACTCCACCTTCTTTAGTATCATCCATACATATAATATGCTTTAAATCACTATTTTTTAAATTTAGTAATGTTTTAACATATTTTTCTTCACAAACTATAGCTTCTGCACCGCTTCTAATTACTAAAGATTCTAATTCATTTTCTGGTAATGCTTTATCTAATGGAACAATTATCATTCCTCCAGTTGTTACTGCTAAATATGTAGTACACCATTCATAACGGTTATTTCCAACTACTGCTATTTTTTTGCCAGCTAGTCCCATGCTTAATAGTTTTGTTGATAATGCTTCTATATCATTTTTAAATTGTGCATAAGTTTTATTTATATATTCTACATTTTCTTTTCCATTTTTTGCTTTATATTTATAAGCTATATTTTCTGGGTATTTCTCTGCTGTGTTTCTAATAAGCTCTCTGAAATCCTTAATTTCATCTACCTGATAAACAACTCTGCTCTTTTCTTTTTTCATATTTTTTCCATCCCTTCTAATGTGCTATAAATACACAAAATTAAGTAAAAATTAAAATTTTATTTCTTTTAAATTTTTTCAATCTAATTTTACAATAAAAGGAAGTTTTTTGCAATATTTTGATTGATTTTTATATGCAGTTAGTATATACTTTCATTAGTAAATATTTAGTATGCGAAGGGGTTTTACTATAATGGATAAAAAGCTATATTCTTTAACAAATCCGCAAAAGTCAATTTATTATACGGAAGAATATTACAAAGGAACTAATATAAACAATATTGCTGGAACTATGACTATTAATGGTCCTGTTGATTTTGAAAAATTCATTTTGGCTATTAAGCAATTTATTAAGCAAAATGATAGTTGTAGAACTATGCTTACAAATGAAAAAGAAACTGTAATGCAATATATAAATTCCTATGAAGACTTTGATATTGAAATAGTTGATGTAGCTTCTAAGAGTGAACTTTCTAGCCTTGCAAATGAAATAGTTGCAAAACCTTTTAGTATATATAATTCATATTTATTTAAATTTGTTGTTTTTAGATTTCCTAATAACCATGGTGGATTTATTGTTAATATGCACCATTTAATTGCTGACTCATGGACATTAGGAATTGTTGTAAATGAAATTATAGAGATTTATTCTTCTTATATTAAAAATGAACCTTATACTTCTAAGGATTCTTCTACATATTCATATATAAATTACATTGAAGCTGAAAATGAATATAAAACAAGTAGCAAATATGAAAAAGATAAAGCTTATTGGAATGAATTATTTTCTACTATTCCTGATAGTGCTACAATTCCAAGTATAAGCGCCATTTCTAATTCTAATGATTCTACAAATGCTTTAAGAGAAGAATGTTTTATTCCTTCAGATTTATTAAATCAAATAAAAGAATATTGCATGGAAAACAGAGCTTCTATTTTTAATTTTTTAACAGCTGTTTTTTCACTTTATGTTAGTAGAGTATCTAATTTAGAAGATTTCTGCATTGGTACCCCTATTTTAAATCGTTCTAATTTTAAAGAAAAAAATACTACTGGTATGTTTGTTAGTACACTACCCCTTAGAGTTTCTATTGATAATACTTTAAACTTTAGCAGTTTTTTAAGTTCTATTGCTACTAATTCTATGTCTTTATTAAGACATCAAAAATATTCATATCAAAGTATTATAGAGGATTTAAGAAAAAGGCAAAATGATTTACCAGCATTATATAATATTATGATTTCATATCAAATTACCAAGATGAATGAGGAACAAGAGACTATTCCTCACGATAGTGTATGGTATTTTAATAAAACTATCGCAGATGATATTGATATTCATATTTTTGATTTAAATGATACAAATGAGCTTAATATTGCTTATGATTATAAAATAGATAAATATACTGCAGAAGACATGAAAAACATTCATAACCGAATTTTAACTATTATTTCACAAGTATTAGAAAATAAAGATATTAAGCTTTCAGATATTGAAATTATTACTGATGAAGAAAGGCATAAACTAATTTATGAATTTAATAATACAAAAACTGATTACCCTAAAAATAAAACTGTTATCGAACTTTTTGAAGAGCAAGTAAATCTTACTCCTGATAATGTTGCTCTTGTTTTTGAAGGGGCCTCATTAACATACAAGGAGTTAAATGAAAAAGCTAATAAATTAGCATATGTTTTGTCTCAAAAAGGTATACATAATAGTGATGTCGTTAGCTTATTTATGGAAAAATCATTAGAATCAATTATTGGAATTTTAGCAATATTCAAAGTAGGTGCCGCATTTTTACCTTTAGATGTACAATATCCTAAAGAAAGAATTGATTATATTCTAGAAAATTCTAACTCAAAATTAATTTTAGCTACAAAATCGTATTTAGCTAAAATTGAAACTACTATTCCTGTAATAGATATTAGTCTAGGATTAGAAAGTATATATGGTAAAAATTCTCCAATTTTAAATAAACAAATTTCTAGCTCTCCATTAGATTTAGCTTACATTATGTATACATCTGGTTCTACCGGAAATCCAAAGGGAGTTATGGTATGTCATCAAAACATTGTAAGATTAGTAAAAAATACTAATTATATAAAATTCCAAGAGAATGAGCGAATTTTACAAACTGGCTCGATAGTTTTTGATGCCTGTACTTTTGAAATATGGGGTGCTCTTTTAAATGGTTATACCTTATATCTAATTCCAAAAGAAAAATTGCTAGATATAGCTTATCTTGAAAACTATTTAAAAGAAAATAAAATTACAATAATATGGCTTACTGCTTCTTTAAGTAACTATATCTGTGAACAAGCTCCTGACATTTTTAATAGTGTTCGTTATTTATTAACTGGTGGAGATGTTCTTTCTGTAAGTCATATTCAAAAAATACAAAAAGAAAATCCTAATTTAACTGTAATAAATGGTTATGGACCAACTGAAAATACTACATTTTCTACTTGTTATACTATTGATCGTAAATTAGATAGACCTACTATTCCTATAGGTTATCCTATTGCTAATTCAACTTGCTATATTGTTTCTAAGTCTCAAAAATTGCAACCAATAGGTGCTCCTGGAGAATTATGGGTTGGTGGAGATGGCGTTGGCTTAGGCTATTTAAATCGTGATGATTTAACAAAAGAAAACTTTTTATCTAATCCATTTGCTGATGGCAGAATATATAGAACTGGTGATTTAGCACGCATCTTGCCAGATGGTAGAATAGAATTTTTGGGAAGGATTGATAATCAAGTAAAAATTCGTGGTTTTCGTGTAGAACTTTCTGAAATTGATAGTAAATTAAAAGAATATTCTGGTGTAAAACAAACATATACCTTAGTAAAAAAACAAGATAATCAAAGTATTATTTGTTCATATATAACTGCAGAAGATAACATAGATATTAAACAATTAAAATTGTTTTTAAAATCTTCTCTTCCTGCTTATATGGTGCCTACTTATATTACAGTATTAAAAGAGTTTCCTTTAAATATTAATGGCAAAATTGACCATAAAGCTTTGCCAGAACCTACTCAAAATGCTAGTTATGAAGTAGTAAAACCTAGAAATGATTTAGATAAAATTATCATAAATTGCTTGCAAACTTTATTACACCAGAATGAAATTAGTATAGAAGATTCATTTTTTGACTTAGGTGGAGATTCATTATCTGCTATACATTTGTGTACAATGTTATATGGAAAGATAAATATAAAAATAAATGTAAAAGATATTCTTAACTATCCTATAATAAAAGATTTATCTGATTTTATTGCAAGTCAAGTAAATGCGCCAAAATTAGATACAATAGAGCATATAGAAGCCAAGGATTTTTACCCTGCTTCTTCTGCACAAAAGAGAATTTATTATGCTTCTCAAATGGATGAAAACTCTACATTATATAATATTGCAGGTGGTCTTTTATTAGATAGTTATCCAGATGTTAAAAAATTGGAAAATTGTTTAAAGCAATTAATAAATAGGCATTCTTCATTGCGCACTTATTTTGCAATTGTTAATGATAATTTAGTTCAAAAAGTAACTAATGAATTTGATTTTACATTAGATGTAGAAAATGGAATTTGGAAAGATAGAGAAAATATTATTGAAAATTATGTAAAGCCTTTTGATTTACATAAATCTCTTTTGTTCCGTACGAAAGTAATCTTGTTTGAAAATAAAAAAGCTCTACTTTTAATTGATATGCACCATAGTATTAGTGATGGAACATCTCTATCAATTTTATTAAAAGAATTAACTACTCTTTATAATGATGGTATTTTAGAAGATAAACAAATCGATTATAAAGATTATTCTGTATGGGAAAATAAATATTTTGAAAGTAGCACTTATAAAGAAGATAAAAATTATTGGTTAGATAAATTTTCTAAGGAAGTTACACCTTTAGATATGCCAATGACTTTACCTAGACCTACAAAAAAATCTATAGAAGGTAATACTATTTCTTATAATTTAGATAAAACTTTAACCAAATCTATTTTAGAACTTTCAAAACAACTAAATATAACTCCTTATATGTTAATGTTATCTGCATATTTTATTTTATTATATAAATATACAGGCGAAGAAGATATTACAATAGGTACTCCTATTATGAACAGGGAAAAACCTGAACTTAATAGTTTATTAGGAATGTTTGTAAATAATTTAGCACTTCGTTTAAACTTAAATACTAACTCTAGTATCTATGATTATTTTAAACAAGTTAAATCACTATGCTTAAATGCTTTTGAACACCAAAATTATCCTTTTGATGAATTAGTAAAAGATTTAAAAATAAAAAGAGATGTTTCTAGAAGCCCTATATTTGATACTATGTTTATTTATCAAAATAATGGCTTTAAAGATATTGATTTAGGAAATATACATGCTTCATATTATATTCCTAAAACATCTAATGCTAAATTTGATTTAGCATTAGAAATTATACCTAATGCTGATGATTTCTCTATTAATTTTGAATACTGCATTAAGATTTTTACAGATGATTATATAAAAAGACTTTTAAATCATTATATAAATATATTAAAAATATTAACTAAATGCTCACCCTCTACTACAATTGGTTCTATATCAATATTGGGTGAAGATGAAATTACAAAAATACAAAATGAATTTAATAATACATATATGCCATATAATAAAAATATTTCTTTAGTAAATTTATTTGAAAAACAAGTAGAACTTCATCCTAATGATATAGCTATTGTATTTGAGGATATTTCGCTTACTTATAAAGAACTAAATGAAAAAGCAAATCAATTGGCTCACTACTTAGTTGATACTTGTAATATTAAACGAAACCAAATTGTAGGTATCATGCTTAATCGTTCAATTGAAACTATAATTAGTATGCTTGCTATTATAAAGTCTGGTGCTGCATATCTTTTAATTGACAGCAGTCTTCCTTTTGATAGGATTTTATATATGTTAGATAATAGTAATGCAACTTTACTAATTACTGATTCTACTATAAAGAAAATTGATTTTACTAATAAGTTATTTTTAAATGAATTAAACTTAAATAATTATAGTAAAAATAACTTAAATATTTATATATCTAATGAAGATATTTTATCTATTGTATATACCTCAGGCTCAACTGGACTTCCTAAGGGTGTTATAGTAAAAAAATTAGGTATGGCAAATTTAATTTTATCATACAAAAACCATATGAAAATTGATAATTATAGTACTTTTTTAAGTATTTGTTCAATTTCATTTGATATGTTCGCTGTAGAAATATGGATTCCTTTTACTTGTGGTAAAAAAGTTATTTTGGCTAATGAAGAACAATGTAAAATACCTATTTATATTGGTGAATTAATTACAAAGTATAAAATAGATTATATGTTAATCACACCATCTAAGCTTAAATTATTAATCGACTCAGCTCCTAACTGTCTAAACGTGTTAAAAAGTATTCAGTTAGGTGGAGAAAGCTTAACACCTTCTGTATATGAAAATTTAGCAAAATTAACTAATGCAACTATTTGTAATGAATATGGTCCTTCTGAATGTACTTCTTGCTCTACATATAAAGTAGTTACAGATAGTAATAAAATAACTATAGGAAAACCTTTTTATAATACACAAATATACATTTGTGATAAAGATTCTAATTTAAGACCTATAGGATTTAATGGTGAAATATGTATTAGTGGAGATGGTGTTAGTTTAGGATACATAAATAATGAAGATCTAACTAAAAACGCATTTATCGATAATCCATTCGGTCCTGGAAAATTATATAAAACTGGGGATATTGGTGCATTTACCGAAAATGGTGAAATTGTATATATTGGAAGAAAAGATTATCAAGTAAAAATCAGAGGATTAAGAATAGAACTTTCTGAAATAGAAAAGCAAATCTCTTTATTTCCTAACATTAATAATGTAGCTGTCGTTTGCCATGAGAGTAAAGATTCAAAATATATAGTTTGCTATTATACTTCAAATACAAAAATAGATCCAAATGATATTAGAACTTACTTAGCACAGAAACTTCCTGCATATATGATACCTAAATATATATTAAGTTTAGAAGCTTTACCACTTTCTTCAAATGGAAAGATTGATAAAAAAGCTTTGGAAAATATGGAAATATCATTAAAGCAAGATAATGTAGAAAAAGTAGCACCTCAAAATGAAACTCAAAAATTATTCTGTGATATATGGTCTAATTTATTAAATACACAGATTGGAATTGATGATGATTTATTTGAATCAGGTGCAGACTCTTTACTTGCTATAAAGTTTAAAACTGAACTTTTAGCACATAAAATTAATATTCCATATTCGGATATTTTCAAATATACTACAATAAGGGAATTATCTAAAGTTCATGAAGTTACAAATAATGAAGTTAAAATTTCAGATGAGGAAGCAATAAAAGTAATTTTACAGAAAAATAATAAAGAAACATTGAAGAATAATGTAACTTGCAATAAGAAAAACAATATATTATTATTAGGTGGAAATGGATTCGTTGGAAGTCATATTATAAATGAATTTATTAAAAATGATACTGGAAAAATCTATTGTATTATTAGAAATAAAGGCAAAGATAATGCTTATGAACGTTTCATTAATGTATTGCATTTTTATTTTGATAACACATTAGATTCATATATTGGAAAAAGAATTTTTGTAATTACCGGAAATGTGTTAGAAGAAGATTTTGGATTATCTCACGATGAATTTATAAATTTAATAAAAAATGTTTCTATTATTGTTAACGCTGCTGCAATTGTAAAGCATTATGGAAACGAAAAGAATTTTAAAATTATAAATGTTGATTTGACTAAAAGTATAGTTAAGATTAGTAAACAATATGATAAAAGATTCATTCATATTTCTTCAACAAGTGTTTGCGGAAATAGTAATACTTTATCTACATTTTCAGAATCAGATTTAGATATTGGTCAAAAATTACAAAACGTCTATGTTGAAAGTAAATTTGAAGCGGAAGAATATATATTGCAAGAAATTAATAATGGTTTAAATGCACAAATTTTGCGTTTAGGAAATATTACTAATAGATATGAAGATGGAAAATTCCAAATCAATTCAGAAGAGAACTCTTTTGTAAATAGAATTAAATCATTTGTAAAATTAAAAATGATTCCTAACGATATTCTTAAAATTAAGTTAGAATTTACTCCTGTTGACGTTTGTGCAAAAGCTATTATATTAATTATTGAAAATGAATTAAAAGATTTCAGTATTTTTCATTTATTCAATGATAACACTATTACTATGGAAGAATTATTGAATTATCTTGATGATGCAAAATATCAAATTAACATAGTATCAAACAAGGATTTTGATAAAGAAATTGAAAAAGTATTAAAAGATAAATCTCAAAATGATATTTTATACGGAATTATAAACGATTTAAATACTGACATTTCTAATAGTTATACTAATCAAACTCAAATCACATCTAATCTAACAAAGACTTATTTATCATCGCTTAATTTTAATTGGCCTAAGATTGATAAAGAATATATTAATAAATATATAAAATATTTTAAAGAAATTGAACTATTATAAGGAGGATGTTATGGAAAATTTAGGTTCTTTATGTGCTATGATTGTATCTGACGTTTTGATTATTTTAATGATTTATATGCTTTATAAAAGAAAGGAAAAAAGCCAGCTAAAAACTGCTTTTTTAACTCTACTTATTTTTATGTTTATTTGGACTTTTGGTTCAATTTTGCAAATATTATTTCAAAATACAGACATTGATCCATTTCTTTTTGAAAAATTTGCAGGAATTGGAGTATGGTTTTCACCAATTGCATTTTTAGCAGTAGGTATCATATTTGCAAAGACTAAATTAAAAATTAAATGGTATCATTTTCTTTTATTAATTATACCAATAATAACTGCTATTATTTCATTTACCAATGAATATCATCATTTAATTTTTAAAGTATATTCTCCTCATGTAGACCAAATGGTTTATGGTGATTATTTTATGGTCCATAGCCTTTATACATATACATTATTTATTATTGGTTTTATTTATTTATTAAAATATTCAATTAAAAATTCAGGATTCTTTTCTAAACAATCTATACTAATAATTATTAGTACATTAATACCACTTAGCATTAATTTATTGGCTACTCTTCAAGTAGTTAATATGACAACATATTCTACACCTATTTCATTTACCTTTATGGTTTTGATAATTGCTTTCGCTATTTTTAAATTTGATTTTATGAAAATAACTCCTATTGCGCTTCAAAGAATTGTAGATAGAATGTCAGATGGATATTTAGTAATTAATGATGAAAATGTTATTATTGATTTTAATAAGACATTTTTAGATATGTTTAATTTTAAATCCAATAATATTCGTAATAAAAATATAGATGAATTAATTAATGATGAAAACTATTTTAATATGAATTTATCAGATGTAAAAAAGTGTATAAATTCTATTAAAGATACTGACAAAACTTACTATTTTGAAAAAAGTGTTAAAGATAAGCAAAAATATTTTAATATTGAAATTAATAATATAAAAAACGATAAAACATTTTTAGGAATTCTAATCCTATTTAAAGACACTACTCAGCACATGATGGATATGCAAACAATTAGAGAAAACCAAAATATGCTTATGGAAAGAGAACGCCTAGCCTCACTTGGACAGTTAATTGGTGGTATTGCACACAACTTAAAAACTCCTATTATGTCAATCGCAGGAGCTGCTGAAGGCTTAACAGATTTAATAAAAGAGTATAATTCTTCTGTAGGAGACCCAGAAGTTACAGTAGATGACCATCACGCAATTGCAAGCGATATGACAGAATGGGTAGAAAAAATTAGAAATTATACTGAATATATGTCAGATGTAATTACTGCTGTAAAAGGACAAGCAGTTACTTTATCTGAAGAACAAGCAGTTTCATTTAATTTAGATGAACTAGTAAAACGTGTTGATATTTTAATGAAACATGAATTAAAAAATGCCCTAATTACTTTAAATGTAAAAATGGAAGCAGACCCTAACATTATATTAAAAGGAAACATAAATAGCTTAGTACAAGTAATTAACAATATGATTTCAAATGCTATTCAAGCATATAACGGAAAAACTAATGAAGAAATTGATTTAATTTTATCTGGTACAAACAGGAAAATTACTATTTCTATTAAAGATAACGCAGGTGGTCTTCCTGAAAGTGTACAAGAAAAGCTATTTAAAGAAATGGTTACTACAAAAGGAAAAAATGGCACAGGACTTGGTTTATTTATGTCATATTCTACTATTCGTGCTCACTTTAATGGAAATATTACATATGAAACTGAAAAAGGAAAAGGAACTACATTTAATATTTCTTTACCAGTTTAATAAATTTTTAGAAAAACAGCAGAAAACAGACTATAATGTATATGCATTATAGTCTGTTTTTTTATCTCTCTTCTTCTTTGATACTTGTTAGATAATCGTCATTAAATATAAACTTTTTTTCATCTATTCCATATTGTTTTGAATTTAATCTTATATTCTCTCTAATCTTTTCAAATATACTTGCCTTACTATTATCAGATTTTGATATCATACTAAAAATTTCATTTATCGAATTAGAAAAATTAAAAAACATATTTCCGCCATTCTTTTTATATTTTATTCTGTAATGATTAGCTTTAATAGCAGGTATTACTTCATTCACTATTTCAGAACACAGTTTAACATATAAATCTTTATCTAATTCATTAATTTTAACTCCATACCTTGTTGATACTTGTGGTCTTTTTTTTATCTGTTCTTTTATTATATCAAATTCATCTTTTATAGCTTTAGCTGCTATATATTGTTTAATTGAAAACCTGGTTTTTCCATAAATAATTTTTTTATCTTGATTTTCAATAATCCATTGACGCATAACAGTACTTATAGAATTCATTAGTAATTTTATTCTTGCTGATGTATAAGAATCATCATTTCCTTTTGGTTCTGTTCCAAATCCTATCCAATTATTTATTTTCATTGTTAATATTGGTGGTTCTTTACATCTTGAAATAACATTAGGAATTTCATTTTTTATTTCATTCAATATTTCAATATATTGAAACAATGTTTTTTCATCAGCCCATATTACTATACTGTCTGCTCTGTCTTTGTAATCTTCTGGAACATCTATGAATTTTAAATAATAAGGCATTTTTCTTTTGGCACATTTTCCAATAAATCCAGCTACCAGTTGATATGTATCTTTAGCCTCTGAATTAATATATAATCTATAATTAGGAACAATATCATTTTCTTTTGTTCCATTTATATCTCTAGATAATATAACATTCCATATTCTATCCACACTTGGCATTATGCCATATTTACTTATAAGTGGATATCTTTTTACTATATTGCACAATTCATCATATGTTGAAATATCAGGAATTTGCTTTAAATTCATAACTAATTCACTAAAATGTCCTTTATATTTTTTAGGATTTATTTTTCCATTATCATTTAGTATATTTCTTTTCCAATTATTAAATAGTACAGACCAAAATTGATTTTTTTCTGTTACTGGTGGTGGAGTTGATGTTTTCCCTTCAGTTCCAATTTTTTCAATTTCCCTATAAAACATCTCTCTTCCATTTCCCTTTAAAATATATGCATTTACTATTTTTTCTAATGTTTTATCATCATCTAGTGGATTTTTACTGTTATTATATAACTTTAAAAATTGGTTCATAAATACTCCTTCTATAAAATAAAAAGCATAAAATATTTCCTTTTTATAACACCAAATTATTATACAATATTATAATCGTTTTATGTAAACATGTCAATGTCTATTTGAAAAATCCAATACAACAAAACATAATCCATTAAAATATTGACGTTATAAATAAAAAATGATATTATATATTATATATTTTAAATCATATAATTATAGTATAAATCAAATAATTAAACCGTTGATTCAGAGTAGTAAGTTTAATAAAAGGCTATAGAGAGTAGTTGATGGTGGAAATACTACGCAAGGAGTTTTACTGAATGGACTGATGAGGGCAACCAGAAATTATGTAAAATAAGAGTAGGCGTTGACGATAACCCAAATCGTAAAAATTGGGCATATATGATAGTATATGAATAATAAGTGAGCTTTAAGCTAATTAAGGTGGTACCGCAGGGGTATTTTAACTCTTGTCCTTAAATTTTTGAGGATAGGAGTTTTTTTATGTATAAAAAAATAAAAACACATATAAAGAAAATGGAAAAATATTGGTGAAACTTTTATTATAAAATTTAATAAGAAAAGTGAGGAAAAAATATGATAGATAATTTTTATAAACAATTTAGAGTAAGAGATTATATGGAAAATGAAGGTATAATATTGGAAACAAAATCCAAATTTATAGATTGTTCTCTGGGAACAAATCCATTTTTAAGTGAAAATATTATAAAAAAATATGTAGAAAGAGGAAGTTGTGTCATTAACGAATATCCCATAAATTCGTATGAAAAATTAAAAGAAGAACTAATCCACTTCTGGAAAAAGTATTCTAACATTAGTAATTTAAACAAAACAAATATATCTTTTGGTGCAGGAATCATGGGAATTTTAAGAAATCTTAGTCAATTTTTAATTAATGAAAATACATTTGTATTAGGATGTTCTCCACAATTTCCAAGATTCATTTCAGAGGTAGAATTAAAAAAAGGAATTTACGAATATTATAGTCTGCAAGAAAAAAATAATTATAAATTTATAGTAAGTGAGTTTTTAGAAAAGATAGAAAGTAAATATAATGTAATATATATAGATAATCCAAATAATCCAACAGGTCAAATAATTAGTATAAGTGATATTGAAAAAATCGTAATTAAAGCTCAAAAGTACAATATAACAGTTATAATAGACGAAGCATATGGAGACTATATGAGTTTAGAAAATTCTGCAATAACATTAATAAATAAATATGATAATATTGCAGTATTACGAAGTGCATCAAAATTTTTTGGATTACCAAATCATAGAATTGGATATATAGTATCCAATGAAAATTTTATAAAAGTATATGATATAATTACAATACCATTCCCTTTTTCAGATTTATCTTGCAATATTTTTATAAACATTTTACAAAATTATGAAGAAATGAAAAACTTAAAAGATAAAGTAATTCAGGCAAATCAGAAAATATTTGAAATATTAAATAAAGATAATTATTTATATACTAGCATTGAAACGCCAATATTTACTATAAAAACTAATAAGTATGAAAATTTAACAAAAGAACTAATGAAACAAGGAGTAATTGCTGAAAATGCTAATAATTTTATAAATTTAGATAGTAGGTATGCAAGAATAAGAATTCCTAAAGATTATGAAAACTTAATAAAGATTTTAAAACAAGTATTATGAAAACATATAAAATCAGAACCAAAAAATTTTTGAAAAAATTTGTATATTTTGTCTACTTATGTTATAATGCAAATGAACTTAAGAAAAAATAAATAAAGTAGCTTTGTATACGTGTAAATCTACTTTTTAGTAAATATAATAAGCAAAGCAATTTAAAAGGATTTATATTAAAAAAAGGAGACATGGCCTATGAGAAAAAATATGCAATCAGCAAATAATACAGGCTATAAAATCATTGCAGTAGATGATGAGGAAGGAATTGTTGATTCTTTATCAGTTTTCTTAAAGCGTTCTGGCTACGACCTTACAGGTGTAACAGACCCAATGGAAGCAATTGAAAAAGTAAAAAATGAACATTTTGATTTAATGATATTAGACTTTATTATGACACCAATTCATGGAGATAAGGTTGTAGAAGAAATTAGGAAATTTAATAAAGAGTTATATATTTTACTATTAACTGGTCATAAAGATTTAGCTCCACCTCTTGAAACAATCAGAAAATTAGATATTCAGGGCTATTGTGAAAAAAGTGACAAATTCGACCAACTTTTATTACTTATTGAATCTGGAATAAAATCAATTGCCCAAATGAATGAAATTAAAAGAATAAATGATGAGCTTTCAGATACATTGGAAAAATTAGAAAAAGCTTATTTAGATAGCATTGAAACTTTAAGATATACTGTTGAAGCTAAAGATCCATATACTAAAGGTCATTCTGATAGAGTTTCAGAATATTCAGTTTTATTAGGTAAACACTTAGGCCTTCCTGAAGAGGATTTAAAAACTTTAAAAGTTGGTGGTCTTTTCCATGATATTGGAAAAATAGGTATTCCAGATAGTATTTTATTAAAAGAATCTAAACTAACAGATGATGAATATTCTCAAATTAAAAATCACCCATCAATTGGTGCACATATTTTATGTAATGCAGAAGCATTTAAAGATATTATTCCTATAGTTAAACATCACCATGAGAAATTTGACGGAACTGGTTATCCTAGTAAATTAAAAGGAAATGATATTCCTTATTTTGCTCGTATTGCAGCTATTGCTGACACTTTTGATGCAATGACATCTAAAAGAACATATAGGGATAGCCTTCCTATAGATGTTGTAAAAGCTGAGTTTGAAAGATGCTCTGGAACACAATTTGACCCAGAACTTGCAAAAGTATTTTTAGATATTTTGAATAACCATTATGATGAAATTCAAAGCATCCAAGAGAAGTATAAATAATTATTATTGTAATAAATAAAAGGTACTCTATTATTAGAGTACCTTTTTTCAAATGAAAAAGGAAAGCATTATTAAGTGCTTTCCTTTAAGGATATGCTAATTGCAAATGATACACAGTATAAGTACTATGAATACTACTGATATCAATGCTTTTGCAGCCTGTTCAGACATTCCTGTTCCGGTTAGAAGTTTTACTAGGCTCCCGTAAACATAATCAAAAATCGGCTTGCATATCGCCCGTATGATTTTCCAGAATACCAAACAAACTATCAAAATTATTACTATAGCCTCCCACATCATGCCTACATCCTTTCTTACATAGAAGTTATATCCTACTTCTATAAGTATACCACATTTTTCTCAATTATTCAATGTTATTGCTATTTTTAAAGTGGTTATTTATGTTAATATCATTTTATCTCAACCTCTAATGGTTTAACAATTTTGTCTTTATATAGTACATTTAATTCATGCAAAGGTCTTGTCATAGCAACATATAATAATTTCATATCTATGTCTTTATCTGAATTATACTTCTCTTCCGAAGCATTTGCTATAACAACGCCATCAAATTCTAACCCCTTAGCCAAATAACTAGTTATTGTACATACTCCACCATTATATTGAGTATCTGAATTTGTTATGTTATTCACTATGATATTTTTATCATGCAACTTTTTGTTTATGTTGACTGCTTCATTTTCATCTTTGCATATTACAGCTATTGTTTTATAACCATTCTCTTTATATTTTTCTAATATATTTTCAATATTACTAATTTGGTCATCTTCATTATTATAGCTAATATATTTTACTAAATTTCCATGCCTTATTACTGGTTTAGCAGTATTTAAATTTATGTAATTAGTTATGTTATTTGCAGAATTCATTATTTCTGTTGTTGTTCTGTAGCTTTTCAAAAGATATTTAATTTCACATTTATCATTAAAACTTATATCTTTTACTTCATTCCAATTATCTATTCCTCTATATTGATAAATTGATTGTGCTAAATCGCCGAATATACTAAAAGTTGCATTTTTCAGTAATGTTTTTAAAGCAAAAAAATTAAAGTCTCCGAAATCTTGTGCTTCATCTATTGCAACTTGCCTATATTCTCTATACTCTTCTATTCCTAATAGTTTACATTTTAAATAAATTAAAGCACTTAAATCTTCAAACTCTACTTTTCTTTGTTTTATGTTTTTTATATTGTTTTGCACTTTTTGCTCTATGTTTTCAAACTGTTCAAAATTTATATATCTTTTTAAATTTGTAAGAAATTTTATATATGTATTTATCACGTTTGGAATTAATTTATCAAAATATTTTTTCAAGCTTGTTTTACATATACTTTTTACTTCTTTTTCCATTATGTCATCATAATTTTCTTCTACGTATTTACATAATTCTATGTTTGTTCTATCCAACTTGCTCTTTATTGTTTCATATATATTTGAATTTTGTATTGAATTATATATGTTTTTTATTATTTGCTCTGGTATAACTATATAATCTTTTATTTCTATATCTTTTTCTGGAATTATGTTTTTATCTAATTCTAATATGAATTTATCTATAGCTTCTTTAAATCTCATTGAAACTTTAAATTTTTCATAATTTAATAATTTTTCATTTGAAATAGATGTAATTAACTTTTTATCTTCATCAATTAACTTGATATTCTCATTTAAACATTCTGCACACAATTCTTCATATGTTAACTGATTTACATTTTCAACATCTAAATCTGGTAGTACCCCAGAAATATAATTAACAAAGAATTTATTAGGACCTATAACTAAGTATTGATTTGGCTTTATAGTATCTCTATTATTATATACTAGATATGCTATTCTATGTAGTGCAACTGTTGTTTTTCCGCTTCCTGCAACACCTTGTATAATTATATTTTTATTGATTGGCTCTCTTATAATTTCATTTTGCTCTTGCTGTATTGTAGAAACTATATTTTTTAATCTATTATCCGCACTTGCATTTAAATATGGTTTCAGCAATTCATCATTTGATACAGTATCAACATCTTGAAAACTTTTTAGTATACCATCTTCTATGTCATATTGTCTTTTTAGTAATAACTCTCCTTTACATACTCCCTCAGGAGCTTCATATGATGCTCTTCCTAAATTGCTATCATAGTACATTGAAGATATCGGAGCTCTCCAATCTATTGTAATGTTGTTATTTTCTTCATCTATTACTCCTACTTTTCCAATATACAATTTTTCAGTTTTTTCCTCTCCATCTCTTGCAAAATCTATTCTTGCAAAGTATGGTTTGTTTACATTCTTTTGCATTATTCTTAATTTTCCTACGTACATTTTAAAGGAATTTTCCATCATTATGGGATTATCTTTATAAATTCTCGGGATAGCATCTAATCTTAAATCATAATATTCCATAATATCTTTGTATTTTTTTAGTATCTCTTCTAAGTTATGTTTTTCTTTTTGAAATTCATCACTTTCCATTTTTCATTACTCCTTATTGATAATTTTTCAATAATTTATATTATTATATTTTCAAAGAGACAAAACTAAACACATATTATAAATATAATAATTTAAATACCTTTAAAAAATTGCACCTCCTTATCATAATAATTATTTTTTGCACGACTAAAGGAGAAACTATTTTTTGTAAATAATCTCTCCTGCTTCAGATATTAAAAAACTTTTTACATTTTAGCATACATTTAAAATTATGTAAATACTTTTTTGAATATTTATGTAAAAAGTTTTTTATTATATATTTTAACTTTATTATTTTCATTTAAATTTTTATTAATATTTTTTTATAAATTATGCATCCTTCATAGAAAGCTGAACTTTTTGCCTTTCGTTATCAATTCCAATTACTTTAACCTTAACGATATCACCTACTGAAACAACATCTGCTGGATTTTTTACAAAGCTATTGCTTAAATTTGAAATATGAACTAAGCCATCATGCTTTACACCGATATCTACAAAAGCACCAAAATCTGTTACATTTCTAACTGTTCCAGTTAATGTCATACCTTCTATTAAATCTTCAAATTTTAATACATCTGCTCTTAAAATTTGTTTTGGCATTTCATCTCTTGGGTCCCTACCAGGTTTTGATAACTCATCTATTATATCTTTTAAAGTCATTTCACCTACTGATAATTCTTGTGCTGTCTCTGGAATTTTTATGCTTGCCAAATTAGTTTTTATTTCTTTTAGCTTTGCTTTATCTAATAAATCCTCTTTTTTGTAACCTATTTTTTTAAGTAAGTTTTCTGCAATTTCATAACTTTCTGGGTGAACTGCTGTATTTTCAAGCGGATTTTTTCCACCAGGTATTCTTATAAATCCTGCACATTGCTCATAAGCAACTTTTCCTAATTTATCTACTTTTAAAAGCTCTTTTCTCTCTTTTAATTTTCCATTTTCATCTCTATATTTTACAATATTGTTAGCAATTGTTTTATTTATTCCAGAAACATAAGATAAAAGTGATGGTGTTGCAGTATTTACGTCAACTCCAACTTCATTTACTGCATCTTCAACAACTCCTGTTAGACTTTCTGTTAACTTTTTCTGGTCTACATCATGTTGATATTGCCCTACACCAATTGCTTTTGGATCTATTTTTACAAGCTCAGCTAGTGGATCTTGAAGCCTTCTTGCAATTGAAATTGCTCCTCTTAAAGATACATTTATATCTGGATATTCTTCTGTTGCAAGCTTAGATGCAGAATATACAGAAGCTCCAGCCTCACTTACTATTGCATAATGCACATCTTCGTCTATTTCTTTTATCATATTTGATACAAAACTTTCAGATTCACGAGATGCTGTACCATTTCCAATAGCAATAACACCTACTTTGTATTTCTTTATTAAATTTATTAGCTCCTTTTTTGCTCCTTCTACATCATTTTGTGGCTCTGTTGGATATACAGTAGTTGTTGCTAAAAGCTTTCCTGTTTCGTCAATAACTGCAATTTTACAACCTGTTCTATATGCTGGGTCAAATCCCATAACAGTATATCCCTTAAGTGGTGCTGCTAATAACAATGGTTTTGCATTTTTTCCAAAAACTTTTATAGCTTGTGCATCTGCCTTTTCTGTTAAATCTGAACGAATTTCTCTATCAATAGATGGCTCTATTAATCTTTGCCAACTATCTAAAATAGTGTCTTCTAAAATTTCAGTAAATTGTGTTTTTCCTTTAATTGTATCTTGTTTTATGTAACTTAAAATATCTTCTTCATT
Organism: uncultured Clostridia bacterium; assembly: GCA_947632035.1. GTDB lineage: Bacteria > Bacillota > Clostridia > TANB77 > CAG-508 > CAG-273. The sequence goes on along the minus strand of CANRNR010000002.1, from coordinate 21,535 downwards.
TTTATCTAACTTTACTTTTAAAGCTTCTTCTTTTTCTCCACGATTTATTGCTAATATTCTATGGCTTGGTATTCTATTTACTTTTTCATTAAATTCATAATACATATTATATGCTGTCTTTTCTTCTGGATTTATTGCTTTAGTTACAATAAATCCATCTCTATAACATCTTCTTTTTATTTGTTTTCTATATTCAGGGTTATCAGAAATCATTTCAGCAATAATATCTTTTGCTCCTTGAATTGCATCTTCTACACTTTCTACTATTTTCTCTTTTGGTGTATTCTCGTCTATTTCTTCTGGTTTAGTTACATATTGTAGTGCTATTTCTTCTATCGGTTTTGTTTCTTTTTGCTCTAATATAATTTCTGCTAATGGCTCTAACCCCTTTGCCTTTGCTATTGTAGCTCTTGTTTTCTTTTTCTGTTTATATGGTCTATATATATCTTCAACTTCAGATAAAGTTTTCGCATTTTCTAATGCTATTACTATTTCTTCTGTTAATTTACCTTGATTTTCAATAGAAGTTCTTACCTCATCTTTTCTTGCTTCTAAATTGCGAAGATAAGTTAGTTTTTCTCCGAAATCTCTTAACACTTCATCTGAAAGTCCACCGAGTTACTTCTTTTCTATAACGTGCGATAAATGGAATAGTATTTCCTTCATCAATTAATTGTATAGTTTTAGTTACCTGTAACAATTTTATGTTTAATTCTTCTGCTATTCGATTTGCAATCTTTTCTTGTACTTCCATAATTTTACCTCTTCTTCCTTTACATAAATTAATTTTAATAACTACTATTGTTTACTGCTTAATTTCTTCAAAAATAGGTTTATTTCTAAACCTATTTTAAAATTAAATATATTTATTCTACACCCAAATATTCATTATAAGTTACTTCTCTATCAACAATTCCATCTGGCTTTAAATCTATTATTCTGTTTGCAACTGTTTGCATAAGTTGGTGGTCATGTGAAGTAAATAACATATTTCCTTTAAACTTCTTCATTCCTTCATTTAATGCAGTAATTGATTCCATATCTAAATGGTTTGTAGGCTCATCAAAAATTAAGAAATTTGCACCTGAAAGCATCATTTTTGAAAATACACATCTTACTTTTTCTCCACCTGATAGAACATTTACTTTCTTTAAAGCTTCTTCTCCTGAAAATAACATTCTTCCTAAAAAGCTTCTTACATAAGTTTCATCAGGGTCTTTTGAATATTGTCTTAGCCAATCTGTAATTGAAAGGTCCGTATCAAATAAATAATTATTATCTTTTGGAAAATAATTTTGAGTAATTGTAGTTCCCCATACAAGCTCGCCCTCATCTGGCTCCATTTCTCCTGCTATTATCTGGAATAAAACTGTTTTTGCATTCTCATTATCTGCTAAAAATGCTATTTTATCATTTTGTTTTACTGTAAATGAAACATTATTTAATAGTTTTTCTCCATTTATTGTTTTTGAAATATTTTTTACATGTAATATTTCTTTTCCAGGCTCTCTATCTGGCTTAAAATCTATGTATGGATATTTTCTATTAGATGGCTTTATTTCATCTAATTCAATTTTTTCAAGTGATTTCTTTCTTGATGTTGCTTGCTTTGATTTTGAAGCATTTGCACTAAATCTTGCAATAAAGTCTTGTAATTCTTTAATTTTTTCTTCTTTCTTTTTATTTGCTTCTTTCATTTGTTTTAATGCAAGCTGACTTGATTCATACCAGAAATCATAATTTCCTGGGTATACTTTAATCTTTCCAAAATCCACATCTGCAATATGTGTACATACTTTATTTAAAAAATATCTATCATGTGATACTACAATAACTGTATTCTCGAAATTTATTAAAAATTCTTCCAACCAGCTAATACTTTTTAAATCTAAGTCGTTTGTAGGCTCGTCCAATAATAAAATATCAGGATTTCCAAATAAAGCTTGTGCAAGTAATACTTTTACTTTATCTTTTGCCTCTAAATCCTTCATTTGCATATAATGTTTTTCTGGCTCTATTCCTAAATCATTTAATAAAACTGCACCATCAGTTTCAGCATTCCATCCATCTAACTCGCTAAATCTTTCTTCTAACTTTGCAGCTCTCATACCATCTTCTTCTGAAAAATCAGGTTTACTATATATTGCATCTTTTTCTTTCATAATTTGATAAAGCTCACCATTACCCATAATAACAGTATCCATTACTGTATATTCTTCAAATGCAAAGTGGTCTTGTTTTAATACTGATATTCTTTCTGTCTTTTCTTTTGAAACTTCACCTTTACTAGGCTCAATTTCGCCAGATAAAACTTTCAAAAAAGTTGATTTTCCAGAACCGTTTGCTCCAATAATTCCATAGCAACAACCTTTATTAAATTTAATATTAACATCTTCAAATAAAGTTCTTTTACCAAAACGAACTGTAACTCCTGTAGCAGTTAACATTTATTTTCTCCTCCTTTATTTACTTATGTTTGATATTATATAGTAAATTTACTTATTTTTCAATCGTTTATATGCTATAAATTAAAATTTGTAGCAATCTAATATATAGCGTAATTAATTTACAATTTATATTTTACATAAAGAAAAAACATTATAGTTTGCAAGCACCGCGCAGCGTTCAAACGTAACGAAGTGAAGTGCGCTTGGAGCAGTCTACTATATAGTAGTAATGAATTTCTAATTTTATATTCTATAAAAAAATATCATAATTTGTAGCACCGCGTAGCGTTCAAGCGAAGCGCGTATGGAGCGAGCAATCGTAACGATTGCGACGCGACAACAAGGTGCAAAAATTATGATATTTTTTTATTTAACTATTAATTATAAATTTAAAAAATCCTATTTATCAAATAAAATCTTTATTGCCCATAATCCTGATATACCAACTAGGATGTATATAATTCTACTTATTACTGACATAACACCAAAAATTGTATCTACTAAATTAAAATTAAATATTCCTATTAATCCCCAGTTGATTGCACCAATTATAACTAATGCAAGTGCTATTTTATCTATAACTTTCATTTTAGCTAGCCTCCTTTTTTTATAAAAAAATGTCTTCATGATTTAGTATATTCTATTTTTATTTTTTTATTCTTTGTTTTAGAGGCATATTTATCCAATTTTGTATTTTTTTGCTATTTTAGCATATTTTGCTTGTTTAGCCACCAAGTTACTACTATTGAAATAAGAATAGAAATTCCTATTATAATCAAAAAGCCGAATGGATTATGTTGAAGTGGAACTGGTACATTCATTCCCCAATAACTTGCTATCATTGTAGGTACTGATAAAACAATAGTAATTGATGTTAAAACTTTCATAACTCTATTTAAATTATTAGAAATTATTGAAGCATAAGCATCCATAGTTCCGTTTAAAATGTCACTATATATTTTTGCCATTTCAATGGATTGTCTATTTTCAATAATTGCATCTTCTAATAAATCTTCGTCTTCTTCATAAAGTTTTATTATTTTCCCTCTCATTGTTTTTTCCATAACAGACTCATTTGATTTTAAGGAAGTTGTAAAATAAACTAAACTTTTTTCTAAACTTAATAACTTTAATAATTCTTTATTTCTCATAGAATTTTTTAAATCAGACTCTGCTATTTCTGTTTCTTTGTTAATTTTCTTTAATAAATTTAAATAATATGATGAATTTGTATATAAAATTTGTAATAGAAATCTACTTTTCTTATAGGTAATTACATTTTTCATATTATCCTTTGTAAAACTTTGAATGATGTCATTTCTTCTAATTGAAACTGTGATAAAGTAGTCATCTCTTACTAGAATTATACCAATTGGCATTGTACTGTATACAATATTTTCATCTTCTTTTTCACGAATTGGAACATCTATAACAAATAATGTGGTTTGGTCATCTTCTTCTAAATCAATTCTAGCTTTTTCTTCAAAGTCTAAGGCATATCTTATGAAATCATCTTGTATTTTTACATTTTCACATACTTCTTTTATTTCTTCTTCAGAGGGTGCAACTAGATTTATCCAATTACCTTTTTTATACTCTTTTACTTTTGTTGTTTTATTTGTTTCAATATCTGTATTGTACATTTCTAGCATATGTTTTCCCTCCTTTTTTATTCTTATGTTTACTTTTTTAATTATTTATGTTGTTATATTTTTATATTTTTTCGTTTTTATTATATGCATTTATAATACTTTTTATTTTGTTTTTAGTCAAGATGATTTTTTAATTAAAATTTTAAATAGAAAAAGAAGGCATTCATAAAATAGAATACCTTCTAAAAAGTTTTGTTAGTGATAATAATTGTGAATTGTGTTAATCATTTAGAGTTTTATTATAGTTGTATTTTTACCATCTTCAAAAGATTTAAAGTTACTTTAGAATAAGTATTTAATCCTTATCAGATGGTTCCTGCGTAGGAGTTTCTTCTACGTCAGTTTTTCTTACAGCTGAAAGACCAGAAAGAATTGCGTTGGAAAGGTTCTTAACTTCATCAGTTACTGGCCTTCCGTTAAGCGCTTCATTCTGTACGTCAAGTTGCTTCATTAAAACAGGAATTTGCATGAGAGTGTCAATCAAAACATTACCTGTTCCAGTACCTGTTATGTTTGGGTTGCTTGCTCCGCCAATATTGATGAACTCAGCTTTCTGACCAACATTAGCCATAACTTCGGCAACAGATGTGGCAATTTTAATTTTAGCATCAGTTTGAATTCTCAAACTTTCAATCTCAAAATTAACCTTGTCATTTGCAGAACGAGCTTCAGCAAGGGCTTTTTCGCCTTCTGCTTCCGCCATTTTCTTAGCTTTAATACCCTCAGCCTCCGCAGTAGCTTTTTGCTTAATAACTTCGGCTTCAGCATTACCTTCTGCTTTAATCTTTTCAGCTTGAGCTTCAGCAGTTATTTTAAGAGCTTCAGCTTGTTTGACAGCAACTGTTCTGCTAGCCTCTGCCTTTGTTATTTCAACATCAGCAACGCCTTTTGCCTGTTTACGAGCTGCTTCAGCTTCACTTTCAGCCACCTTGATTGTTGCATCAGCTTCGATAGCTTTCTTATTGGCATCAGCTTCTGCATTAATGAGCAAAGTTTGCTTCTCTGCTTCTGCACTAATGCGCTTTTGATCTTTCTCAGCTTCTGCACGAGTAATTATTACTTCACGCTCTTTTTGGGCAGCTAAGTTTTCCTGCTCAGCTATCATGACCTTAACAGCACCTTTTTGCTGCTCAACCTCACGTGTACGAATGGTCTTTTGGAGCTCGCCGGCAACTTCTGCATTTGCATTGGCAGTATCGGTAAGAGTTTTGAATTCTGCCAATTTCATGTCAGTATCCTTGCGCTTTTCCTTTTCAGCAAGTTCAGCTTCCATTTTTGCAATTTCAGTTGCCTGCTTTGCTTTCGCTTCTGCAATATCTGCTGCTTTACCTGCTTCTGCTTTCTTCTCGCGAGTTTCTCTTTCGACTTCAGCAGTCTTAATTTGAGCCGCTTTTTTCTTGTCAGAAGAGTCTAGAGCCGCAATGTTTTCGTAGTATCCACTAGAATCAGAGACATCCTGAATGTTCAAAGATACAAGATCGAGGCCCATATTGTTCATTTCATCATCAACACTTTTTTGGACCTCTTGTTTAAATCTTTCTTTGTCTCTCAAAATTTCTTCTGGAGTCATGGATGCAACAACATCACGCACAGCACCCATAAGCGTCAGTTTAACATCTGCAATAATTCCATCTTTTCCACGTTCTTTAAATGAAATAATTGCTGTGCGAAGCTTTTCTTCATTAGTAATGCATGGCCGAATCTGAGCAGTCCAATCAGCTATAATAGATACGGCTGTATTGGTTTTGATTTCATCTTTGTCTGCTTTGACTGTTAACATACATAAATCAAAATAGCTTGCTTTCCGAAAAACTGGAACTACAAAGGCGCCGCCTGAAATCTTGATTACAGGTTTTTTACCACCTGTAATAATCAGTACTTTGTCAACATCTGCAACTTTGTAAATTTTGGCAAAGAATACAATAATAGCAATTACTGCTATAATGCAACCAAGGATAATTCCTATTATGCCAAGATTGTCAGTAATGAAACTCATATTTTGTCCTCCTTAAAATGAAATAATTTAATGGTTTCACAAAACACTTATCACTAATTTTCTTTTTAATATACTTAGTAATAAAAACTCTGTTTATGATTTTATCATATTTTATACATTATGTAAATATGCAAAATAAAATTTTGGTATACCTTTTATTAAATATACCGACAATTTTATTTTGCATAATCTTTTTGTTTTTTATTATAATTTCTAATTATTACTCTGTTCTTAAAGCTTCAACTGGGTCTTTTTTACTTGCCATCTTAGATGGTATTAAACCAGCTATCATAGTAAGAATCATACTAATTATAACTAATACAATTCCTGCTTTAAATGGTAATGCAGCAGATACACCACTTACTCCTGAAAGTGCAGCAATCAATGCATTTATTGGTATACATAATAGTACTGTGATTTCAATTCCTAATGCACCTGCAACTAATCCAACAATTAAAGTTTCAGCATTGAATACTCTTGAAATATCCTTTTTAGATGCACCAATAGCTCTTAAAATACCAATCTCTTTTGTTCTTTCTAATACTGAAATATATGTGATAATTCCTATCATAATTGATGAAACTACTAATGAAATTGAAACAAATGCAATTAAAACATAGCTAATTACATCAATTATTACTGATACTGAATTCATCATAATTCCTATCATATCTGTATAAGTAATAACATTTGCTTCTTTTCCATCTTCTCTTTGTCTTGTATTATAATTCTCAATTTCTTCAGTTATATTCTCTTTTGCGTCAAAATTTGTTGGATAAATATAAATTGCACTTGGTTCATCTAAATTTACCACACCTAATTTTGATAAGTTATCTTCATAACTTGCTTTTGCATTATCTGCATAAGTTTGCATAAGTTTTGCAAGTTCCTCTTGGCTTAATGTAGCAAGTTTCATTTTTTGTTCAGTTGATAAATCATTAAAGCTAAAACTTGCATCATCTTTATCCTCAGGGAAATCAATTCCTGTAAATACATTTACCTTTTTATCTTTCTTTTGTTCTTTTACAATTTCTGCTTCATTTATTTTATTTATAACATATTCTTTTAAATCTTTACTATATCCTATTCCGTTTGCTAAAGCTGTATTTATTGATGCACTATTTGGTCTTATAATTCCTACTATATTTATGCTTTCTGCCTTGTCTACTAATTTTTTCATATAATCTTTATCATCACTTTTATCAGTCCATACACCATGCTCTTTTTTATAATAATCTGTATTTAAAACCAATTTAAATGATAAATCTAATAAATCATCATAGCTAAAAACTTCTTCTTCAGTTTTTTCTACTTCTTTACCATCTTTTATGTCCTGCATTTTGTCTTTTAATTCATCTTGATCTTTTATTCCTAATGAATATAGCATATAATCACTAACTTCATTATTTTCATTTACAATTAAAACCACTTCGTTATATTTTTCTGGCCATTTTCCTGCTAAAACATCATATTGTGATTTAAGTAATTCTTCATTATCTAACATTTCTTGCCAAATATTATTACCGCTCATCATTATTGATGCCTGCCCTTGCATTGCTTCTGGTAGCTCACTTTGTAATCCTACAATTTTCATTACTTGATTAGGATTTACCTGAACCACTCCATCTTTAGTATTTGAAGAATACAAATTAAGGTTCAAATTATATGCATACTGTATTGCATTGCTATTTTTGGTAATTTCATTTCCTTCAGAATCTAAATATTTTTTAAATTCTTTTAGATTATTCTTTTCTATCTTGCTAGACATTGTGCTTAGCATATCGCCCATAATTTCTACTGAATAAATTTTTCCATCCTCATGATTTCTATCTTCATTCAATTCCATGAAAGATGTCATTATGCTTGACATATCAACGGATTGCTCTTGCAAAGTTATTGGATATGAAGAAAGTGTATCCTCTTGAACTTTATCAATATAGTTTTGCACACCATTTGAAATTGATAATATAAGTGCAATTCCTATAATTCCAATGCTTCCTGCAAAAGAAGTTAGAAATGTTCTTCCCTTTTTAGTCATTAAGTTATTTAAGCTAAGCCTTAGTGCTGTAAAGAATTTCATAGATGTTCTTCTCTTTTTAGTATCTTCCTTTTTCTCCTCTTTTGATTCATAAGGATCTGAATCTTCTATTACTTTTCCATCTAATACTTTTATTATTCTTGAAGAATATTTTTCTGCTAATTCTCCATTGTGAGTTACCATAATTATTAATTTGTCTTTTGAAATGCTCTTCAAGATTTCCATAATCTGATTACTGGTAACTGTATCAAGTGCTCCTGTTGGCTCATCTGCTAAGATTATATCTGGGTCATTTACTAATGCCCTTGCTATTGCAACCCTTTGCATTTGACCACCAGACATTTGATTAGGCTTTTTATGAATTTGGTCTCCAAGTCCTACACTTTTTAAAGCCTCTATTGCTCTTTTTCTTCTTTCTGATTTAGAAACACCTGAAAGAGTAAGTGCAAGCTCTACATTTGATAATACTGTTTGATGAGGTATTAAATTATAATTTTGAAAAACAAATCCTACTGAATAATTTCTATATGCATCCCAATCTCTATCTTTAAACTCTTTTGTAGATTTTCCATTAATTATTAAATCTCCAGAAGTATACCTATCTAATCCGCCTATGATATTAAGCAAAGTTGTTTTTCCACAACCACTTGGACCTAAAATAGATACAAATTCACTTTTTCTAAATTCAACGCTAATTCCTTTTAATGCTTGAACTTCGTTTTCTCCTGATAAATAATTTTTGGTAATATTTTTTAGTTGTAACATATTTTTATCTCCTTTTTGTTACTTCCATAGTTTAAATTTTCCCTTTTATTATATGCAATTATAATACTTTTTATTTTGCTTTAAGTCAAGAGAGTTTTTAATTAAAATTATTTTTATACCATAAATTTTCTTGTCAACACGCCACATTCAAATTGGCACATAAAAATCGCTAAGTTTCTTACTTAGCGATTTTTACTATTTAATAATAAACTCTTTCTATGTAATATCTATTTTATTTAGATACTGCTAACAATCAAATTTCTTATTTTTACTATGAATTTTTTTCTTCCAACTTTTTATTTATTTTTCTTATTTCATTTTCTTCAATTATCCATTTAATTGTAGTATATACTATATAAGTAACATAAATTAATATTGATACAACAATATTTACAGTTCCGATGTTTTCAGAAAATACATATTTACTTGCCAAAATAGCTGTTCCAAGTATATAAATTAAAAATGTAGCTACTATCGTTCCTATTGTTTGATATGGATGCTTTTTATGTCTTTCTACACTATCAAGGTTAGCAAATATATTTTGCCCCATGAATATTAAGCAATAAGCTAAGCCTGCAGTAACAGTTTGAGAAATCAATGTTTTTATATTTTCTAACTGACTAACTTCATTAACAAATACATTTTCATCTGTAATAAAATAGATACTAACATAAGCTAACATAAGTAGAGTTACACCAATAGGGAATCCTTTTAAAGATGATACAAGAACTTTTTTTACAAAATTTTCTTTTTTCATATTAATCAACTCCTTTACATTTCTAAAAAATCTTTTATTTTTGGTATATACCTTCTTGAAGCATATGCTATATTTCCACTCTTGAAATTTATAATTAAAGTTCCAAGAATTTTAAAATCAATATTTTTTACTTTTTCAAAGTTAATTATTTCTGAATTTGATATTCTGAAAAATTTTCTTTTATTAAGTAAATTTTCTAGTTCATATAATCTATTTTTTATAGTATATATTTCTTTTTCACATCTTACATATATTTTTCCATTTTCAGAATAGATTGACTCAATATCTTTTTGATGTAAAATATACATTTTTTCGTCTTTGTAAGCTTTTAAAACTTCTTGATTTACATTAGATATACTATCTATAATATCAGACACATTCTTGTCTACTTGCTTTGTATAAATTACAACTTTTGGATTTTCATAATTTTCATCAACTTTTATTTCAATATCCATCTTTTTTCTCCATTTCTTCTTTGTTATTATCATGATAACATATTATTTACTTTTTTTCATTATTTTTCTACTAGATGGTCAATTTTATTACATAAGTGGTATAAGAACCTCACCCACCATCACAATCAAAGATTGTGGGCGGGTACCCGAGAACCTTGTTGTTTCACAATAAAAAAAGCACTAAGTTATTTAAACTTAGTGTTATTTTATAATTGTCTTTAAAAATATTTCAAATTGATAAAGAATTTTATTAATGTAGTGCTTTTTGGTGCGTCATAGAGGAATCGAACCTCCGACCATCAGATTAAGAGTCTGCTGCTCTACCAACTGAGCTAATGACGCATATGCTAAATTCTTTTTCAAGTCTAGAATTTATTATAATAAAATTCTAATCACTTGTCAAGTGGTAAATTTAGCATATTTGCCATCTGTGCAAATTGCTCTATTGTTAGTTCTTCCCCTCTTACATTTTCATTTAAATTTAATTTTTCTAATAATTTCCTTACTTTTTCCTTTGGTATAATGCCAGAATTAGAAAGTGAATTTAACAAAGTTTTTCTTCTTTGCATAAAACTTGCTTTAATAAGCTTAAAAAATAATTCTTCATTATCTAATTTTACAGGTGGATTTTTTCTAATTTTTAAATTTATTACTTCTGAATCCACTTGTGGTTCTGGTATAAATGAACTATTAGGAACTTTTAAAACTTCCTCTGCCTCACAATAATAGTAAACACAATAAGTAATTGCACCTGTATTTTTTTCACCTGGAATAGCAGATAACCTATCTGCAACTTCTTTTTGTATCATTACAGTAATGCTTTGAATAGGTAATTTTTCTTCTAATAATTTCATAATAATTGGTGTTGTAATATAGTATGGTAAATTTGCTACTATTTTTACATTATTATTTTCTGGATTTTGCTCTTTTATCAGTTTATGTAAATCTATTTTTAATACATCTTCATTTATTAAAGTAAAATTATTATAAATAGAAAATCTATCTTGTAATATATTTTCCATTTTTTTATCTATTTCAATAGCAATTACTTTTTTAGCATTTTCTAATAGTTTAGCTGTTAATGAGCCTAATCCGTGGTCCTATTTCAATTACAATATCATTTTTTGTAATTTCAGCAGATGTTACAATGGTTTTCATAACCTCATCATCTATTAAAAAATTTTGACCTAAATTTTTGTTGGCAGTAATTTGATATTTTTTCATTAAAAATCTAGTTTCTTGTTCTAAACTCATTCTTACTTCCTTTTATATAATTTTTTTTGAGTTACTATATTTAAGTTTCCACGTTTTGACTTTCTGTATTTTGATTTTCAACATTTGCATTTGTTTCTTCAGTTGGTGATGTATTTGTTTCTGTAGAAGTCTCAGGAGCTTTTGGTACATCTTTTGTTCCTCTACGTACAATTCTTTCTAATGGTTTATATGTATCTTTTGATAATAATTCTTGATTAACCACTTTTCCATTTAATTTTAATATACGATATGCTTCACTTCTACATCCGTTTGAGCCATATTGTTCAACAACTTCTTTACCTTTTTCTAGGGTTGGGTCATCTTTGTATGTTGTAGTTTGATTTATATAAGAAGTTATTTTAGATTGAATTACTACTTCATATTCTACTTCTTCTTTTATTCCATATATACTTACTTTACAAACTCCATTTTTTGAGTTTGATACTATTTTTATAGGATAGCTTCTAGTATTTTGGAATACAAAATCTATACTTCCATAGTATACAGTTGCATCTCTACTTGCTGCAACATAGCCTGTTAAAAATAAATGATTACTTCTATCAATAATTTTTAAGTTTGCAAGTAATGCGGTATTATATAAAGTAGTAGATAATTGGCAAATTCCTCCACCTACATCTGGAACTACTTTTCCACCTATATATGCTGTTCCTTCTTTATATCCCGCTTCTAAAGTTCTTTTTCCGATTACAGTATTATATGAGAAATTTTCACCAGGCATTACAACTGTACCATTCATTTTTTTAGAAGCAAGCTCTATATTTGTACTTCTATTATAATTGCTTGAGTCATATGTTGTTGAAAATGTTGCTAGTAAATTAGGAAATGCTTCATCTCCTAAATCATTTATTGTTATTTTTGGTACTGTTATTTTTAGTGGTATAGTGTATTCTTCTTTATCTTGTTCTAATAATTTTTTAGCATCTTCCATAGACATCTTAAAGTCTACTCCATCTACATGTCTATGAACTGTTTTTGGATTTTCTTCAACATAAGCGTTCTGTGGTTCTTTATAAATTTCACTATGTATTTTTTCTAAATCAATTTCGCCAGGTTCTTTATATGTTACAGGAATTTCTATAACTTGATAACTTGTATGAATATTTCTTAATTGTGCATATATACTGTCTTTTAATTTTTGTTCTTCTATAACATAACCTGCTTTTCCTTTTACTATTATTAATTCCTCATCTTCTACATAATAGCTATTTTGAACTAATGCATCTGGCATTTTTGCCCCAACATCTTTAATTGTAGAGTTTAACAATTCTTCATCTAAATATAAAGTTGGTTCAATTTGTTTTTTGAATAAATTAGTCCATAAAATAGCATAATTGTTAGTAATTATATTTCCACTTCTTCCAATATTGTATGCTTCTGTAATAGCTGTATCTACATCAAACTTTGCATTAAATGTATTTGCTGTTACACTAGTCTCATTATCATTTCTTTTCAAAATTAAGTTATTATTTTCATCATGAAATCTATTATCTATCGCATCATTTATTTTATTTTTTGCTTCATCAATAGTAAGGTTTCCTATATCTATTCCTAACATAGAAATTCCATTTAATATTTTTTCATTATTCATATTTAATAATGAAAAAATGATTGAAAATATCATTAAAAATAAAAGAATAAATAAAGTTAAAACTACAGGTAGTTTTTTAGATTTTTTATTTTTATTCTCTACTACTTTATTTTCTTTTTGTTCTTCTTTTTTCTTTTCTTTATTATTTGTTGAATTTTTACTAGTTTCTGATAAATTATCCTTTTTTTCTTGTTGCTGTGCATTAACATCTTTTAAGTCTAATTTTTCTTCTGTTTCATTTAATTCCTTATTTTCTAATTCATTATTTTCCATACTTTACCTCTTAAATAAAATATATACTTTTGTATGAAATAATATTACCACAAATATGTAAGTTTTACAATAAAAAAAAGTTGTATTTTATTATAATTTATCTTTTTTTGTTATTTTATCTAGACAAGTTTTTTATTTTTATATATAATAATTTTGAAAATAAGTTTAAATGAAGAGGAGTATCATTATGATAGGTGAAATGATTGCTTATATTCGTAAGCAAAAAAAGCTAACAAAGGCAGAAATTGCTAGAGGAACTAATATAAATACAGGTCATTTAACTCATATTGAAAAAGGTGAAAGAAATCCTAGTCATAAAGTTTTAAGAAATATGTGTAAAACTATGGGCATTCCTTACCGTCCTTTAATGCATACATATGATAAAGAACTTACAGAAGAACATCACTCTTATAAAATAGAAGAACATATTCCTTATGATAAAATTCCTACTTTTGATTCATTAGGTTCTTTAATTGATTGCCCTCCTACAATCCCAGGAGCATCTATTGCAGTAAAAATTACTGATAATACAATGGAACCAAAATTAAAAGAAGGATCTTATGCTTATGTTGAATTTAATGCACCTTTAGATAATAGAGACTTAGGACTATTTTCTTATAAAAACAAATTGTTAATACGTAGATTCATTATTCGTAAAGATGGTGTGGTTCTAAGGGCAGAAGATAAAAATGTTGAGGATATTTGCTTAAATCCTAAAGATGATTTCTATATTGTTGGAAAAATTGTCGGAACAAATTAAAATTTTGTCAAAAACACTTGAATTATATTTTTTTTAATATTATAATATCAAAATAGAGAACAAGAGATAAAAAAATAAGGAGAATTTAAATGGAATTAGTAAAGAATATTTTTTTTAATACTGATAAGTTAGTTGAAAATACAACTGTAAAAATATCTTATACAGGTAATTTATTTCAAGACAATTCAGAAGAAGTTTATCTTCATTATGGATTTGGTCTTAATTGGGATAATGTAAATGAAATTAAAATGGAAAAAACAGAATTAGGTTTTCAAACTGAAGTTAACTTACTTGAAGGAGAAACATTTAATTTCTGTTTTAGAAATGAAAAGAATCAATGGGATAACAATGGTGGTTCTAACTATATATTCCCAATTGAAAAAGTAGAACTTTCATTAGTTGCAGTAGATGAAACTTCTGTTGCTACACCTAGAAAATTAAGAAAATCTTATATTTGGAGTAAGAAGATTCGTTTAGCAGTATATAAGATTATTACTTATATTCCAAAATTAATTTCTGGAAACTATAAAAGAAAAATATCAGAATAATAATGTAATTTCTCTTTACATTATTATATCTTGATTTATAAAAATAGCTAATAATAATTATAAAAATTCCAATAAAAAATTACTGGAATTTTTATTTTTTATATATAAGATTACCTTTAAATATACCAACCGCCATTAATAGAAATAATCTGTCCAGTTGTATATTCATCTTCAATTAACCATTTTACACACCTTGCAATGTCATCTGTTTTTCCTATCTTATTTAATGGTATTTCTTCTTTCACTTTTTCTATTTCTTCATTTGTTAAATATGAATTCATATCCGTATCTATAATTCCTGGTGCAATAGCATTAACTCTTATATTTGACAATCCTAGTTCTTTTGCTAATGCTTTAGTCATTCCATTTAAAGCAGATTTTGCTACAGAATACGCTACTTCACAAGAAGAACCAGTTAACCCCCAAATAGAAGATATGTTTATAATTAAACCATCTTTATTATTTATCATAGTTTTTAAAACCTCTTGTGTGCAATAAAAAGCTGAATTTAAATTTATATTTATCATATTGTTCCAATCTTCATCTGTTATATCTGTAAACAATTTTGATTGTGAAATTCCCGCATTATTTATTAACACATCAATAGTTCCGTACTTTTGCAAAGTAAATTCTATTAGGCTTTTAGCATCTTCCCTTTTTGAAACATCAGCTTTAAAAATTTCAATTTCTTTTCCATCATTTTTTAGCTCTTCTTGTATTTGTTTTGCCTTTTGTTCTGACTTATTATAATTTAGAATAATTTTATAATTTTCTTTTGCTAATGTTTTAACAATTTGAGCTCCTATACCTCTAGAACCACCTGTAACAATTACTACTTTACTTTGAATATTTTTTTCTTTGTTTTCTTCCATAATTTCTATTTGCTCCTTTATATGTACTTGTAAGTGAATGGCAATTTGGACATAATAATATTAAGTTTTCTTCATTATTATTAGTATAATCTCCATCTATATGTTCTACTTCTAATGGAATTTTATTTGTATATATATTTTTTTCTCCCCATCCGCATCTACTACATTTATAATTATATTTTTCCATTAAATATCTCTTTATATGTAAAGAAATTTGATAATCTCCTCTAATCCCATTTGTTTGATTATTTTTCCATCTATTTATATAATTTTTATATTCAAATTCTTTTTGGCATATATTATTACAAAATTTTTTCTTATTACTAATCAATTTTTTACAATTTAAACAATACAAAATTTATTTATAATTCAATTATTTAGATAATTGAATTAGTCCTCCTTTCAATTAATAATACGAAACATTTGTGCTAATTTATTTGTATTATATCATAAAAATAACTACAAATGTCAAAATTTTCAGAATATTTTTATTAATTTTATATAAATAAGATATACTTTGTAAAAGGCACTTATTTTTAAGCAAAAAAAACACCTCATAACAAGTTATAAAACAAGTTAAGAAGCGTTTATTGGAGCCACTTATCTGATTCGAACAGATGACCTACTGATTCATACTACTATAACTTTCATTACCACATTTTATGTGTTTGTAGTCTGGACTTTCTCTTTACCTTAGTATTTTTTACCTTAGGTATACCGTATAAAGTCTCTACACTCGAAAACGAATTGTTTTCTAGCTCGGGATTAGCATTTTAAAGCTTTCCCCGAATTAGCGGTATCCACTTTACATATTTCTATGTAAAGGTGCAAGATAGTTCAAAATAAAACCATAGTTTTATCTATCCCACAAGTCAGTTGCTCTACCAGCTGAGCTAAAGTGGCATTTTGGTGACCCCGACGGGAATCGAACCCATGTCTCCGCCGTGAAAGGGCGATGTCTTAACCGCTTGACCACGGGGCCATAAATTAAAAAGTTTATTCTAGGATTTAAATTTTAAAGTTTAAATCCTAGTTTGGTGAGCCATCGCGGACTCGAACCGCGGACAACTTGATTAAAAGTCAAGTGCTCTACCACCTGAGCTAATGACCCAAGTCTAAAGCTTGCCACACCCATTTCTGAGCTAACACAAGCTTTATTTTAAACTATTTTTTTATTTTTGTCAACCTTTTTTTATCATTTTGTGAATTTTTTATGAATTTTTTCTACATTTCAAATAAATTTCCTAACCTTTGATAGCCTTTTCTAATTTATGCATTTAATTTTTCTATTATTTCATCTACATCAATTCCATGAACTTCACATGCTTCTTCAATTGTTTCTGCTTGTGAAGCAGGACAACCTAAACAATGCATACCAGCTTCTAATAAAATATCAGCCTTTTCTGGAGCTTTTTCTAATAATTCTCCTATTGTCATATCTTTCTTTATATCCATGATGATCTCCTTTCTAAATTTCAATTTCTATAATTATTATATGATTTTACCATAAATTTTCAAAAAAGTATAGACAAATTTAAAATTTTGATGTATTATGGTAAAAAATGGAAAGAGGTGATTTTTATATCGAATTATTGGATTATTTCTTTATTCTCCTTATTATAAATTCATTTATATTTTTTTATTCAATTTATACTTTCTTTGATATTAAAATTTTTCATAATCTACAAGGTTCCAAATTAAAATTAAAAAATTATTTCTCTAAATAGGAGGTGTTCTATTAATTAAACGCTTATTATCCACTTTATTTTTTGTGCTTATTTATTGTTTTACATTCTATAAAATTTTTTCTCCACTTTATATTTCAAATGAAGTTATTGTAAATTATGGTCTTCATCCTTTTAATATTTGCATAGAGCAACCTATTATTTGGAAATATTGTAAAATGTGGTTTTGTATAACAACTTTATACTCTTCTGTTTTTATTTTTAATATGTTTTATAATTTAATTTCTAAATTGTTAAATAATATACTAAAAAATAAGAAAAATAAAAACATATCTAATAATATAAATAAAGCAATTAAAAAGCCAAATGATCTTTTTAAATTTTATAATATTTTAAAAAATAAATTTAAAAATTCATCAAAAATTTCATTAATCTCTAATCAAACTAATTCTAAATATTCTTTTATAGATTCAAATACTATCTCTGCTCCTTTACAGCTTTTAGTTGGCAAAATAGAAAAATCCGAAGAAAAAATTTACTTACCGGAAAAAAGTCTATACCAAAATATTTTAATTACAGGAACTATCGGAACGGGAAAAACAAGTAGTGCTATGTATCCATTTACAAAGCAATTAATAAAATATGAACACAATAATCCAAATGAAAAATTAGGAATGTTAATTTTAGATGTAAAAGGCAATTATTATAAGAAAGTATTAGAATTTTCAAATGAATTTAATCGTAAAAATGATGTTATAGTCATTGAATTAAAAGGTAAATTTAAATATAACCCATTAGATAAACCACATTTAAAAGCATCAATTTTAGCTGAACGTTTAAAAACAATTTTGTTATTATTTTCAAAAAATAATTCTGAATCATACTGGATAGATAAAGCAGCTCAAGTTTTAGAAGAATGTATAAAACTTTGTAGACTATACAATGAAAATTATGTTACATTTGAAGAATTACATAAGCTTGTAAACATTCCAAATTATTATTTAGAAAAAATAAATTTATTACGTGAAAAGTTTTTAAAAAATGAATTTAATGATAATCAAATTTATGATTTACTTTCAGCTATAACCTTTTTTGAAAAAGAATTTTTAAGTTTAGATAATAGAACTCTATCAATATTAAAATCTGAAATAACGCGTATAACTAATTGCTTTGTTTCCGACTATGATGTATTAAGAACATTTAATCCCAAAAAAGATGAACTTAATTTTTATGGCTTCGAGGAAGTATTAACTAAAGGAAAAATTGTAGTATTAAATATGAATATAAATGAATACACCAATTTATCTAGAATCATTGCTACATATCTAAAATTAGATTTTCAAACTGAAGTTATGATAAGACTATCTAAATATGAAACTATAGACATTAGACCAGTTTGCTTTATTTCAGATGAATATTCAGAATATTGCACAGCAACAGATGCTAACTTTTTTTCTCAAAGTAGAGAAGCTAAATGCATAAATATTGTTGCAACACAAAGTTATACTTCATTATTAAATACACTCCATGATGAATCTGCAGTTAAAGTTATTATTCAAAATCTAATAAATAAATTATGGTTTAGAAATGATGACATTTTTACAATAGAAACTGCTCAGAAACAAATCGGTAAAGAAGATAAAGAAAAAATCTCAAAGGGAATTTCTGAAAATGCAAAAGAAACAGTTTTTAGTTATTTTACAAACTCTTTAAATTCTAAAAATTCAAGTATTTCTGAAACGATTAGTACATATGTACATTCTGATTTTATTTTTGATACTAATTTTTTCTCCCAAGAGCTTCAAAATTTTACTTGTTTAGCTTTTTTATCTGATGGTTCTAAAATAATACCCCCAAAAAAAATTAATTTATTTCCATATTTTAAATAATTATTATTTATTATCTATTTTTTATTAATTATACTTATTATTTATTTTTTATTTTTTTCACTTATTTTTTATTCTTTGTTTTTTATTAGCTATCAATTTTTATATTTTAAAATTATTTTTAAGGAGGACTTATATGTTTATTTATAAAAAAAATTTCAATATTAAAGCAATTTTTAAAACTATATTTATTTTATTTATATTATTAATTATCCCTACTTTCGTACAAGCCAGTTTTTTTGATGGCGCTCCAGAAGTTGTAGATAAATTAAACTCTGCTTTTGAAAAAATCGAAAGTTGGATGCTAAAATTATCTACTCCTGCCGCTGCAGTTGCAGTAGCTGTTGGAATATTTATGAAAAAATTTAGTTTTGGTGATGAAGAAAGAATTAGAACCGCAAAAAAACTAATTAGAGGCAGTTTATTTTCTTATGCATTTATACTCATTCTTGATTTAGTATTATCAGCAATACAAACATTATTAAAATAGGAGGTATTGTATTGGAAGAAAACATATCACTTACTAACACCATAATACAAACAATAAACGAAATTTTTCAAACATTATTTTCTTCTATTGATAATAATGTTTATCAAATATTAGATGAATTAACTTTTATTGGACCTGACATTTTAAATCAACCTTTATTAGAAAAATTATTTGGAACAAATGCCTCTAATGGTATATTATTGCTAGCTAATTCATTATTATTTGGATTTTCTTTATATTATGGCATTAGGTTAATATATTCTTATTACCTCAATTTACAAATAGAAAGACCTTATCAATTTATTTTTAAATTAATTATTTTTGGAATAATTATGAATTGTTCTTATTTTATTTGCAAACAATTTTTAGAATTAAATTCTATTATCTCACAAAGTATTAGAAATATTGGGTCTACAATTATTGGTCATGAGATTTCTTTCTCTGAATTAATTAATAAATTAAATAGTATAATTTCTGTTGGAAAGACAGATTTTAATATTTTCTCTTTTGATGGAATAATTAAAAGTTTTATTTCTATTAGTTTATTTAACTTAATTTTTTCATATTCGCTTAGATTTGTTATTGTAAAAGTATTTATTTTCTTAACACCATTTGCAATATTAAGTTTAATTAATAATTCTACTTCGTGGCTTTTTAAATCCTGGTTTAGAATTACTTTATCTTTATTATTACAACAATCTTTTATAGCAATTATTTTATTAATTATTTTTTCTTTTGATTTTTCATCTCAAAATATTTTGTCCAAATTAATGTATATAGGTGGAATCTATTCTTTAATATATGCTAATCAATATATGAGATCATTAATTGGAGGAATATCTACCGACGTTTCATCTAATTTTCAAATGGGAATATCTAAATTAAAAAATAATTAATATATAAAAATAAAATTATTAATTATTAATTATTATCTATAAAATTATTATAGGAGTTTTTATGAAATTTATTTTTCCACAAAATTATCATTTTAAAAATAAATTATTTGGTATTATTGATTATTCAACTTTATTTTTTAATATTTTTTTAGCATGCTTTATTTTTTGCTTTATTAATTTATTTTTTAAAAATATAAATTTAAAAATATTTATTTTTATTATTTTTTATTTTCCAATTTTAATATTTAGTTTAATTGGTTTTAATCATGAAAATATTTTATATATTTTTATTTATTTAATAAAATATTTAAAAAGTAACAAAATATTTTTATATTCAAAAAAATTATCTAAATAATTTCTTATAATATGCTTTCAAATTTTTTAGTACACTAACCATTCATATCTAAAATCAAAATATGTAACACCTTGATTCAATATTTGTCTATTTAGCAATTTCATTTTTGAATTTCATTCTGCTTTCAAAATATTGCTAGTTTATATCTTTGCATATCCTTTTTGTAACTTTTTATGTATTCTTTGCTTGATTTTGTTTTGTTCTTTTATAATTCTCTCGTAATGCACTATTCCTCAGCATTTTTTTGCATATTATTTTTTAAAATTTAAATTTCTTTACATATTTTTTATTTGTTAGCTAAGTTATTTTTACATTTTTGAAATTTTACTATTAAACTTTCTTGTTCCTATTATGAATATAATATTTTTTATTATTTGTTTTTTTGACAACATATTTTTTTATCTTGTATGTCTGTTTTATGTTTATTCCACATTCTATTTTTTACCATTGCAAGTGTTATTTTTTTGTTATATTTTTTACTTTTACTTATGATTATTCTTTTATATATTTATTTTTTATAATTTATTTATATCTATTTTTTTATTTTATTTTTATAATTTATTTATATTTATTTTCTATTTTATTTTTATAATTTATTTATATTTATTTTCTATTTTATTTTTTATAATTTATTTATATTTATTTTTTATTTTATTTTTTATAATTTATTTATATTTATTTTTTTATTTTATTTTTTATAATTTATTTATATTTATTTTTTATTTTATTTTTTATAATTATTTATATTTATTTTCTATTTTATTTTTTATAATTATTTATATTTATTTTCTATTTTA
>CANRNR010000001.1 GCA_947632035.1 uncultured Clostridia bacterium | reverse complement strand
TTAACAAAGCAAGAGGAAAAAGCTTTAATAGAAAAATTTGGGTGCACATGGGAAGACTATGTACCTAAAATATACCCAAAAAAAAAGGAAGGACCTGAAGATAATTTCATTGAAAAATAGAGAATAATCAAATAAAAATTACAAATCTATAACAATTACAAAATTGTTATAGATTTTTTAACTTGCAAACTATACTTATACATGATAATATTATAACGTGTAAAATATGTTTAACATGAAAAAAGGAGTATAGAGTGAAAAAAGTTAGTATTATTGTGCCGGTATATAATGTTGAAAAGTATTTAGAAAGATGCTTAGAAACATTAGTTAATCAAACTTTAAAAGACATAGAAATTATCATTGTAAATGATGGTAGTAAAGACGGCTCTAAAGGAATAATAGATAAATATGCTGAAAAATACCCTGATATGATAAAAGCTTTTCATACAGAAAATGGTGGGGCTTCAAAGGCAAGAAATTATGCTTTAAAATATGTAACTGGTGAATATTTAGGTTTTGTAGATAGTGATGATTATATAGCAAAAGATATGTATGAAAAACTTTATAATAAAGCAATTAAAGAAAATGCAGATATTGTTTGTTGTAATTATTATAGAATAAAAGAAGATAAGCAAAAATTTAATACAAAAAAGTTTGGAAATCGTAAAATTAACAAAGATGATGTATTTAACAAAAGTATATATGAAGCTAATTTGTTATTTGATGAAGTTCCATATATTTGGAACAAAATATTTAAAACTGATATTATTAAAAATAATAACTTTGAATTTGATAATGATTTAAGAATATATGAAGACTTATTATTTACTTATAAAGCATTTTCAAAGGCCAATAAAATATCTAGAATTGATGAAGCTACATATTATTATATAGTTTCTAGAGTAGGCTCTTTAACGCAATACTTAACTGAAAAAAGATTCGATATATTTAGTGTTACAGAAAAATTAAATAATTATTATAAAGAAATTGGCAAATATGATGAGCTCAAAGATGTTTTACTATATGTAATATTAAAACATATATATGTTATGTTAGAAAAAGATACTTTATTAAAAGAAAAAAGGCTAAAACTTAAATATATAAATAGAGTATTTGAATTCTTAAATGAAAAATTCCCTAATTGGAAAGAAAATATGTATTTTGATCTGCAAGAGAAAGATTCTAAAAAATACACATCAAAATCTTATTGGAAAACATGTACTATAATAGGAATTAATATTGTTACAGCAATAGAATCTTTAAAAATAAAAATAAAAAAATTATTTGAGATTTTATTTTTTAGAAGACCAGGTGCTGTATATGCTAAACAATGTAAAAGAAAAATTGATGAAAAAAGTATTTTCATATTTTCTCAGCAGGGAAATAACCTAAATGGAAATATGTTTTATATAGCAAAAGAACTTGCTACAAATGAATTATACAAAGATTTTAGAATTAATATAGGGTATAGTGACGAAAGCAAAGAAAAATTTAAAAATTTATTAGAGAGCTATAAAATTTTAAATAGGGTAGAACTTATAAAAAATAAAACAGCTAAATTTGCGAAAATCCTAGCAAAATCTAAATACTTATTTACAGATACCAGTATGCCAATATATTTTATAAAAAGAAAAGAACAAGTATATTTAAACACTTGGCATGGAACACCTTTAAAGACATTAGGAAAGAGTACAGAAAGTGACTTTTTTGATATAGCAAATGTTCAAAAGAATTTTGTTATGGCAGATTATTTACTATATCCAAGTGAATACATGATGGACATTATGATTAGAGACTATATGGTAGATAAAATAGCACATAACAAAGTAATGTTATGTGGCTATCCTAGAAATGAAGTCTTTTTAAGGGATAATGTTAAAGATATAAAAAGCCAAAACGGAATTAATCCTGACAAAACAATAATAGCTTATATGCCTACATGGAGGGGTTCTGTTCGTGATGTAGATATGGAAAGACAGTTAAAAATTGCAGAAAATCATATTAAAGATATAAGTGAAAGATTAAATGAAAACCAAGTGTTATACATCAATATGCATCCATTTATAGGGAATAAAATTGATATAGAAAAATATGATAATGTTAAAACCTTTCCAAAGAACTTTGAAACATATGATTTCCTAAGTATATGCGATATATTAATAACTGATTATTCAAGTGTATTTTTTGATTTTGCTACAACTAATAAAAAGATAATTCTATTTGCATATGATAAAAAAGAGTACTTTGAAAATAGAGGTGTATATTTACCTTTTGATGAATTACCTTTCCCAAAAGTAGAAACAGTAGAAGATTTAATTAAAGAAATAAATTCTCCAATACAATATGAAACAGAAGGTTTCTTAAATAAATTCTGCCAATATGAAAGAAAAGATATGTCAAAACTAATTTGCGAAAAAGTAGTTTTAAACAAACAAAATGAAATAAAAATAATAGATATACCTAAATCAGAAAAAGAAAATGTAATTCTACACATTGGAGATTTTAAGCCAAATAGTACTACAAAAGATTTTATAGAAACTGTAAATAATACAGAAGAAACAAATTATAACTATTATATATCATATGTTACTAAGAGTTTAAGAACTAACAAGGATTTATTTAAAAACGTAATTAACAAGGTAAATTTTTATGGACAATTGGGAAGAAATTCGAACTTAAAGAAAGTAGATGCTGTACTAATTAGACTACTTAAAAACAATAAATGGCTATATAATATATTCAAGAATAGATACAAAAAAATGCACCAATTGGAGTTAAAAAGAATATTTGGTGACATTAAATTTAAAACAGCAATCTTTTATGGGGATATAGATTATAAAGAAATATATCAATTATTGGATATGGATTGCAAAAGAATATTATATGTAAAAGAAACAGAAAATTTTAATACTAGCATAAATAAAAAAGTTTACAATGGATTAGATTATATATTAACAACAAATCAAGAAACTTATGATAAAATAAAGCAGTATTGCGGACAAGACTCAAATATAAAATTAATTAATCCAATTAGTAATTTAAATGATTTTAATGAAGTAATAGTGAAAAATTAATAATTATAAAAAATAAAATTATAATTAAAAAAATTAACAAACAATAAAAGGCGATTATTTTATTTTTAATTTATAAAATGAGGAGAAATATAAAAAGTGAGAAATATAGGGGAGTTTTTGAAAAAAATACGTATTTGGATTGTTTTTTTTATAATATTAGTTATTTTAAGCATTGGCTTTATTACATTACCATTTATAATTAGTTATAACAATATAAAAATATTAGATGAAAAACTATCTTTAATAGAGCAAAAATATTTTGACACGAGTGAAGTAAAAAGTGTAAAAGATGATGAAGAAAATATTATTTTTATATCTGTTGGAAATAGTGAAAAAAAAGCCATAGTAGAGGGAATATATGGTGGAGATTTTGAAAGTGTATACAATGAAACAAAAAATAAGATAAAAGAAGAAATCAGAAAAAATAATTATACTATTGAAAATGTTAAAATTGATTTAGCAAGAACAATTAAACAGGTTTCAATGCAACAATTTCAAAGTTTGATAAAATCAACTGTTTCAGATTACTTATATAAAAATGATATAATACTTGATTATGATGATAGAGAAGATATAATGTTAATAGAAGGAGAGCTAAATGCAAATCGTATTATAAATTATAGTAAAAATAAATTAGATTTAGAAAAACTAAATGAATATCTGTTATCATGTGGAAAAGAAAAAGTAGAAAATCTTCCTGAAAATGTAAAAGTAATTACTCATTATAGTTATATTTGTGATGATAAAAATGAAGTGTATGAATTATATAATGATAATATAAATGTAGCAAGAAGAAAACTAGAAGAAATAAAAGCAGAGGACATAGAAGAAATACTAACTAATTCTTGCAACTATTTAATTAATATGTTACAAGATGATGGAAAGTTTATTTATGGATATTCAGCAATTTTAAATGAAGAACTTGAAAGTTATAATATAGTAAGGCATGCAGGAGCAATTTGGGCATTATCAGCTAGATGCGAATTATCAGAAGAAAATAAACAAAAAATAGAATCAGCAATTAATTATTTAATTGATAATTCAAAAGATTATGATGATGAAAAAAAATTCATTATAACTTCAGAGCAAGGAAAGTCAAATTTAGGTGCAAATGGACTAGCCTTAGTAGCAATATGCGAATATATAGATAGATTTAATGATTCTAAATATCTTGATACTGCTAGAAAAATAGGAAACGGCATTATTGCAATGCAAGAAGATGATGGAAAACTTATTCATGAAATTAACATAGATAATTTAACTACTTCTAGAGAACATGTCACAGAATACTATGATAATGAAGCAACATTAGCATTGTGTAAATTATATGGAATAACAAAAGATGATAAATATTTAAAGTCAGCCGAAAAATCATTACAATATTTTATAAAAAATGATTATGCTAAACTTGGAAGTCATTGGTTTTCTTATGCATTAAACGAGGTTACAAAGTATGTAGATAGAGAAGAATATTATGTAGCAGGATTACAAAATATAGAAAGCAAATTACAAAATATATCAAGTAAAAGGATTACATCGCATACTGATTTTGAAATGTTATTACAAGGTTTTGAACTTTATGATAGAATATTAGAGAAAAAGTTAAAAATAGATGAACTAGATAAATTTCCTGCTAAACAATTCTTAACTGTTATACAAAATAGAGCGAATTTTCAACTTAATTCTTACTTATATCCAGAAGTAGCAATGTATTTAGAAGAACCTGGAAAATATCAAAAAACTTTTTATATAAGAACTGATAATTTTAGAATTAGAATAGATGATATACAACATTCTATGTTTGGATATATGAGATATAAAGAAAATAAAGATAAAATTGAAGATTACTTAGAAAAAATAGATTAAGAAATAATTAAAGTAGAAGAGAAAGCAAAATACAATTAAGAAAAAATTAGAGTCGAAGAGATTAAAATAAAATACAATTAAGAAAAGATTAAAGTCGAAGAGATCAAAATACAATTAAGAAAAATTTAAAGTAAAAGTTAATAAAAATAATTAATTAAGAATAAATCTGTAGCGATTATATAAATTGTTACAGATTTATTCTTTTTTTATAAGACATGAATAAAATAAAAGCAAAAGGAGAGAAGCAAAAGTGAAAAATAGAGATATTAGAGAATTACAAAATATAAATAGAAATAGAAACAAGAGAAGCTCTGTGCATAAAAAACGAAGTGATTCTATTGCAAGAGATTTAATTTCAAAAAAGGAGCTGCAAAAACTTAAAAATAGGAAAAAGCAGGAGCAAATAAATTTAAAAAAAGAGCAAAAAAAATTTGAAAAAGAGCAAAGAAAAAAGTTTAGAAAAGAAGTAAAAAATAAAAAAATAAAAGTAATAGAAAAGTCAAGTAGTGTGAGCCAAAAAAAGAGAATGAGAAATGAAATTATAGTAGCATGGGGATTATTTTTTGCACTTATATTTAGAATTGCATGGATACAATTTGGGATGGGGTCTGAGCTACAATCAATGGCATATGTTCAACAAACCTTAGATAGAAGCATAAACCCAAGAAGAGGAACTATTTATGATGCTACTCGGAAAAAATATTTTAGCGGTAAGTAGCACAGTAGAAACCATTACAGTAACACCTGTAAATATTCCAAAGGATCAAAAAGAAAAAGTTGCAAAAGCATTAAGTGATATATTTGAATTAGATTACGAAACAGTATTAAAAAAGGTAAGTAAAAGAAGCTCAATAGAAACTATTGCAAAAAAAGTAGATAAAGAAAAGTCAGACCTTTTAAGAGTTTGGATGCAAGAAAATAATATAACAAGTGGAATTAACATAGATGAAGATACCAAAAGATATTACCCATATAACAATTTGGCATCACAGGTAATTGGTTTTTCAGGTAGTGATAATCAAGGCTTAGACGGAATAGAAGCGGTTTATGATGATGAACTTAAAGGTGAAAAAGGCAAAATTCAAAAGATGACAGATGCAAGAGGTGGAGACTTAGGAAATGTTAGCGAAAATTATGTGCCTGCTGTTGATGGAAATGATTTGGTGCTAACAATTGATAGCACAATACAAGGAATTGCAGAAAAATACTTAGAAGAAGCGTGTATTGATAACAAATGCACAGATGGTGGAAATATAATTGTTATGAGTCCTAAAACTGGCGACATTTTAGCTATGGCAGGTTATCCAAATTATAACTTAAATGCTCCATTTGACCCAAGTACAGATGAGCTTAAACAAAATTGGAGCTCAATGTCAGATACAGAAAAAAACAGAGCAAGGCTAGCACTTTGGAGAAATAAAGCAGTTACAGATACTTATGAGCCTGGTTCTACTTTTAAACTTATTACAACTTCAGCATCACTTCAAGAAGGAATAACCACACCCGATAAAGCAGGAGAATTCTGCTGTACTGGTGGAATAGAAATTGCAGGTGTCAGAATAAAATGCTGGAGATATTATAGACCACATGGCCCAGAATCTTTAAGGCAAGCACTAATGAACTCATGTAACCCAGTATTTATAGGGCTAGGTCAAAAGCTAGGAGTACACACTTATTATCAATACTTAAATAAATTTGGCTTATTAGGAAAAACAGGAATAGATCTTCCAGGAGAGGCAACCAGTATTTTCTTAAAAGAAGAAAAAGTAGGCCCAGTAGAACTTGCTACAATTTCATTTGGGCAAAGATTTGAAATCACACCAATACAGCTTGCTACGGCAGTAAGTACTATTGCAAATGATGGAGTGAAAATTACTCCTAGAGTAATCAAACAAATAATAAATAGTTCTACTGGTGAAGTAACAGATATTCCTGTAAAAACAGGGGAAAGAGTAATTTCAGAAGAACATAGCAAAGAAGTTTTAAGTATGATGGAATCAGTTGTTGCAGAAGGAACAGGAAAAAATGCTCAGGTAAAAGGTTATAGAGTAGGTGGAAAAACAGGAACCTCAGAAGATGGTGTAAATACTAATAAATATGTTACTTCTTTTATAGGTGTAGCACCAATTTCAGACCCAGAAGTAGTAGTTTTGGTAACCTTATATAATCCAACAGGAGAGGGGGGACACCAAGGAGGTGCTAGAGTGATTTATACAACACACATAAATTTAATCAAAAATGTTATTAAGATATAATATCAACAAATTTTTTAGTAGCAAAACTTGAAATCGTATTTTTAGGTAAAACAATTCCAAGACCTCTTTCTGGAATTTCTTCTTTTATTGGTATTTCAAACAAAAGACCATTTTCTAGTTCGTCTTTTGCAAATTCTTTTGTAATATAAGAAATCCCCATACCAATTCTTGCAAAATCCTTTACTAATGCGAAACTTACAATATCAAATTTAGGATGAAATGTTACATTATTTTTAGTCATTAATGAATTTAAAAAAGCTCTAGTATTAGAAGGTTCTTTTTGAGTAATAATAGGAAAATTTGTAACTAAATCATTTAAACTAATTTTTTTCTTAATTTGTTTTTTATATTCTAAATTACTAGCAAATAAGTCATGTAAAACTGCACATGGAATTATATTTAAATCTTCATCTTCATGCATTGGAAGATTTACAATTAATAAGTCAAGTCCCCCTTTCTTTAAATCTGCTATTAAATTTGTAGTTAAACCATTCGTAATAGAAATATCAACATTAGGAAATTGCGAGTGGAACTTTTCAATAAATGGCATTAAAAAATACCTTGTAACAGTTGTACTAGCACCTATTTTAATAGTGCCAGTTTCCAAGTTCTTTAATGAAGTAAGCTTTCTCTCACCATTCATAAAGCTTTCAACTCCATTTTTAATAAAATTATAAAAAACTTTTCCTTCTTCGGTTAAAGTAACACCTTTTGGACTTCTGTTAAAAAGCTTTATTCCAAGGTCAGTTTCTAGTTTTTTTATTGATTTTGTAATCGCAGGTTGTGAAATATATAAAAAATCAGCAGCCTTTGTAATGCTACCATAAATAGCAACTGTATAAAATATCTTATAAGACTCATAATTAATATCCATAATAAACTCCCCTTCATACATAAGATTGTATTACTTAAAACATTAAGTAATATTCATGATTAATTTTTATATTAAATAAACATCTTATCTATATATAACTTATAGTTATAATAAATATAAATAATATATATTTGAATTATATCACTTCATATATTAAAATGTAAATATCAAATATGAAAGGAGTATAAAAATATGCGGGTAAATAATTATTTATCAGTATGTATGTTTCAATTAAGAGTTCATTTAGATTGTGATAGTGTAAATGAATACATTCTTGAAACAGAAGAGTTAACCAAGCAAATGGAAAAAGCCTTTTTTATTATTAAAAGGTTCAATCCGGACATATCTTTGTTTCCAGAAATGACCTATTTACAAAGATATGAAAAAACGTATCAGCAGTTATCAAAAGGGAAAGTGATTGTCGCAGGAAGCTACTACAAAGGAGGAATAAATAGAACAGTAGTATTCGAAGACGGAAAGAAAAAAGAAATTCCAAAAGCATATAGCTCAGGAGCAGAGCCCATGGCTCGCAAAGTGGAATTTATTTCACCGGAAAAGTTTTTAAAAGAACAGTTAAAAGCTCATGAGTTTTGGGTTAATGATAAAAAGATTTATGTATTAAATTGTATGGAATATTATCATACAGCTTATTACATTTCACGAGATGAACAGCTTTGTAAAGATTTATTTGGAATTTTTACAGTATGTTCTAATTCTAATACCCATGTGTTTGAGGAAGAATCTGTGTGCATTCACAACCATAATGAAAGCCTTTATACATTTATGCTAAATTGTGTAAGCACTTATAAAGGAGAAAATTATGGTGATGGTCAAAGTTACATTTACGGGCCTATTTCAGTACATGAGAAAGAATGGCTTAGAAAAGAAGGTATAGAAAGCAAGAAAAATGTATGTCATATACTTTCTTTACTGAAATTAGAACCACAATTTGTTTATGGTAAATTCATACTTCCTGAAAATTTAAGTAGATTTGGAAGAAGTGATAAATACATAAACAATCCAAGGAAAGTAGTCGTAAGCAATTTATAAAAAACAAAAATATTTTCTAGGAGGAATTATTATGAAAAAAAACATTATCATTACGGCAGGTCCTACCAATGAGCGCATTGATGCAGTTATGAAAATAACTAACATGTCAACAGGAGCACTCGGAAATGTAATTGCAGAAACCTTTTTAAAAGATAAAGCAGATGAAATAGGCACAATTTATTACATCTCAACTAAGCTTTCTTACAAACCAAGAATAGAGAGTGAAAAGGTAAAGCTGGTTACTGTTGAATCAACTCAAGACTTGATTGATGCATTAAGCAAAATCTTTGCTACTGAGAAAATTGACATTATTGTTCATTCCTCAGCAGTAGGAGATTATGTTGGAAAGTATGTCATTCGAGCAGAGGAGTTGATAGATGAAATTTGGGATACTGTTCAAAATGCTAAATCAAAGGATGAAGTAACAAAAGAAGTCCTTATGAACATTTTTGAAAATCCAAGAAGCATTTGTAACAATGAAACTAAAATTTCATCATACGAGCCACATCTAATGACAATGCTATCACTTACTCCTAAAGTAATTAGCATGATTAAAAAGATGGCGCCTAGCGTAACATTGGTTGGGTTCAAACTTTTGGAAGGTGTAAGTAAAGAAGAACTTTTCCAAGTGGCGTCAAATTTAAGAAAGAAAAATCAAGCAGATTACATTGTAGCAAATGATTTGGCAAAAATAGGTGGTGGAAAGCATTGGGCTATGATTATAGGCGAGAATGGAATAGTTACAGAATGTAATACTAAAGTCGAAATCGCAAAAGCTTTGGAAACTCTTTTATTCTAACAAAACTTTATTTAAGATTTGTTAAAGTTTATAAAACTATAATTTAAAGTACTAGTAATAGTACGTATAAGAAAAGAGATGATTTAAAATTTTAAGTCATCTCTTTTTAAATATAAAGTTATTAAAAATTATATAATACTTGAAAAGGGATTAAATATGTGGTAGAATAGGTAACATAAAATTATAAAGGAGGATTTGACATGAGCACAACTGAGTTCAGTCAAAAAGTTTGTACCAATTATAAAGGTACGAAGAAAGTAGTAGCCGCTATTGGACGGTGGATGCCTGTTCATAATGGTCATAAAAAATTCTTAGTAGATTTAGCTAAGAATTATGACAGACTTATAATTATGATAGGTTCCTGTTACCAAGGTGGAGACATCAGACACTGCATTTCTACAACAGAACGTGAAAAAATGTTAAGAGCAATTATGAAAAGAGAAAAAATACCGGATGAAAAGTTTGATATCATCCCAATTCCTGATTTTCCCACTTTTGATGAATGGATTAGAGAAGTAACTGAAGCTTGTAAAAAAGCTGGAGTTACACACTTCTGCTCCGGAAACAAAGAGGAAATTACAAATGTTCTTAAAGAGCGGGATGATAACTTCGATATGGAAATTATAGATCCGGAAGAAAACACAGACTTTCCGTACCACGCTACTGACATCAGAAATATGATTATAAATGGCGAGTATGAAAAGCTTCAAGAAATAATTCCGGATGAAATAAAACCCATATTGTTCCAGTATTCTTTCAAAGAAATCTTGGCAGCAAGCGAAAACAGAGGAATTAGCTACATAGAAGGTAGGCAAGCAGTAGATATGGTTTTACTAGTCAAAGACATTACAGACAGTAAAATTTATGTTTTGCTTGGAAACAGACCAATGTACAAAAAAGATTTTCCTGGCGCATTAGCACTTCCAGGAGGTGGAATAGAAAGGTTTGAAACACCTATCAATGCTGCTATTCGTAAATTTTATGATGAGACTGGCTTAAAAGTTAAGCTATTAGATAATAGTTTAGAGCCTGCCATTATAAAGTTTGAAAGCACATATACGGCTGATTCTAAATCAAGTGATGAAAAATCAGAAAGAAGCAGTGTAACTATTCCAATCGAGCAGTTATGCAGAATAGGAATTTATGGAACAAAAGATGAAAAGCTAAACGGAACAATGGGTGGCTCATCAGAGTGTTTTGGAATTTTTGTAGAGGGAGATTTAAATGAGTATAAAAAGTTAATAAATTCTCATAATGGTCTAACCAATGTAAAATTCTATGATGCTCAAAGAGCTATCAAAAAAGAACTTGCATATCAGCAAAATGATATGTTAAGAAAAGCAGTAAGGATGTTCGAGAGCCAAGGTGCTTAGTTGTGATGGCATTAAGCAAAGGTGACTTACATTAGCATTAAAAACAAGCAATAAGGAATAGGTGACAAAATGAGCAATTTAAAAAGTCTTATGCAAGTGCTTAAATGTCAAAAAAAAGTTACAATATTAGGACACGATAATATAGATGTTGATGCATTTATTTCAGGCATTTTATTATCTAATTTACTAAGCTTTCTCAAAATAGAAAACGAGTTTATTATATTAGAGGAAGTGCATGAAAGTGAAACATATAATATTGTAAAAGAATTATTTGGCATTGATATGAAAGCTTATGCCTTTTCTAAAGAAGAAAGCGAAGATCGTTTACTTTTTTTAGAAGACCATTACAAAACAGAGCATAAAGGCAAAGTATTATGCTGTTTAGACCATCATCCAACAAATGATGAAATAGTAAAAGGTTATCCATTTTATTATTCAAGGCTTTCTTGTTCTACATCATATATGGTGTATGAATTGATGGTTGAGGCTAAGTATGAAATATCTAAGCAAGAAGCCAAAATGATTTTAGTCTGTATGATGGTAGATACTGTTTCATTTAGAAGTTTAAAAACGGTAACAAAAGAAGCAATAGAAGGAAGGCACATAGCAGAGAAGTATGACTTAAATTATGACTATTTAGAAAAATACTGCATGTGTTTAACCAAAATTGCAGGAGATTCAATAAACTCTATTATAAACAATGGTTATAAATATTATAATTATGGTAAAAATAGAGTAAAATCTTCTTACATTCAAATATATGGAATGTTAGAAGAAGAAAAAATTAAAGCTTGTATGCAGGCTTTAATAGAAGGAGTAAAGAGCGAAAACTTATCTATGTGGGTATTTATCATATTTGAATGCAAAACTTTAATCACATATGAGTATAGAATCACAAAAGATAAGGTAGAGGTATTTAAAAAGAATAAAATTCTCTCACGAGGAACAAATATAATGCCTGAAATTGAAAAGCTCTTTACACAGTAAATATTCCTAAAACAAAAAAGGCCGTAGAGTTTAACTAAACTCTACGGCTAATTAATTATGAAATTGAAGCTTTTAGAAGATTTCTCCGCCCATATCGACAGCAAATTTGTCAATTACAGCCTTACCAATGAAAATCACAGGTGAGGTGTAAGATTCTTCCGAGTTTGGAACTGATGTCATAATTATAACTAAATAATTGTCATTTATTATGGCACAGTCACAAGCACAAGAATAGGATCCATAGGACCAGCCTGATTTGTGAAGATACTCAGTTTCACTTTCGGTTTGATAAGTTATATAGCAATATTTTGTGTTACTTATCAGTTCTTTTAAAACATCAGAATAGGTTGAATCACTACTAATATATTTATAGATTTCAACCCATTCATTCTTTCTATTATGAACTGTTGCAGAACCATAATATTGCCCTTTAGCTAGTTTTTGCCCGCCAAGTGGAACAATAAAATCTTGGTAATCTTTTAAAGGAAACTTAGATGCAAGCATATAATATGCTGCATTGTCAGAAATACCAAGCATTTTATCGAGTAACTCATATATGGTATATTTTGTGCCATATTTAGAATACTGAATTACTCCGCTTCCGCCATGTGTGTTGCTCTTAGTGTGTGTTATAGTTTCGGTATATATATCTATACCAAGTTCCTCACACTCTTTTAGAACAAATAATGCAAATCCAGCTTTAACTGTGCAACCTCCTGGAATTAAAGTATCAGCATTATACTCATATCCTTTTTTACCATCTAATGAATAAATGCCAACACCAATTTTAATTCCACGAAACTTTTTTATTTGCCGATCTACCTCTCTTTGAACTCTTGCAGGAAGTTCTTCGTATACAGGTTCTTCTTCGTCTTCAGAAGTTTCAGCTTCATTTTCTGAAGTTTGAGAATTATCTTCTGAAGTCTTAGCTTCATTTTCCGAAGTATCAATTTCTTCTTCGATGGTCTCAGAATCAAGCTCATCTTGAACATTAGATACTTCTTCAGACGTCTTACCGGTTTGTGTTTGGGATTCCGTACCGTTTGCAGAAGCCTCTACTATAGTCATAGAAGAGAGAAACATAGTGCAAACAGTAATTGCAATTAGTAGACTGATAAACCGCTTCATAATTAATTCTCCTTTCAAAATAGTTGTGAGATTTATGTCTACCACTCCATTATACCACTATTATTTCATATAGTCAAAAGATATTTAAAAATAATTGTTTAAAAAATTTTTATTAAAAAAATATTATTAAAAAATATTATAAAAAAATAACTTGCTATTTAAAAAATACATGTTAATAATATAAATTTTACTGTAAGCTAAAATTTACTTTTTTTAGCAACTACTACAAACCTTCCATCTTTTGTATGATATGAACAGGTAGATAAAGTCATAAGACCTTCACCATATTTAGCAGTCTTTCCAGTATCATATAGGGAAGCATTTTTTACATTTTTTATAAAATTATTGTACTCTTTTTCATTTTTGGCATTAATAAAGTTATAATAGCGAAAAACATTTTTTTCATCTGCATAATATAGCCTTGACCTAAATACTGCTATTATTTCATATTTTGCATCTTCTTTATTTGTAGTAAATCTTATAATAGGGTGTTCCTCATAAAATTTCTTATCTTTATATTTTAATAAATTTTGAAAAGAAGTACCATTATCCATATTATGACCATAAATTAAAAGGTTTGTACTTGGTTTTTCAAATGAATAATCTTTATCTAAAAAAATAGAACCATTCAAAGAGTAATTTCTTTTATAATTACGCCTTAGGTAATAGTAGTTATCAGAACTTTGCAATACAGGATAGCTTATATTAGTGTTTTCAATTTCAATCCAAGCAACAATATCCGAATTTATCTTTTGAAGTTCCTCAAGCTTTAATACTCTCTCAGGACGTATATCTATAATATTATTATTTTGACTGTCATCACCATTTCCATCACTAGAGCCATTACTATCTCTACTATTTTCAGCATCTAAAGTAGCTCCATCTAGTTCTGCCAATTTAGTTTCATCTATAGAAATTTCATTTAATAAATTACTTTCTTTTTTATTTTCGTACATATCATATAAATACTTCATTATATATAATGCTGAAAAAAATATGAGAATTTCAAGCACTATGTAAATTAAGATAATCAATATTTTTTTTAGTTTTATTACAGAATTATTATTAATATTTTTACCTTTTGATTTACCTATTAAAATTTTTTCATTTAAGGTTTTAGGTTGATTTTTTATATTACGATGCATATTATTCCCCCATTATTAAACAATTTTTAAATTTTATAACCTACATTAGTAGTGCTTAAAAACACATGTTAATGTAGGTTATAAATAAATACTATTTTACTTTTTTAGTTAAAACATATACAGCTGTTATTGAACTTAAAAGTACAAACATAGATATTGCAAAAGTATCTTTTACACCTGTTTTTGGAGAATCATCTTTTTTGTTTTCTTTTAATTTTGCATAAATTACTGTATCTTCTGCTATAGGTTTTGAAAAATCAAATTTATTTGTGAATTTTTCATCTGAATAAAAACCATCTAAAGTATAGTTTTTGATACCTAATTTAGTTAAATCAACTTTAGCTGTAACTTCTTTTTCAGTAATAGTTGTTCCTGGAACTACTGATATTGCAACAGTTTTGTCATTTACATGAACTGTAAGAGTAACATTTGGAGTATAATCATCACCTTCAACTTCTACATTTGAATTTGCATTACTTGTGAATAAAACATTGTTATTTTCATCTGCAATAACAACTTGGTTACCACTAGTAAATACTTTGTATTCTGTAGAATCAGTATTTTCTACTTCAAAGTTTTTTAAGTTATCGTTTGTAGCTAAATAAACTACATTTTCTTTTTCACTAGAAGTTAATTTACCATTCATTACTAATTTTGGGGCACTATCAACTTCTTCTAAACTTTCACCTTGTGCAATTTCTATACCGTTATTAGCACCAGTACCATTTTTACCAAGATTTAAGTTTATTACTTCAACTGTACCAGCGTTAGCTAAAACACCGCCAAAAGCACAGTTTGAAATAGTTACACCATCTAATATAACATAACCACCATTATAGGCTTGAACACCATATTTTGCACTATTTTTTAATGAAAGATTTCTTAAAGTAATTTTTGCACCTTTACCTACTGTAATTAAAGTTCCGTTTAGACCACTATTGTTCCATCCAGAATCGCTTTTTGATATAGTATGTCCGTTACCATTAATTGTGAAATTTTTGTCAGTTATTTCAATAGGGCTTGTTAAATAGATATCTGTAGATAAAGAAATAATATCTCCAGCTGTAGCATTTTGAATTGCTTCTTTTAAATCAGCTTCTCCATTTACTGATGTAGTTTTAGCTTGACAAAAACTTGGTATAAAAACTAATGTAGCTAACAATACTATTAAAGATAAAACTAATTTTTTCATAAATTCATATCCTTTCTAAATGTATTAAAATACTATTTAATAAGTAATTTTCTTTAAAAGCTAAAGCAATGTTAAAAACAAATATGAACATTTTTAGAAAAAGTACTTGATTTTAAGTATTTCAAAACTTATTATGTGTTAATTTTTTTGTTTTATACAAAATTCTACATTATTCGAAAAAATTAAGTACAATTTGTGTATTTGAAAAATTAAATATAATTTGTAGATTCGAAAAATTAAATGCGATTTGTGTATCTGAAAATTTAAATGCGATTTGTGTATCTGAAAATTTAAATGCGATTTGTGTATCTGAAAATTTAAATGTGATTTGTGTATCTGAAAATTTAAATGTGATTTATACATTTGAAAAATTAAATATAATTTGTAAAGTTGAATGATAAAAAATAAACATTTTCTGTAAACCTTGATTTTACTGTAAAAATATGCTAAAATAAAATCGTAACCTTTTATTCTTTTCCTCTTTTTTCTTAAAAGGGGAAAAATTTGCAATTTGTTGAAAAATGAAAAATCGTAAGGAGGACAACAGTGTGAAACAATCAAGCCGGTTAGTAGAGCTTGAACCAATATCAAAAGTAGAAAAAATCTGCTGGAAAATTGGTTTTGCTTTGCTAACAGTCATTGTCATCGTTTTAGGGTATCAGGCTATACCCGAAAAGGAGGTAGTGATACAGAATACAAACCAAAGACCGAAAAAAAATATCGCTATAATGGTGAAAATTGAACCTGATTTTTCTTATGCTGATGAAATCAGCCGGGAAATAAACGTTCAAAGCCAGGATCTGATCATTATTGATCAAAAGCTTGTCGAAATAAGTAAACTAATCGGACAAATGGAAGAAGCCCAAAATCTTGGAACACTTATGGAGAGCATAAGCTCTAAGCTTGAAGATGTAGGAAAATTGATTAACAAAGTTCGAAGCGAATGTGATTCTATACATATAAAATGTAGTGATTCCACATTTGAAAGTATAAATCCAATTAAAGAAACTGTTAATCATACTTCAAATTCAAGCCTAACTGACGGATTAGCATTGATTTTATGTGATTCTAGTGAAAGTGCTGAAGCAAAAAAACTTACACCAGGAGAAACTGAAAGGTTGCAAGCCAGTTTAAGTGAAGTGGAACAGGAGTATAATTCAGCATACAAGCTGTATAATGGACTTTATAGAGATTTTAAGCTTTTTGATGATCAGCAAAGACTTCAAAATACAAAAGAGTCTCTAAGAGAAAAGTTGGCTTCAGTTAAGATTTCAACTAGAGCAGACTTGTCCAAACCGATTGAATTTACTGAAGATGAGCTTAGGTATTTTCTACTCTGCATAAACGAGTTAAATGCACTAAAACGTCAAAACATTCAAATTCCGGAAGAGGTTATTGAACTTTTACCGAGAATAATTGTTGAATTCGTAAAAGATCATCCTATGAATGAATTTTTTGTTATTTCAGTTATGGGATGGGAATCAGGGCATTGTAATTCAGATTATGCAAAAGAGCGCAACAACTTCTTTGGCATGAAATCCAGAGGAGAAGGAATGTACTTTAACTCTGTGAGAGAAGGCTTAGAGGAAGGCGTACAATGTGTTTATAATCATTTGGAGGGTAAGAAAACTATTCACCAAGTAAATGACACATATCGTCCATATCAAGAAGGCAAAGAGGAAAAAGACTATGAAAGATATTCATGGTCGGAAGGGGTAATGTCTGTTATGTGGCTCTATAAAGGAGTTGAGATAGACTAACTCTAAAGGGACAACAAATTGCAAAAAGGTTTAAGCGAGAAAACTTACGGGATAAATATCCGTTTGATTTCTCGCTTTATTTTTTACTTAAAAATATTTTTTGAATTTTTTATTAATAAATCACATATATATAAGTTTGAAAGATATATGAGCTTGAAAATATATAAGGCTAACATATATAAGTTTGAAAGATATATAAGTTGCGAAAGATATGTTACTTAAAAAGTATATAAACTTGAAAAATATACAGATTTTGAAAGGAAAGATATGATTTGGAGAGTAATATTGCAAAAAAATTTTTATTTGACATGGATTCTGGTATATTAGAAATTGATAATATGATTGTAGAAATAAAATATTCAGATAACAATAAATCTCTTAGAGAATGTATAGAAAATATTTTAGCAAGAAAGTTGAATTAATATTGAAAAAAGAAAGTTAAATTAATATTTAAGAAAGAAAGTAAAATTAATATTTTAAAAAGAGATTTTTTATCATATTTAGTTAAAAATTAATTTTATTTAAGAAGCTTATTATAAACGGAGGCAATAAAGATGCCAGGAAGAACCTCAAAATATACTAATGAAAAAAATATCAATAGCAAAAAAATATGGCAGACAGGCTTATACATAAGGCTTTCACAAGAAGATAGTGATAACCGGAATAGAAAAGCAAGAAAGTAACAGTATAACAAGCCAAAAAGAATTATTAAATCAATTCGTAAAGGAATATGATGATTTAGTAGTTTACGATACATATGTAGATGATGGATTTACCGGAACAGATTTTAATAGACCAGCATTTCAAAGACTCTTAGAAGACATGAAAAATGGAAATGTTAATTGTGTAATTGTAAAAGATTTATCAAGACTTGGAAGAAATTATATAGAAGTAGGAAATTATATTGAGCAGATATTTCCTATCTTCAATGTGAGGTTTATTGCTATAAATGATAATGTAGATAGTTACAAAAACCCTTCTAGTAGTAACACCATTTTGATTCCTTTTAAGAATTTAATAAATGATGAATATTGCAGAGATACATCAATAAAAATAAGAAGTGCCTTAAATGGAAGAAAGAAAAAAGGAGAATTTGTAGGTGCTTTTCCTGCATATGGATATATTAAGGAAAAAGAAAATCCGCATAAATTAATTGTGGACAAAGAATCAGCAGAAATTGTAAAAAAAATTTTTGAATGGAAAGTAAATGAAGGAATAGGCAACTTAAAAATATGCCATAGATTAAATAGTATGGGAATTTTAAATCCAACAGGTTATAAAATAAAAGTTTTAAATCAAAAATACCACAATAGTAGTGATTATACTTGGGGAGTTTCAACTGTAAGAAATATTTTAAAAAATGATATTTATATAGGAAATGTTACACAAGGAAAAAGAAGAGTTAAAAGCTATAAACTTCATAAGTTAGATAAAGTTCCAGAAGAAGAATGGATTACAGTAGAAAACATGCATGAACCAATTATAGGAAAAGAATTATTTGAAAAAGCACAAAACTTAATTAAAAAAGATACAAGAGTTAGAAAAAATGGCAGTTTAAGTATGTGGGCAGGAATTTTAAAATGTGCTGATTGTAAAAGAGCAATGCATAAAAAATATAGCAAAAACAAAAGTGGAAAAATATATGAATACTATATATGTGGAACATATAGAAAAAAATCTCATGAACTTTGCACCAAACATACAATAAAGCAGGGTGATTTAGAAAATGCAGTATTAGAAGTAATTAGATATCATATTAGTAAATTTGTTGATACAGAAAAAATATTAAATGAATTAGAGGTAATTGAAAAAAAGCCTTTGAACAATAGTAACATAGAAAAACAAAATAATATTCAAATAGAAAAAATAAAGTTACTAAAAAAAGGCTTATACGAAGATTTAAAGGATGGAATTATTACAAAAGAAGAATATTTACAATATAAAGAAGACTATGAAAAACAAATAGAAAATTTAGAGCAAGCACTTATAAATTTAAAAATACAAAATAAAGAGGAAGAAAATAAAGAAAACGAAAATGTAAAATGGATAGAAGATTTTAAAAAACAAAAAAATATTGTGAGTTTAGATAGAACTATTATAGATGAATTAATTGAGTACATAGAAGTGCATGAAAATAATAAAATTACTATAAAATTTAAGTTTAATAATGAGTATTAAGTGTTGTTATAATCACCCAAGCAGGTGCTGTAGGAGCACCAGTAGGAGGTCAGGTTTTATCAGAAGTATTACCATATTTAGAGCTTCAAAAGGACAATGTTAAAGAAGAAGATCAAAAAAATATAGTTGAAGTTCCGGAAATAGAAGGAATGACAATAGAAGAAGCTATAAAAGAACTTAAGAAAGTAAACTTAGAAATGCAAATAGAAAATGAAGGAGAATACGATAAGAAAACGACAATTGTAAAAGAGCAGTTGCCTAAAAAAGAAATTCGAGTATATGAGGGAACAAAAATTATTGTTAAGTATTAATATAAAAAATATATATACAAAAAATAATTTTTGTTATATAATGTATTCGTGAAAATGGAGAGATAGGAGAAAAATATGGAATTAAAGAGTATTTTAGCAGGTCTTGAGGACTTGAAAATAAAAGGAAAAATAGAGAATACTGAAGTTAAAACCATAGTAGACAATTCTGAAAAAATTAAAGAAGGTGATATGTTTGTTGCAATAGATGGATTTACTGAAGATGGACACAAATATATACCAGACGCAATAAAAAAAGGTGCAAAAGTAATTATGGCACAAGCAGACAAAGTAACAAGAGAAATGGTAAAAGATTTGCCAGATGATGTTATATTTATTTTAGCACCAGATACAAGGCATGCAGTTTCAATTTGTGCTTGTAATTTTTATAAAAATCCTTCAAGAAAGTTAAGACTTATTGGTGTAACTGGAACGAAGGGCAAAACTACTACTACATTTATGATTAAATCTTTACTAGAAAAAGAAGGTTTAAAAGTAGGGCTTATTGGAACAATTTGCACATACATTGGAAATAAAAATTTAGGAGATAATGATAGAACTACACCAGAAGGATTAGAGTTACAAGAGCTTTTAAGGAAAATGGTAGATGAAGGCTGTGATGTAGCAGTTATGGAGGTATCTTCACAAAGCTTAAAACTTGGCAGAGTAGATGGATGTGAGTTCGAAATAGGAGTGTTTACTAATTTTGCAAAAGACCATATTAGCCCAAAAGAACATCCAAGTATGGAAGATTACTTTAATTCAAAAGTTAAGTTATTTAAAATGTGTAAATATGGTTATATAAATTCAGATGATATTTTTGCAAATAAATTGCCAGCACTTGCTCCAAATTGTAAATTTGAAACTTATGGAATTGATAACCCAGCAAGTTTGCTTGCAAAAGATATTACTGTAACAAATTCAAATGTAGATTTTAAAGTAAAATTAGGAAATAAAAATCAAAGGGTAAAAACAGGAATACCTGGAAGATTTAGCGTATATAATTCATTAGCAGCAATTAGTGTTGCATCTAGATTTGGTGTTAGTGCAGAAGACATAATAGACGCCTTACTTTCTGTCCGTGTACCAGGAAGAAGCGAGCTTGTAGACAATAAAGCAGAATTGGCAATTATGATAGATTATGCACATACACCAGAAAGTTTGGAAAATATTTTAAAAACTGTAAAAACATATACGATTGGTAAAGTAATCTGCGTGTTTGGTTGTGGAGGAGATAGAGATTCTGGCAAAAGACCTTTAATGGGCGAAATTGCTACTACTTTAGCAGACCATACAATTATTACATCTGACAACCCAAGAAGTGAGAAACCAGAAGATATAGTTTCTCAAATTGAAAAAGGCGCTAAAAAAACAAAAGGAAGCTATGAATGCATTGTAGATAGAAAAGAAGCAATGAAAAAAGCAATTAAAATGGCAAATAAAAAAGACTTAGTGTTAATTGCTGGAAAAGGTCATGAATTAACACAAGAAATAAATGGAAAAAAATATCCTTTTGATGAAAGAGAAATTATTAGAGAGATTATTGATGCAAATTAGATTATCAATTACAATTATAACGTAAAATATAGTAACTTTAAGTAGTGCGCGTAGCGTCCAAACGAAGCGTAAGCGAAGTGCGTTTGAAGCAACCAACATATTGCTAGTAATAAATTGCTATTTTAATAGCAATTTATTACATAGGAAGGTTGCGACAACAAGCACACGCAAAGTTACTATATTTTACAGATAATAATTAATAAAAAGTGATAACGAAGGAGGAAGTAATGGAATTAGAATTTCAAACAAAACTTATTTTACTTTCATTAGCAGTATGTTTTGTTACTGCAATAATAGTAATTCCAATTTTAAAAAGATTAAGAGTAGGGCAATTGGAAAGGCAGGAAGGCCCACAGTCACATTTGAAAAAACAAGGAACACCTACAATGGGTGGTATTATAATGATTATAACAATCTTAGTAGTTAGTGTATTTATGTGTTTAGATTATGGAAAATCTGAAGCAC
This sequence comes from uncultured Clostridia bacterium, assembly GCA_947632035.1. Taxonomy (GTDB): domain Bacteria; phylum Bacillota; class Clostridia; order TANB77; family CAG-508; genus CAG-273. Next base: position 123,800 of record CANRNR010000001.1, on the reverse strand, counting down.
CAGAAGAAAGGCAAATTGCTACTAATATGATACCATTTATTGCATCAACAATAGGATTTGGAATAATCGGATTAATAGATGATTTAAAAAAATTAATTGGCAAAAATACAGAAGGATTAAAGCCAATGTATAAAATGATAGGATTACTTATAGTATCTGTAGGGTTTGTCATAGGTTTAACACAATTTTTACACATATCAACAGATATTTATATACCATTTTTGGGTAACACTTTAACTCTTCCATTTTGGCTTTATATACCATTTGCAGTTTTAGTGATGCTTGCAACGACAAATGCAATAAACCTAACAGATGGAATTGATGGACTTTCAACAAGTGTTACAACAATAATTCTTACTTGTCTAACAGTAATATCAATAATATTTGGAGTAAAAGAAATTACTGTATTTGGAAGTATTTTAATAGGAACTTGCTTAGGATTTTTAATATTTAACCTTCATCCTGCGAAAGTAATGATGGGAGATACAGGTTCGCTATTATTAGGTGGAGCTATTGCAAGTATAGCACTTTATTTAAAAATGCCATTACTTCTTATAATAATTGCACTTGTTCCAGTAATTGAAACACTATCAGTTATGCTACAAGTAAGACATTTTAAGAAAACAGGAAAAAGAATATTTAAAATGACACCAATACATCACCATTTTGAGTTATGTGGTTGGAACGAAAATAAAATAGTATCAGTTTTTAGTGTTATTACATTAGTATGTTGCATGATAGGGCTAATGCTAATATAGAAGGAGGATGCTAATGCAAAAGAAAACAAAAAAGTTCTCAAATTTTGTAAATAAGCAATTTGATTATGTACTCTGCATAATAGTATTTATCTTGTTAGCATTAGGTGTTGTAATGGTACTTTCAGCTTCTGCACCATCTGCACTAGCAGAAACAGGAAAAACATATACTTATGCGAGTAGACAATTATTTTTTTGTATAATAGGAATTATTGCTATGTTTTTCCTTTCAAAAATAGACTATCGTTTTTATAAAAAATACTATTGGGGAATTTATATAATTTCATGTGTAATACTACTATTTGTTTTAATTCCGGGATTAGGAATTTCAGCAAATGGTGCAAGAAGATGGGTATATATACCACTAATTGGTCAATTTCAACCATCAGAATTTACAAAAATAGGATTAATAATTTTCTATGCAGGATATTTATCAGACCATAAAGATGAGCTTAAAGATTTTTGGAAGGGCTTCGTAAAACCATTTGTTTTTTTAATTGCACCAATTGGAATTTTATATTTAGTACAAAATCACTTAAGTGCATCACTAATTATTGGAATGATTACATGTGTTATGATGGTTATGGCAGGTACAAGAATGCTACATTTTATTGCAGTAGGAGGGGTAGCTGCTGGAGCACTTGTAAGTTATCTTGTTTATAAAATTTCATCAGGTTCAGATAGTTTCCGTATAGGAAGAATTATATCATTTTTAGACCCATGGCAAGATAAGTTAGGTGATGGATGGCAGGTTATACAAAGTTTATATGCTATTGGATCAGGTGGTTTCTTTGGAGTAGGCTTGGGTGAAAGTAAACAAAAATATTTATACATATCAGAACCACAAAATGACTTTATATTTGCAATTATAGCAGAAGAATTAGGTTTTATAGGATGCGTATTTATTATGGGGCTTTTTGCAATGTTGGTTTGGAGAGGAGTTTTAATTGCGATGAAAGCACCTGATACATTTGGAAGTTTACTTGCAATAGGAATTATTAGTTTAGTAGGTTTGCAAGTTCTTTTAAATATTGGAGTTGTTACATCTTCTATTCCAAATACAGGAATACCATTACCATTCTTTAGCTATGGTGGAAGTGCACTAGTTATATTATTAGCAAGTATGCGGAATTTTGCTGAACATATCAAGGGCAGGAAACAAAGTGTAAATTACAAGCAAAGAGAATAGTTAAAGTTTTAATACTAAAAAACAGCATAGTTTTAAACGCAGCATAATGCTATAGAGCTATACTGTTTTTTAATTAATAAAATATGAATATTAATTAATAAGAAGAGGGAGGAAATGCAATGCGAGTAATTGTTGCAGCAGCTGGAACAGGTGGACATATAAACCCAGGTATTGCAATTGCAAATAAAATAAAAGAAAAAGAGCCAGATTCAGAAATAATCTTTATTGGAACAGATAGAGGATTAGAAAATGACTTAGTTCCAAGAGCAGGTTATACTTTAAAAACAATAAATGCTTATGGATTTGACCGTTCAATTTCATTAGATAATATAAAGAAAATTTATAAAACATTTCGCTCAATTAAAGAAGCAAAGAAAATTATAGAAGAATTTAAACCAGATGTTATATTAGGAACAGGTGGATATATTTGTGTACCAGTTGGGCTTTCAGCTAAAAAGAAAAAAGTGCCAGTTGTATTACATGAAAGCAATGCTTTTCCAGGAGTTGCGATTAAACTTCTTTCAAAAAAAGCAGATAAAATATTATTAGGCTTTGAAGATGCAAAAGCAAGGCTTCCAAAAGCTAAGAAAATAGTTGTAACAGGGACACCAACAAAAGTAAAAAAAATAAATATTTCAAAAGAGAAAAAACAAGAAATTCTAAATGAAAATGGATTAAATGACCAAAAACCAATAGTACTATTTTTTGGAGGGAGCCAAGGGGCACAAAGCATAAACAATAGCTTAATAGAGATAATAGCAAATAAGAAAAATGAAAATTATCAAATTATGTGGGCAGCAGGACCAGCACAATATGAAGAAATAAAAAATAATTTAAAAGAAAAGCATAATTTGGAAATAGATAAAATTCCAAATGTAAAAATCATGCCATATATTTATAACATGGAAGAAATGATGAACATAGTAGATTTAGTGGTTTGCAGAAGCGGTGCAATGACAATTACAGAAATTGCAAATGTTGGAAAACCTGCAATATTTATACCATTTCCTTTTGCAACAGAAAATCATCAAGAATATAATGCAAGAGTATTAGAAAAAGTAGGCTCTGCAAAAATTATTTTAGATAAAAATTTAACTTCTAATGTTTTAAATGATGAGATTCAAAATATGGTAAAAGATAGAGAAAAGCTAAACAAAATGGGAGAAAATGCTCTTAAAGTTTCAATAAAAGATGTCGAAGAAAAAATTTATAATGAAATAAAAGTCGAAATTTGACGCACGAAAGTGCTTGCTTTTTTAGGAAAAATATGGTAATATGAAACTTGCACTTATGAAGAAAGGGGAATATTATGTTTAGCTTTAACAAAATTTATGGTGAAACTACTATTCAGAAAGAAACGAAAGATTATGAGGAAGATAGGATTATTAATTTAAAGTATTACAAAACAAAAGCTAAAAACGACAATGACAAAATATATGGTGTAGGAGTTATAAAAACAGAAATTGTTAATAATGAATTTAATCAAGAAAAACAAGAAATTAATAATATATGTAAGCAAAAAGATGAAGTTGAAAGTTTGTTAGAAATGTTACTACAAAATAAAGTAACACCAGTTGACTTAAAATATGTGTTAGAAGATATAGAGTAGAAATATATACTAAAGTATATTGTACAAAAATAAAATACAAAATGAAAAATATAAAAAATTAAAGTTCATAAAAGTTAAAAATAGTAGTTAAAAATTTTAAATTCACAATAAGTGATGAAGGAACATTTACTTTTCGGTAGTATATACTAAAAAGAAAATGTTCTTATTTTCATATTATGAATAAAAAAGTTAAATATAATTTGTATTATAAAACTAATATTATGAATTAGTCGAAAATAAAAATAAAAAAAAACTTGCAAAATAAATAAAATTAAGCTATTATACTATATAGTCTAAACTTAGAAAGGAGAGTATAGTGCAATTAAACCTAATTGAATTATAATTTTAATTTGTAGTTTAATTTGGGTGTGTTTTAGAATTGCATTATATAAAAGAATTATGACAGATAAGTTAATTATTGTTGAGTCACCAGCTAAGGCAAACACTATAAAAAAATTCTTAGGTGGGAATACAAAAGTAATGGCATCTATGGGACACATTCGCGACTTACCAAAATCTAAAATGGGAATTAAAATAGAAGAGGACTTTGAACCAGAATATATTAATATTCGTGGAAAAGGAGATTTAATAAAAAATTTAAAAAAAGAAGCAAAAGAAGCTAAAAATGTATACCTAGCAACCGACCCTGATCGTGAAGGTGAAGCTATTGCATGGCACTTAGCACATATATTAGAAATTCCAGAAGATAGTAATTGTAGAGTTACATTCAATGAAATAACTAAAGAAACAGTAAAAAATTCAATTCAAAAACCAAGAAAAATAGATATGAATTTAACAGATGCACAACAAGCAAGGCGTGTATTAGATAGAATAGTGGGTTATAAAATGAGCCCAGTACTTTGGAAAAAAGTAAAAAGGGGTCTATCTGCAGGAAGAGTGCAGTCAGTAGCTGTAAAACTAATTGTAGATAGAGAAGAAGAAATAGAAAAATTTATTCCAGAAGAATATTGGAACATAGATGCTAAACTTCAAGACAAGAAAACTAAAAAAGAATTTTCAGCAACATTCTATGGAAAAAATGGTAAAAAACAAGAACTTCATAAAGAAAATGAAGTAAATGAAATTTTAAAGCAAATCGAAAACGGAAAATATATTGTAACAAACCTTAAAAAGGGTGAAAAGAAAAGAACGCCAGCGCCACCATTTACAACAAGTACAATGCAACAAGAAGCATCTAGAAAATTAGGATTTACTTTAAAAAGAACTATGTCAGTTGCACAAGGCTTATATGAAGGCGTGCATGTAGGAGAAAGAGGAACAGTAGGTTTAATTACTTACATGAGAACAGACTCTACTAGAATATCAGAAGAAGCAAGAAGTGCTGCCAAAAAGCAAATTACTGAAAAATATGGTAAAAGTTACTATGAGAACCGTTATTATAGAACAAACCAAAATGCACAAGATGCGCATGAAGCAATAAGACCAACATATATAGATTTAGACCCAGAAGATATAAAGGGGTATTTATCACCAGAACAATATAAGTTATATCGTTTAATATATAACAGATTTATTGCAAGCCAAATGTCACAAGCAGTATATGATACAGTATCATTAGATATAAATGTAAATGATTATTTATTTAAAGCAAATGGGCAAACACTAAAATTTAAGGGCTTTATGACTTTATATGTAGAAACATTAGAAAATGAAAAAGAAGAAGACGATGTTTCAATTCCAGAATTAGAAGTTGGAGAAGAAGTAAAGAAGCAAAAATTAGAGCCAAAACAAAGCTTTACAGAACCACCAGCTAGATACACAGAAGCAAGTTTAGTAAAAGCATTAGAAGAAAAAGAAATAGGAAGACCAAGTACTTATTCACCAACTATTACAACAATTTTAGAACGAAGATACATTCAAAAAGAGCAAAAGCAATTAGTACCAACAGATTTAGGAAAGGTTGTAAATCAATTACTAGTTGAAAACTTTAAGGATGTAATAAATGTAGAATTTACAGCTAAAATTGAAAAAGAGTTTGATGAGATAGCAGAAGGAAAAGAACCTTGGAAACAAGTAATTCGTGAGTTCTATGGACCATTTGAAAAGCAAGTAGAAAAAGTAGAAAAAGAACTAGAACATGTACAATTAGTAGAAGAAGTATCAGATGTACCATGTGAAAAATGTGGAAGAATGATGGTAATAAAATATGGTAGATATGGTAAATTTTTGGCATGCCCTGGATATCCAGAGTGCAAAAATACAAAACCAATTGTGGAAACAATTAGTGTACCATGTCCAGTTTGTGGTGGAAAAGTACAAGTACGAAAAAGCAAAAGAGGAAAAAAATATTACATTTGCGAAAACAACCCAAAATCTTGTGAATATATTTCATGGGATGCTCCTAAAAAGGGTGAAAAGTGGGTACCAGGAGAGAAACCAAAAAGAACTACTAGAAGAAAAGCCAGAAGAAAAACTTCAACAAAAACTACAACAAAAACTTCAAGAAAAACTTCAACAAAAACTACAACCAAAGGTACAGGAAAAAATTCAAAATAAGTACAATAAAAAAGAAAAAAATTACAGTAAAAAAATAAGGAAAAGTTAAAGTAGACAAACTTAAGTAAAAATAATAATAAAACTTAAACTTAATTGTTTACTTTAAAAAATGGTTATGCTATAATTCTTATAACAGTTATACTTATGAGAAGAAAGGAAAAATTAAATGAACCAAATTCTTGCCACAGAAAATAATAAAAATAAAAGAAAATCAAGTGGACCAATAGCAATAAAACCAATTGTTAGATTTTTTGCTGTTATTATTATAATTTTTGGTATTATTTTAATAGGGGAAGGATCTTATGCAATATATGAAAATAGTAGTCTTCAAAATCCAAAAAATGCACCAAAAGTAACAATAGGCAGACAAAATGATAAAGCAATTATCGATGTTGAACATAATGTACTTATATCTAAAATTGTATATCGTTGGGATAATGGAGAAGAAACAGTAATACCTATAAGTTCAACTACTGCTAATGAAACCATTACTCTTTTAGGCTATGACAGTACATTATATATAATGGTTGAAGATATTAATGGAAAACAATCAAACTATGCAAAACAATATAAATTAAATGGCGTAGATATAAAGAAACCAGAACTAGAAACTAATACAGTAAATGGTAATAGAAATATGACTATAACTGCTAAAGATAATGTAGCATTAAAAACACTTACCTATCAATGGGAGGGTGAAGAACCAGTTATAGTAAATATAGAGGGTAATCCAGCTGTATATGAGCATAATATAGAACTAGTACCTGGAACCAGAAAAATTACTATTAAAGCAGAAGATACAAACGGAAATATAGAGCAAATAGAAAGAGAAATTATTGCAACAACATCAGAGCCAACTATACAAGTTCAATTATTAAAAGATGGAAAATTCTATGTAAATGTTACAGATGAAGATGGAGTATCAAGCATTTCAATAAATTTAAATGGTGAAATATTATCTATTGATAATATAAATCAAAAAGAAGTAAAAACTAATGAATTAACGTTAAGAGAAGGATTAAACACAGTTTCGATAACAGTAACAAATGTAAGTGGTTATACAAAAACACAGGCAGCAGATATAAAATATCCATATTAAAAGAAACTATATTACAAAAGTAAAAGGAGAAAAAATATGGCACAAGAAATCTATATTATAGATGATAAAAATAATTTAAAAAATAAATTAGTAGAGTTATTTAAAAAAGAGCCTGAATATAAATTTATAAAAGCCAAAACTACAGAATTAGAAAATGTTTTAAGAAATATTCCTTCATTAATAATCATAAACGAAGACGAGATAAATGAAAGCTCAATAGAACTTTGTGAGAAAATTAGAAAAAATGAAGATAACACTATTACACCAATAATTGTAATTTCTTCTAACAAAGATAAAACACATAGACTTGAAATTTTAAAATCTTGTGTAGAACATTATATTAAATCACCAATTGATGAAGAATATTTATATTATACTGTAAAAAATATAATCCGATTACTTGATACAAATCGTAGAGTAAGTCCACTTACAGGATTACCAGGAAATGTACAAATTCATGCAGAAATGAAGAAACGCTTATTAAATAAAGAAGATTTTGCTATTTTATATGTTGATTTAGATAATTTCAAAGCATATAATGATGTTTATGGATTTTTAAACGGAGACGAAATAATTAAATTTACTGCAAAATGCATACAAAGTCATCTAACAGATTCAGAGGAAGATAATTTTGTAGGACATATAGGAGGAGACGATTTTGTAGCAATTACATCACATATAAATTGCGAAGAAACTTGTCAAAATATTATACTTGAATTTGATAATGGTGTTGTTAAATTCTTCAATGAAGAAGATATAGAAAGAGGGTACTTAGAAGTTCCTAATAGAAAATGTATTTTAGAACAGTTCCCATTAACAACAATTTCAATAGGTGTTGTAATTGCAGATAAGGGCAGATTTAAAAATGTACTAGAAATAGGTGAAGTTGCAGCACAAGTAAAGCACTTAGCAAAAACGACACCGGGAAGTACATATGCAATTGACAGAAGAAAAAAATAAAAAGATAATAAGTAAATAAGATTATAAAATTAATAAAAATTGCAAATATAAAAGTTTGCAATTTTTTTTGTTTGGTTTTAGTTCTACAAAAATATAATTAGAATAATATAGTAAAAAATATTTTTTTATAAGTAAGAATGGAGAGTTATATGATTATAATAAGTAAAAAAAGAATAGCAATTATTAGTGGAATTTTACTTATAGCAGTTTTTGCTTTTACTTTTAAAACAGCAAATTTAAATGGAGAAAATAATTTTAATGGAAAGTCAAATTTGGATAAAACAGTACAAACTGTGAGTTTACCAGTATCAAACAAAGTAATAGTTTTAGATGCAGGTCATCGGTAAGCCGGATGAGGGGGCAGAGTCAAGTGCACGGAACAACCGAGGCGGAAACTAACTTAAAAATAGTATTGAAACTTCAAAGCCTTTTGGAACAAAGTGGAGCAACTGTAATACTAACACGTAGTGATGAAAATGCAATATATGATTTAGATAAAAACACTTTAAGAGAAAAAAAGGTATCGGATATACATAATCGTGTTAAAATAGGAAATGAAAGTTCTGCAGATATATTTGTGTCAGTACATTTAAATAAAATTCCACAATCGCAATATTATGGCTGGCAATGTTTTTATAAGCAAAATGATGAACAAAGTATGAATCTAGCAAAAACAATACAGGAAAATTTAAACGATGCAATCCAAAAAGAAAATAAAAGAGTGGCAATGAAACTAGATACAGTATATATTATGAAACATGTAGAAATACCTATTTCAATAGTAGAATGTGGTTTTTTATCTAATCCAGAAGAAGAAAAGCAATTATTAGATGATAGTTATCAAGATAAGTTAGCATGGGGAATATATAATGGAATTATGGATTATTTTTATCAAAAATAATAGCTATTCTAAATTTGAAATTAGGCATTGAAAAAAGTATGTATATATGTTATAAATTAGATAAATAAGGAGGTAACTAATGAAAAAATTAAAAAATAATAAGATAAATAATGCACGGAATAACATTAATTGCTTTGATTGTAACTGTTGTAGTATTATTAATTTTGGCAACAGTAAGTATAAGCATGATAATCGGAAGACAAGGACTATTTGATAGTGCACAAGATGCAAAAAATAAAACTAATGAAGCAACTCAAAATGATTTGCAAGCTATAAATGATAGCTCTGATGAAGTAGATAGATGGATAAATGGTGAATAATATATAATAATTTATAAAATTAAAGTATATTATTACATAAAAAATTGATTTTTTTATGTAAAGTGTGATATAATATCTTTACAGCAATTATGCTGATACTTATTATAAAAGGAGGGTAGACATCATGGGAAAGGCAGTAAAAATAATTGCCCTTGCGCTGGTATTGGTTATAGGCAGTTTGCTGGCAATAGCTAGTGAAGATAGTAATGCCGAATATGAAGATGATTATGATCTTGATAGATGGCATTACTAAATAATCAAGTATTGTCTGTGTCATAACAAATACTAAGTCAAAAAAGAGTCCTTAATTTTAGGGGCTCTTTTTTGTATAGTGAAGGTGTAAATTTTTAATAAGTATATGTCGAATTTACTCAAAAAGTGACGAACGAATAAGCTTGAAAAATAGGTAAATAAGAGCTTTTAATCTAAAAATTCATATAAAATGAATATATTTCCACTCTTTGGAGAAAATACATATAAATGTATGAAAACAAGGAGTGGAAATTTTTTTAATGGAATATAAAATTTTAAATGGAAACGGAGCTATTTTAGGAGAAAGTGGATTAGAGCAATATTTAGAAAAAATAGCATCGGACCATAGCTTAAAACCAAATTCAGATAAGAATACTTACCCAATACCAAGGTTAGAAGAAAATTTTGAAGTAATTACTGAGGTATATCAATTATTAAATGAACATATAAAATTAAAAATTCCTATTCATCCAGCAGGAGAGTGGATTTTAGATAATTACTATATAATAGAGCAAACAGTAAAGACTATAAAAAACAATTTAAAACAAAAAGAATATATAAATTTTTTAGGTATAGCAAATGGTGCAAATGCAGGATTTGCTAGAATTTATGTGCTTGCAAATGAAATCGTAAATTATAGTGATAACAAAATAGATGTAAAAACTTTAACTAAATATCTCCAAGCATATCAAAGAAGAAAAACTTTAAATATGGAAGAAATATGGAATATTCCACTTTTTCTTCAAATTGTTTTAATAGAAAACATAAGAGAAATATGTGAAAAGATTTATTCTGCACAGCTTCAAAAATACAAAGTTGAAAACATGATAGAAAGATTAGTGGAACAAAAAAATAAAGAAGAACTACAATTTACACATTTAGAGGAATATAAAACAAAGGTAAAAGGCTTTGGAGAGATGAAGTACCCATTTGTAGAGTATTTGTCATATCGTTTAAAAAAATATGGAAAAAAGGCATATCCATATTTAACGATTTTAGATGAACAAGTTGCTAAAATGGGGATGAGCGTAAAAGAAGTGGCTCAAAAGGAGCATTTTGATATAGCCCTTCGCAAAATTTCGGTTGGAAATGCCATAACTAGCATAAAAAATGTAGGCAGAATTAGCATGGCTGAAATTTTTGAAAAAATAAATGGTGTTGAAGATATCTTAAGAAAAGATCCTGCAAATGTATATGAAAAAATGGATTACGAAACAAAAGTAATGTATTGCAATTCTATTAAAGAATTAGCTAAAAAAACTAAGATTTCAGAAATTTATATTGCAAAAAAAGTGTGGGACTTAGCAAATCAAGCAAAGGAAGAAATTAAAGATATAAATAGTGAATTAAATACACAAAATACTACGACAAAAGAAAATGTGCAAAATTCTACAATACAAGAAAATACACAAAATGGTATGATAAAAGAGAAAAATGCTAGTATAGAAAGCAAACAAGCTCATGTCGGATATTATTTAATAGGTGATGGAAGGCGGAAAGCTTTGGGAAGAGCTTACAGGCAAAAAGAAAATTAAGTTAGGAAATAACAAGAAAATTGGAATTGTAGCCTTGCTACTTTTATTTTTCTCAATAATAATTTCTAGCATTTTTACAGTTTATTTATATAACCAAATAGGAATTATTTCATGCTTGCTTGTTTTTTTACTTTTAATTCCTGTGGAAGTAATTTTAGTGCAAATTGAACAATATATTTTAGGCAAGTTTATAAAACCTAAAAAAATTCCAAAGTTAGATTTTGAAAAAGGTGTACCAAGAGAATATGCTACATTTGTTGTAATACCTACAATTATAAATTCAAAGGAAAAAGTAGAAAAGTTAATGAAAAAATTAGAAAGTTACTATATAGCTAATAAAAGTGAAAATATATATTTTGCACTTTTAGGAGATTGCACAGCTGGAAAAAATGAGAAAGAGCCATTTGATGAAGAAGTGATAAAAACCGGTTTAAAAGAGGCAAAAGAATTAAATGAGAAGTATAAAAGCACATTCCCTAAGTTTCATTTTTTATATAGAAAAAGAACATGGAATCCAAAGGAAGAATGTTATTTAGGTTGGGAAAGAAAAAGAGGTTTATTAAACCAATTTAATGACTATATTTTGGGTAAAACTCAAAATGAATTTTTAGAAAATACAATAGAAAGATTTTGCAAAGGAAAGCTAGAAAATAAAACTAAAAGTGATTATTCAAATATAATAGAAGATGATTTAGAAAATATTTCAAATGAAGAAATACAACACAGTAATTATCAAGAAAACATAAAAAATAATTCTAAAGAAATTCAGAACCAAATTCCTAAAATTAAGTATATTATAACACTTGATGCAGATACTGTTTTAACCTTAAATACTGGTTTAGAGCTAATTGGAGCAATGGCACATATTTTAAATAAACCAGTATTAAATGATAAAAAGGACTTGGTTATAGAAGGGCACGGAATATTGCAACCAAGAGTTGGTGTTTCTTTGCTAGAAGTAGGTAAAAGCCTATTTACTAAAATATATGCAGGCTCAGGTGGAAAAGATGCTTACACAAATGCAATTTCAGATGTGTACCAAGATAATTTTGATGAGGGAATTTTTACAGGAAAAGGAATATATGATGTAAAGGTATTTTCAGATGTATTAAGTAATGAAATACCGGAAAATACAGTATTAAGCCATGACTTACTAGAAGGAAGCTATTTAAGATGCGGACTTGCTTCAGACATTATGCTAATGGATGGATATCCAGTAGGATATAATAGTTTTAAAGCGAGGCTTCATAGATGGATTCGTGGCGACTGGCAGATTTTAATGTGGCTTGGAAATAAAATAACTAATAAAAGGGAAGAAAAAAAGCATAATCCAATAAATTTTTTATCTAAATATAAAATTTTAGATAACTTAATAAGAAGCTTACATGAAAGCTTTATAGTAATTTCACTTATATATATTAGTATATTAGACTTAATTTTTAAAATAAAAATATGGCCGATTGTATTATTGCTCCTAGTGTCATTGCTAATACCAAATATTTTAGAAATAGTAAATAGAATTATATTTAAAAAGGAAGAAGAAAAGCCTCAAAAGATGTTTACAAAAACAATAGCAGGTGTGCGTTCAAGCATAGTAAGAGGCTTTTTAGCATTAGCAAGTCTTCCAGATAAAGCTTATTTTAGTTTAAATGCTTGCATAAAAACAATATATAGAATGACAGTTAGCAAAAAGAATTTTTTAGAGTGGATGACAGCAGAAGAAGCGGAAAAAAATGCGAAAAAAGATGTAAAGTCATATTACAAAAATATGATGGCAAATGTAGTTTTAGGAGTTTTGGGTTATGTTCTTTTATTTTTCCTAGAGCAGAATTGGTGCAATATTTTTATATTCCTCATTTCTTCTTTATGGCTTATAGCACCTTTAATTTTCTGTTATATAAGTAAAGAAATAAAAGTGCCAAACAAATTAGATGAGCTAACTGATGAAGAAAAAAATTATTTATTAGAAGTGGGAAAAAGAACATGGCAGTATTTCAAAGAAAATATGACTGAAAAAACTCATTTTTTACCACCAGATAATTACCAAGAAGATAGAATTCCGGTTGTAATTACAAGAACTTCGCCTACAAATATTGGACTAGCACTACTTGCTACAATTTCTAGTTATGACTTAAAATATGAAACCTTAGAAAATACAATTCTCTTATTGGAAAAAATGATTGATTCAATATCAAGCCTTCCAAAATGGAATGGGCATTTATATAACTGGTATCAATTAGAAGATTTAACACCACTTACACCAAAATATGTATCATCTGTTGATAGTGGAAACTTAATAGGGTACCTTTATACAACTAAGCAATTTTTAGAAAATTCGATCAAACAAGTTCAAGAAAATGTAGAAGGAAATATGAAAGTAAATATACAAAATGAGAATTGCAAGAAAATTAATGAAGAAAAAGCAAAGGGAAGTAATTGTTTAGAAAACTTAAAAATTAACAATGAAAGCAATAAAGAACAAGAGAAATTAAAACTTCAAAACAAAGAACAATTAGAACAAAGAGCAGTAGAAAATAATAATGCAGAAATAATGATTCAAAAAATAAAAACCATGATTTCAAAAATAGAAAAAATAATATCTGAAACCGACTTTTCAAAGCTATATGACAAAGAAACAGGGCTATTTTCAATAGGCTTTAATGTAGAAGAAAACAAACTTACAGACTCATATTATGATTTGCTAGCATCAGAGGCAAGGCAGACAAGCTTAATAGCAATAGCAAAAAGAGATATACCTGCTAAACATTGGAATAACTTAAGTAGAACACTTACAATATTAAATAAATATAAGGGACTTATTTCGTGGTCTGGAACTGCGTTTGAGTATTTAATGCCAAATGCAAATATTCCGAGCTACCCTGGTAGTTTACTTGACGAGTCAGCCAAATTTATGCTTATGAGCCAAAGAGAATACACCAAAAAATTAAATGTACCATGGGGAATTTCAGAATCTGCATTTAATTTGAAAGACTTAAATAATAACTACCAATATAAAGCCTTTGGAATACCATGGCTGGGCTTAAAAAGAGGGCTTTCAGATGAAGTAGTAGTATCATCTTATGGTAGCATAATGGCACTTCCAGAAGCACCAAAACAAGTGCTTAAAAATCTTAAAAACCTAGAAAAACATGGAATGTATGAAAAATATGGATTTTATGAATCTATTGATTATACACCAACAAGACTAAAAAAAGGTGAGGAATATGCAGTTGTAAAAACATATATGGCTCACCATCAGGGCTTAATTTTGCTTGCAATAAATAATCTTTTTTCAAATAACATATTTCAAAAAAGATTTATGCAAAATCCTGAGCTTCAAGCAATAGACATTTTACTTCAAGAAAGAATGCCTGAAAATGTTATTCTAACCAAGGAAGAAAAAGAAAAGGTTGAGAAAATAAAATATGTGGAAGATATGGATTATTCAGAAAGAGAAATAACCAAAATAAATAGCAAAGTCCCACAAATAAATAGCATTTCTGGTAATGAATATTTGATTATAACAGATGCAAAGGGAGAAGGCTACAGCAAATATAAAGATTTGAATATAACAAGATACAAGAAAAATGCAGATGTAGACCAAGGAATTTTGTTTTTCTTTAAAAATGTAAAAACTAAAAAAATATGGACATCAAATAAAAGTAGCTTTTTAGAAGAGCCTGAAAAATTCCAATCTCTATTTGCACCATCACAAAATAAAATAATAAGGCTTGATGAAGATATTGAAACAACAATAAAAACTACTATTGCACCAAATGAACCAATAGAGCTTAAAACCATTGAACTTACAAATCACTCATCTGATGCACAAACTATTGAGGTGACAAGCTACTTAGAGCCAATTTTATCAACAGAAGCACAGGATAACAGCCATCCAGCTTTTAATAATCTATTTTTAAATTATGAATATTTAGAAAACGAAGAAGCAATTTTAGTAACAAGAAGGAAAAGAAGTATAAGCGAAAAGCCTATATTCGTAGGTGTTTCAATGCACGCAGAAAGTGGCATGATAGGAGAGCTGGAATATGAAATAGACAAAGAAAAATTCTGGGGAAGAAATTTAAGAAGTGTTCCAAAAGCTGTACAAAATTCAAGTCCTTTAAGTAGGCAAATTCAATACACCACAGATCCAATTATCAGTTTCAAAAGAGTAATTGAAATTTTACCTGAAAAAAGTTTATGTTTAAACTTCATTTTAGCAGTAGGAAATAGCAAAGAGGAAGTAATAAATAGATTAAATTCTTTAACAAATAGTGAAACTGTTAAGCATCAATTTGAGCTTTCAAAAGCAAAAGCAGAAGCAGAAAATAGGTATTTAGGTGTAAATGGAAAAGAGCTAGAATTATATCAAAAAATCTTAGGATATTTATATATGCAAAATCCACTTAAAAAAGTGCAGTACCCAAGTGTAAATAATCTTCCAGTAAGTAGACTATGGAAATATGGAATATCAGGCGATTTGCCAATTTTACTTGTAAAAATTAAAGAGGCAGAAGATATAGAAGTAGTAGAAGAAATGCTAAAACTATATCATTATTTCCACTTGAAGAATATTAAAATAGACCTTGTAATCATAAACGAAGAAAAGTATAGCTATCAAAATCACTTGAAAGATAGAATATTCAACAGTATTTTAAATGAAAATATTAGTTATATGCAAAATCAAAAAGCGGGAATTTTTGTGCTTGAAAATTTAAAACCAGATGAAATCTATTATTTAGAATGTAGGGCAAATTTAAGCATAGATTCAAGCTATGGAAATGCAAAAAGATATTTAAAAGAATTAGAAGAAGAATATCTAGATACAGTAAAAGAAATGCCAAAAGATGAGAATTATGAGATGGTAGAAGAAAATCCAATAAGGCAAAAATTAGAGAATTTAAAATATTACAATGAATATGGTGGATTTTCAGAAGATGGTAAAGAGTATTTAATTCGTGTAAATAAAGATGAAAAACTTCCAACAGTATGGAGCCACATTCTAACAAATGGAAACTTTGGAACACTAGTAACAGAAGGAATGGGAGGCTATACTTGGTATAAAAATAGTAGGCTAAATAGGCTAACTTCATGGAATAATATGCCTGTAACAGATGTGCCATCAGAAATAATTTATTTGCAAGATGAGGAAAACAAAAAAATTTGGTCATTAGGTGTAAGCCCATGCTCTGACGAAAATGATTACTATATAACTTATGGGTTTGGCTACGCAAAATATAATCATACAAATAAAGGCTTAGCACAAAAGCTAGATGTATTTGTTCCAACAGAGGACAATATAAAAGTACAAATATTGCAATTAGAAAATAACGATTTAAAAAAGAAAAAAATAAAGTTAATGTATTATATTAAGCCAGTTTTAGGTGAAGATGAGATAAAAAATAATGGATATCTAAAATTAGATTTTTATGAAAATTCTAACTTAATATGTATGAGAAATGTTGCAGAAGAAAAACCATTTGAAGGTATAGTGTTTGTCTCGTCAAATGAAAAAATAGTGTCATATACTGGTAGCAAGGAAAGTTTTGTAGGAAAAGGGAATTTAAATAATCCAGATGCAATTCACCAAATAGCCTTAGATAAGCAAAATGGATTGTGGCAAGACGGAATAATTGCTATGCATATAGAAGTAGAATTAGAAGCATTAGAAACTAAAAAAGTAATTCTAACCTTTGGCGTAGGAAATAGCGTAATAGACTGCCAAGATTTAAGCTACAAATATAATAACATGGGAAAAGTGTATGAAGAATATGAAAAAACAAAGAGATTTTGGAAAGAAAAAACGGAAAAGTTGCAAGTAAAAACACCATTAGAATCCAATAATATACTTCTAAATGGTTGGCTTATATACCAAGTTATGACATCAAGAATGTGGGGCAAAACAGGCTATTATCAATCTGGAGGTGCTTATGGTTTTAGAGACCAACTTCAAGATTCAATAGCATTAAAATATGTAGATACAAATTTAATGAAAAATCAAATTGTTAAGCATTCTGCTCATCAGTTTATAGAAGGAGATGTGGAGCATTGGTGGCATGAAGATACTGTAAGAGGTATAAGAACAAGATTTAGTGATGATAGGTTATGGCTTGTATATGTTCTAGAAGATTATTTAGAATTTACAGGTGATAAATCTATTCTAGAAATTGAAGTACCATACTTACAAGGTGAAAAACTAGAAAAGGGTGTAGATGAAAAGTACGATTATTACCCAGAATCAGAAATAAAGGAAAGTATATATGAACATTGCAAAAAAGCAATAGATATTTCCTTAGATTTTGGAGAAAATGGACTTCCAAAAATAGGCTCAGGAGACTGGAATGATGGATTTAGTGAAGTAGGAAATCTTCGGAAAAGGAGAAAGCGTATGGCTTGGATTTTTCCTTTATGATATTTTGAAAAAGTGGGTGCCTATTTGCAAGGAAAGATTAGAAAAAATTAAAACGGAGGAAGTAAAAAACACAGAGAATGAAGGTGAAAAAGAAGAAACAGCAAGCAAAAATTTAGAAAAACAAATAAAACGTTATGAAGAAATAATGGAAAATTTAAAAAATGCTCTGAACATTGCTGGTTGGGATGGAAGATGGTTTAGAAGAGCCTTCATGGATGATGGAAATATATTAGGAAGCATACAAAATGAAGAATGCAGAATAGATGGAATCGCACAAAGTTGGTCTATAATTTCAAACGCAGGAGATGATGACAAGAAGTATATTGCAATGGAAAGTTTAGAAAATCATTTAATAGACACAGAAAATGGAATTATAAAATTATTAGACCCTCCATTTGAAAATGGAAATTTAAAGCCAGGCTACATTAAAGCATATCTTCCAGGAACAAGAGAAAATGGTGGACAATACACACATGCTGCAATTTGGGCAATTATTGCAGAAGCAATACTAGGCTTTGGAAACAAAGCAGGAGAATATTATAGAATGATAAACCCAATAGAGCACAGCAGAACTAAAGAAGCAGCAAATAAATATAAAGTAGAACCATATGTTATATCTGCAGACATCTATGGACAGAAGAATTTAGCAGGTAGAGGTGGCTGGACTTGGTATACTGGTTCAGCAAGCTGGATGTATGAAGCAGGAATTAAATATTTGCTAGGACTAAGAATAGAAAAAAATAAACTTAAAATTAATCCGTGTATACCAAACGATTGGAAAGAATACTCAATGCAATATAAGTATGGAAATAGTATTTATAACATAACTGTAAAGAATCCAAATGGAAAAAATACTGGAGTAGAAAAGTTTATTTTAGATGGAAAAGAAATAGAAGAAAAGCAAGCACTCCTTAATACTAATGGAGAAGTTCATCATATAGAAATTGTAATTTGACAAATAAATTTACAATTGCTATAATAAAATCAAATAAAACGTGATATTGTTGAAGGAGGCAAGCTTTATGAATGATTTTAAAAGTCAATATGTAGTAAATAATGAACAACCAAAACAAAAATTTTCTGCTCCTAAAGGTACTGCAGAAAGAATATATAATAATATGAAAAAAAAGCTTAATAATATGAGTAATAAGACAAAAGGAAGAGTTGTAGCAGGAGTACTATCAGCTATAGTATTAGCTAACGCAGTAGGATATGTAAAAGATGTCTATATGCAAACTAATAATAGAGATTTTGGGGAATTAGTATCTGCTGGTGTGAATATAGAGTCACTATCATTAAGTCAAAATAGTATGGATACTTTGCTAAAATATGATGAAGTTTTTGAAAAGGATTCTAATGAAATACCTAATAAAAGTGAACTGATATCAATGATAAATGAATTATACGATTTTAATTTAAATATGGTAAAAGAAAAAATGGCACCACATTTGGGTTATAGTGCAGATAATATTGAAGTTTTTTATGGACATGGTGCTGAAAAAGGTTCAACAATGTACTCTGTAGGAGCTAAAAATAATAACTATTATACAGAAGATGCATATGTGAGTGATACAATAAATAAAGATAGAAGGTTGCCAGAACGTATATGTGAATCAATAAATTCACTAGAAGAATTAGACCAATTAAAAGATAAGTTACATGAAGGAAGAATTAGTGAAAAAAATGCATACAAGGAATTAGAAAAAATATATAATAAGATGGATAAATTTTCAACTATTGTTATAGAGGCAGATGAAAATGGAAGGCTTAAATTGACTGCAATTGATAAACTTGAAAAAGGTAAAGACGAAAAAGAAGTAAGAGAGGCAAATGCAAGAGAAGAGGAAGAAAGATAGTAAAAAGGCAATATATAATAAAAGGAAATATAATAAAATTAAAAAGAAATAATAAAAATAGAGAAATGAAGTAAAAAAAGCATTTCTCTATTTTAAATTTTGCCTTAAATCCTGTTAAAAATTGTATTTTAAACCATAGCTTTACTTATTTATATAGAGAAGTATTTAAAATTTAAAAAACATGAAAAATTATAACAAATATATTACGAAAATATTACAAAAATATCAAAAAAATCTTGTTAAAAAAAACGTAATATGATATAAATATATTTAAAGTGATAAAGGAAGAATACTAAAAAAGAAAGGTGGGCGTTTTTGTGGAGGATAATAAAAATAATATGGAAAAAGATGAGCTACAATCATCAAAAGTAGCAGATGAATATCAAAAGAAAATACTTGTAGTAGATGATGAAAAAAGAATAGTAGATATATTAATATATAATTTACAGAAAGAAGGCTATAAAACATTAGAAGCAAATGATGGAGAAGAAGCAATACGTATTGCTTTAGAGGAAAAGCCGGACCTTATTTTGTTAGATATTATGCTTCCAAAAGTTGATGGATTAACTGTTTGTAAAAGACTTAGACATACATTAAATATTCCTATATTAATATTATCTGCAAAAGATGAAGAAATTGATAAAATTTTAGGTTTGGAATTAGGAGCAGATGATTATATTACAAAACCATTTAGTGTAAGGGAATTGATGGCAAGAGTAAAAGCAAACTTGAGAAAAGCAGAGGTTTCAGAACATACATCTGAGTCTTCAGAAAATAATAAGAAAACAACAAACGTTATTTCAATAGGAGATTTAGATATAGATTTAGATAAATTCGAAGTAAAAGTAAGAGGAGAAGTGATAGATTTAACTTTAAGAGAATTTGAAGTATTACGTTACTTAGCAAAACAGCCAGGACAAGTAGTAACAAGAGAAATACTACTAGAAAAAGTATGGGGATATGAGTACTATGGAGATATTAGAACAGTAGATGTTACAGTTAGAAGAATTAGAGAAAAAATAGAAAAAGATACATCAGCACCAAAAATTTTAATTACTAAAAGAGGTGTTGGATATTATTTAACAAGCAATTAATAATTTATTCGTAGAATAAGATTTATATGTATAAAACTAAGAGGAATGAAAATGATAAAAAGTATACAAACGAAAATCATATTACTATTTTTTGTGATAGGTATTATTTTAATTGGAACACTTTCTTTTTTAAATATATATATGTTAAAAAATATGGAACAACAAGTATCTAATCAAATTCAAGTTCTAGTTAAAGATCAAATTATACAAACAGAAATAATTGCTATTATAGCTATTATAATATTTGTAATTATAACTTTATTAGTAGGATATTATGTATCTAAATCAGTTAGAAAACCTATTAAATCCTTAATAGAAAGTGCAGAAAAAATAGCAGATGGTGGAGAAGTTGAGATAAAGCAAATATCTAATGGAAAAACAGAAATAGATGAGTTAGTTAATGCATTTAGCTTGATGACTGGAAAATTAAAACAAAATTTAAATGAACTAGCTAATCAAAAGAAACAAATTGAAACTATTTTATTGCATATGACTGATGGCATTATTGCTTTTGATATGGATGGAAATATAATTCATATAAATCCTGCTGCTATATCTCTATTAAATATAAACAAAACAGAGCATTCTTTCAATGAGATATTTGCAAAATTTGATATCAATTTGGAGAAAATAGTATATTTGGAAAATTGGACTTCATCTGAGCAAAGAATTAATATAGGAGAAAAGTATGTTAATCTTCTTTTTGCACCATTTCAAGATGAAAATGATAAACCAGCAGGAGTAATAGTAGTAATACAAGATATAACTGAACATGTAAAACTAGATAACATGAGAAAAGAATTTGTAGCAGATGTGTCACATGAATTAAAAACTCCAATCACTTCTATAATGGGCTATGCAGACACTCTTTTAGAGAGCGAATATGATAAAGAAATGCAAGTGAAATTTTTAGAAGTTATTAGTTCAGAGGCAAGAAGAATGGCAAAACTTGTAACAGATCTTCTTACTCTTTCTAAATACGATAATAAAAAAATAACAAAGGAAGAAACGGAATTTGATTTAGGAGAATTAACTAAGAAGTGTATTGAAAGATTAAAATTTGAGATAGAAAAGAAAAATCATCAAGTAGAGTGCTTCGTTACTGCAAATGTTCCACCAGTACATGCAGATAAATATGGTATAGAAAGAGTTATACTAAATATTATTTCAAATGCTATAAAATATACACCGGAAAATGGAACAATTAAAGTATATGTTGGATTTGTTTATAGTGATGCATATATCAAGGTAATAGATAATGGAATCGGAATACCTGAAAAAGACTTGTCAAGAATTTTTGAACGATTTTATAGAGTTGATAAAGCAAGAACCAGAGAAATGGGAGGAACAGGCTTAGGACTTCCAATAGCAAAAGAAATATTAACTCAAAATAATGGAAGCATTGATATTAAGAGTGAATTTGGAAAAGGAACAGAAGTAGTAATTAGAGTTCCAGTTAATAAAAAATAACTTTACTCTTATTAATAAAAATTAATTTCAAAGTAACTTATAATGAAAGGAAATGACGAAAAATGGTTATTAGTGACAAGACTAAGAATATAATAGAATGGATTATATGTATAATTATTGCATTTGTTTTAGCAGTTTTAATAAAATATTTTGTTGGAACACCAACAATAGTAAGTCAGGAATCAATGTATCCAACCTTAAAGCCAAACCAAAGATTAATATTAAATAGGTTAGGTAGAACAACTAAAAAAATGCCTGAAAGGTATGATATTATTACTTTTGAAGCACCTAGTAAAATAGGATATAGTTTGAAAAGCGATATAGATTTAAATAACCCAATAGCAAAATATGAAAATGAGCCAACTAATTGGTGGGATAAATTTATTTATTATGTACTAGAGATAAATAAAGAAAGCTATATAAAAAGGGTAATAGCTCTTCCAGGAGAACATGTAAAAATAGAAAATGGAAAAGTATATATTAATGGAAATGAATTACAAGAAGATTATTTGGATAGTACTGTAGTAACAGAAGAAAAAGTAAGTAATACAGCAGTAGCATTTAATGATTTTATCGTTCCAGAAAATTGTGTATTTTGCATGGGAGATAATAGGGAAAGATCTACTGATTGTAGAGAGTTTGGATGTATTCCATTAGAAAAAATAGAAAGTAAAGTTTGGATTCGTTTCTGGCCATTAAATTTATTTGGAACAGTAGAACCAGCTAAATAATTGAACTAGAAAGTAGCTATTAAACACAAATAAAATCATTAATAAAAGCTAGAAAGAATGCATTAAAATTAGCAAGGAGAATAAAGTGGCATTTGAAAATATTTTAGGAAATGAAAAAAATAAAGAAATATTGAATTCAATAGCACAAAGTGAAAATAGTGTTCATGGCTATTTATGGATAGGAAAAGATGGAATAGGAAAAAGCTTATTTGCTACTGAATTTGCAAAAATGCTTCTTTGCGAAAAAAAGGAACAAAAGCCATGTAACAAGTGTAAATCATGTATAGAATTTGATGCTAAAAGCCATCCTGATTTTATGATAATAGAGCCTGAAGATGAAAAAACAATCAAAATAGAGCAAATAAGATATATGCAAGAAAAAATAGCAGAAAAGCCAGTTACTTCAACAAAAAAAGTTTATGTAATTACAAATAGTGAGCTAATGACAAGAGAAGCATCAAATTGCTTATTAAAAACTTTAGAGGAGCCACCAAGCTATGCAATAATTATTTTACTTACTTCTAATGAAAGCAAATTACTTGCAACAATAAAATCTCGTTTAATGAAAATGTACTTTGCACCAATAGAGGAAAAACATATTTTAGCATATTTGAAAGAAAACAATTTAGATACAAATATAACAAAAAATATGTTAAAACAATGTGAAGGAAGTATTGGAAAAGCTATAAAAGTGTTAGAAGAAAAAGAAAAATATGAACTTATAGAAGATATAATAAAAAAAATATCAACTGAAGATATAACAACAATTTGGAGAAAAGCAGATGTATTATATGGAGCAAAAGAAAATATTACTTCATTATTAGAATATATGTCTATAGTAATGTATCAAAAGCTACGAGAGAAAAATGAAATTAAATATGCAAATGCTATAAACATTATAGAAAAAACCAAACAAAGAATTTTGACAAATGCAAATTATGATATGTCAATTGACAATTTATTACTAGAGTTATGGGAGGAATTTAATTGAAAAAAATAATAGGCGTTAGGTTTAGAAAACCAGGAAAGATATATTTTTTCGATGCTGATAATATAGAAGTTCAAAAACAGGATAAAGTAATAGTAGAAACTACTATGGGGCAAGAAATAGGTGAAGTAGTAATTAGTAAAAGAGAAATAGATGAAGAAAATTTAGTAGCACCATTAAAGAAAATAATACGTATTGCAACTCCAAAAGATATCAAGCATGATGAAGAAAATAGACAAAAAGAAAAAGAAGCATTCAAAATTTGTGAAGAAAAAATAGCAAAATATAAATTAGACATGAATTTAACAGAAGTAGAATATAAATTTGATAATAGTAAAATATTATTTTATTTCACAGCAGATGGAAGAATTGATTTTAGAGAGTTAGTAAAAGAATTAGCAGCAATTTTTAAAACAAGGATAGAGTTAAGACAAATAGGTGTAAGAGATGAAGTAAAAAGAATTGGTGGAAATGGAGTTTGTGGTAGAGAATTATGCTGTTGCTCATTTTTAGGAAACTTTGAAACTGTTTCAATAAAAATGGCTAAAGAGCAAAATGTATCATTAAATCCATCTAAAATATCTGGAAACTGTGGAAGATTAATGTGTTGCTTAAAATATGAGCAAGATGTTTATGAAGATAAACTAAAAAGATTACCTAAAATAGGAGCCATTGTAGAAACAGAAGATGGTGAGGGAGTAGTTGATTCTATAGAAACATTAAAAGAAATTATACGTGTTAAATTTAAAGATGGGGAAGAGAGCTTTTTCAAAAAATATCCAGCAAAAGCTGTAAAAATAATAAAAGATGTTGATAGGGAAGAGATTAATCCTGAAGAAAGAGAAAATTTAAAAGAATTAGAAGAACTAGAAAAGTTAGAAAAATTAGATAAACATAACGAAGAAGATGACATATAAATAAAGCAGATAAGTAATATAATAATATAAATAGTATAATGCAATGAAATAAACAATATAATAAATTAAACAATATATGTAGCATTGAAAGGTGGTGAAATAAAAATGGCATATAAAATTACAGATAAATGTATTGCTTGTGGAGCATGTGCAGCAAGTTGCCCTGTATCTTGTATTACACAAGGTGAAGGAAAATATGAAATAAACCAAGATGCTTGTCTAAGTTGTGGAACATGTGCTGGAATTTGTCCAGTTGGAGCACCAGAAGCAGAATAAATACATATTTTTATAAAATAAAAATAATAAGTCCAATTATCTAACTAATAATTGGACTTATATTTTTTTCAAAAATTACTATTATATATTAAAATCTGAAATATCTGGTTTAACAATTTGATTATCAGTTACATCATTAAAACTAAATGAATAATCAGAAACACTATCTAAATGAATACTTCTCATAACTATTCCAGTATCTTTTTCAATCCAAAGTTTTATATCATCAAACTGT
Organism: uncultured Clostridia bacterium; assembly: GCA_947632035.1. GTDB lineage: Bacteria > Bacillota > Clostridia > TANB77 > CAG-508 > CAG-273. The sequence goes on along the minus strand of CANRNR010000001.1, from coordinate 98,684 downwards.
ATAAAATAGCAGTTCTTATCATTTAACTTTTCTGATGAAATTTTACATGATAAAATAGTACCGAAGTCTGTCCATTTATGTAGGTAAAATGAATCATACATTTCTTCTATTGTAGATTTATTTGCAGCAATTGTTAAATTAGAAGTATTTTTTCCATTTATAGTAGCTTCTCTAGTATTATTATTTTCCATTATAGAAATAGTGTCTTGTTCATCACCATATCCAATTAATCTTTGTTCATCTCCATTTATTGAAGCATATGACTGAACTAAGTACTTGCTATCTTTTACATAAGCATTTGTTTCTCCTATAGATTCTTTACCATGAAGTTTAATGTTGTAAGAATAGTTAGTACTATTAAATTTTTCTTTAGCTAAATTTGATAACTTATTTAAAATAATTGCATTGTAAATAATTTTTATAATAAAAATTATAACTATAAGAACTATAATAGTAACTAATAATTTGATAAGATTATTTAAAAAATTTTTATTCATAATTTTCCCCTCCTTGCCTATATAATATATTAGTTGTAAAAAATTATCAATTTATAAAACAAGTTTTATAAATGAGTAAAAAAACTATAATTTAGAGCATTTCCCGTATATATATGGTTAGCAAAAGCAAAAAAAGATAAGGCTGGAAAAACCAACCTCATCAAAAATGTGCGAATGCCATTATAAGAATGCTTAAGATGATCATCATTCATCAATGTCTTAAAAAAATATTGAATGAATGAAGGGACCTTGGATCAGCAGGGGTCAGATAACCGATGATTCTGAGACCATTTTCGATCAACTCTCTGGGGTATTCCTTTTCAAGCTTTAATACTAAATGCTCTGGAGGAGTAGGAGAGTTTACGCTAGAAAAATTCCGATGGAATTCTTCCAACAAATCGACTTCCTGCGCTATTTTTCCACAGTCGGCTATGCTAGTAGTCATCTCTTGCAATGTGGCAATCGTATGACCGATGTTATACATCGTTGTCATTGTTGTATCGCTCCTTTCAAGAAGTAATACATATATTATAACACAAAACTCAAAATAAGTAAACAAATTATGTTAAACACAATAAAATAATTATCATATTCTATAAGAATAATAAAAAAGACTCTACATTGTAGAATCTTTTTCTTATATTATTCTTTATTACTCATTTCTTCTAACTTCAAAAGTGCTTCCCAACGTTTGTCAACTTCTTTTTGGAATTCTTCTATCATCCATTCGTTTCCTGGAGCAAACATATGCTTAAATCTCTTTTGAGGTTTTAAGAATTCTTCAATAGGTAATTTATTAGCTGGTTTATAGTTAATTTTATATTTACCATTTTCAATTTCATATAAAGGCCAATAACAAGTTTCAACAGCTAATCTATTCATTTCCATTAGCATATCAGTAGGGTATCCCCATCCTCTAGGACAAGGTGATAACACATTTAAGAAACATGGACCTTCAGTATAAATTGCTTTTTCAGATTTTTCATATAAATCTTTAAAATTCATATATGCAATAGTTTGTGCAACATAAGGTAAATGATGTGATGCCATAACTTCTGTTAAATCTTTTCTTGATTGCATTTTTCCTGGAATTACTTTACCAGCAGGTGATGTAGTTGTATCTGCAAACTTAGGTGTTGCAGAAGAACGTTGAATACCAGTATTCATATAAGCACCATTATCATAACATACATAAACCATATCATGACCTCTTTCCATAGCACCAGAAAGAGCTTGAATACCTATATCATATGTACCACCATCACCACCAAATGTGATGAATTTTGTAGTTTTATCTTGAGGTAATTTTCCTTGCTTTTTCATAGATTTGTAAGCAGCTTCAGCACCAGAACATGTAGAAGCAGCATTTTCAAATGCAGTATGAATATATGAATCAGTCCAAGCTGTGTATGGATATATGAAAGTAGAAACCTCCATACAACCAGTAGCATTACAAATTACAGCATGGTCTTCTGGTTTTAGAGCTCTTAATACCATTCTTGCGATAGGTGGGGCACCACAACCAGCACACATTCTATGACCAGCAGTTAATCTAGATGGCTTATTTGCCATTACTTCTTTTAAATTATATGCCATTTTAATTTCTCCTTTCTATTTTCTTAATCCTACATAACGATAAGGGTTATCAATATTTCCTGTTTTTGCAACTTCTTGTAAATAGCTATATACTTCTTCAATATCTTTAGATGTAGTATCTCTACCACCAATACCATATACATAGCTAACTGTTGGTACTTGCTTTTTAGCTGTATACATACCAGAAACAACATCTTCAAATAATGCACCACCTGCACCATTTAATGAATCTGATTTATCCATAACAGCTAAAGCTTTTAAATTGCCAAGTGCTTCAGCTAATTCCTCAGCAGGGAATGGTCTAAACATACGAATTTTAACCATACCAGCCTTAACACCTTTTTCTCTTAAAGAATCTACAACAGTTTTTGTAGTTCCTGCAGTAGAGTTCATACAAACAACTGCAATTTCTGCATCTTCCATTTTATATTCTTCAAAGAAAGAGTATTTTCTTCCAGTCATTTTTTCAAAATCTTCTGCAACTTCTTTGATTACTCTTTTAGCATTTCTCATAGCTTCAGCTTGTTGATATTTATGCTCAAATAAATAAGTTTGAACATCTAAAGGTCCAATTGCGATTGGCTCTTTATCATTTAATAAGTAATGCTCAGGAGTATATTTTCCTACAAATTCTTTTACTTTTTCATCTTCAATAAGTTCTATATTTTCAATAGAATGTGATGTAATAAAACCATCTTGACATATCATCAAAGGTAATAGAACATCTTTATGCTCAGCTATACGATGAGCCATTATCAAATTATCATAAGCCTCTTGGTTGTTTTCTGAAAATAGCATAATCCAACCACTATCACGAACACCCATTGCATCTGAATGGTCATTGTGAATATTTAAAGGTCCTGATACTGCACGGTTTACTAAGTTCATTACAATTGGAAGCCTTAAACTTGAAGCAATGTAAATCATTTCCCACATATAAGATAAACCATTAGCAGAAGTTGCAGTCATAGCACGAGCTCCAGCTGCTTCTGCACCAATACAAGCACTCATAGCACTATGTTCACTTTCTACAGCTACAAACTCAGTATCTACTGTTCCGTTACTAACGAAAGTAGAAAAATATTGAGGAATTTCTGTAGAAGGTGTAATAGGGAAAGCTGCTACAACATCAGGATTAATTTGTCTCATTCCATAAGCTACTGCTTCATTTCCACTTAATCTTTCTCTAATTCCCATATTTAGTTACCTCCTTCATCTACCATTTCAATTGCATTAAAAGGACATACTTTTGCGCAAACGCCACATCCTTTGCAATAATCAAAATTAAAATCTTCACGATTTCCTTCTTTATTTACTGGAATAGCATCTTCTGGGCAAACAGGAAAACATAGACCACATTGTTTACATTTTTCACTAATATAAACAGGTTTAACACTTCTCCAGTCACCAGTTTTAAACTCTAAAGCATTACCAGATTTATAAATATTACCACCAATAGTCATTTCTGATGCAGGTGTATTTTTATCAATATTTGTTGACATATTTAGCTCCTTTCTTATTTAACAATATACCTAAAATTATGACCTAATATTTTTTATACCAAAATGAAGCAGAAAGCTTTAGGTCTTATTTTACTTTTTGAATTTGACTTAGAGCAAGCTCTAATGCTTTCATATTTCCTTCTATAACTTCAGGTTTCTTTGCAAATTTATGTGCAAAAGAACCTTTCATATCTTCTAAGAAATCTTTTTCATCCATAACATTAGCTACTTTTACAATTGCAGCAAGCATAGGTGTATTTGGAAAATACTTTCCAAGAGCTTCAATAGATATTTTTCTAGCATCTATTGTGTAAATAGAACCTTTGTAATTAGGTAATAGTTTTTCAATTTCTTCTTTTCCTTTTGTAGTATTAATAACAATTGCACCACTTTCTTTTAGACCTGCTGTTACATCAACAGATTCAAGTAAAGTATCGTCAACGACAACAACATAATCTGGTTCATAGATATTACTATGAATACGAATTGGCTCATTGCTAATACGATTGTAAGCAGTAATAGGGGCACCCATTCTTTCAGGACCATATTCAGGGAAACCTTGAATATATTTACCAGTATTAAAAGCAGCATCTGCTAATAAAAGTGAAGCTGTTTTAGCACCTTGACCACCTCTACCATGCCATCTAATTTCAATTAAATTATCCATATGTAGACCTTCCTCCTTCTTAAATTTAACATCTTAATTCTATTCTTAAATAATATTAATGTCAAGAAAATTTAATAATCATTTTATAAGATTTTGAGTATTAAATTTTAATTAATGTAAACAATTGAAATTTAAAGTTATAAAGCTAAAAATATTATGTTTTTAGCACCTTGCTGTCGCAGTCTTATTGTGTAATAAATTTTGCAATTTATTACACAGTATATGTAGACTGCTCCAAACGCACTTCGTTAACGCTCCGTTTGAACGCTGCGCAGCTATTTTAAAATCAATTATTGTACTGCTTTTTAGAAAAAACGTTATTATAATATATTTTAGCAAAATGATTTGTAAAAAAAATATTTAAAGGGTATAATATTTTTAAAAGAATATAAATTTTAAATTAAATAAAAACAAATTAAAAATTTATTTTGCACTATAAAAATTTTAAAAATAAAAATAGGAGCATTTATGCAAGAAATAAAGCAAGAAAAAATAAAAGAAATTGCATATAAAATAAAAGAGAATGGTGGAACTTTGTATTTAGTTGGAGGGGCAATTAGAAATAAACTATTAGGAATACCAGTTATAGACGAAGATTATTGCGTTACTGGAATTTCAAAAGAGAAATTTCAAAAAATTTTTCCACAAGCTAAAGTGCAGGGTAAAGATTTTCCAGTATTCATAATAGATAATGTTGAATTTGCACTTGCTAGAAAAGAAAGAAAAGTAGGGGCAGGGCATAAAGCTTTTGAATTTGATACTGACGAAAAAATTACAATAGAAGAAGATTTAGCAAGAAGAGATTTGACTATAAATAGTATAGCACAAGATGTTTTAACAGGAGAAATTATAGATCCATTTAATGGTAGAAAAGATATAGAAAATAAAATTTTAAGAAAAACAACAGATGCATTTATAGAAGATCCATTAAGGGTATATAGAGTAGCAAGGTTTTCAGCAAGTTTAGAATTTTCAGTAGATAAAGAAACACTTAAAAGTATGAAAAAATTAAAAAGTGAACTTAACACACTTTCAAAAGAAAGAGTATTTACGGAATTTAAAAAAGCATTAGGAACAAATAAACCTTCAATTTTCTTTGAAACATTAAAAAAAGCGGAAGTTTTAGATGTTCACTTTTTGGAAATATATAATTTGATAGGAAAAGTGCAACCTGAAAAATATCATCCAGAAGGAGATAGTTATAATCATACACTCATGGTAGTTGATAATAGTTCAAAATTAACAGATGATTTAGAAGTTAGATTTAGCTGTTTAGTGCATGACTTAGGAAAAGGTAGTACTCCAAAAGAAATGTTACCACATCATTATGGACATGATGAAAGAGGAGTAAAATTAGTAGCAGATTTATCAAGAAGAATAGGAGTTCCAAATTCATGGGAAAAATGTGGCAAAACTGCTGCAAAATGGCACATGAAAGCAGGAATTTTTGAAAAAATGACTGTACCAAAACAAGTAGATTTTATTCAAGAAGTTTCAAAAACGATATTAGGTTTAGAAGGCTTAAAAATAGTTGTGGCATGCGACAAGGCAAGAGGAGAAATAAATTTATGTCAGAGCTTAAACAGTATAAATTTTGATAAAATAGGTGAGAAATGCTTAAATTCAATTGATGGAAAATTTATTCTAGAAAAATATGCTAATACTAAAGAAATGCAAGGAACAGAGTTTGCAAAATACCTAAGATTGGAAAGAATAAATTGGCTTAAGAATATTGACAGCAAATGATTTTTCAATTAATATATAATTAAGTAAATTATAAAATAATACTTATAAAAATATATTAAATATACACATGAAATATTAATAAAAATTATTATAATTTAATAATAAAAGGAGAAAAATACAGATGAAAAATTTGTATAAAAATCAAAGAGGTTCAATGACAGTTTATGTTGCTGTTACTGTTTTATGCTTTATATTCATTTTAACAGGATTGTTTATGTCAGCGGCTTCAACACGAGAAGCCCAATTAAAAACAATAATTAAAATAGTTGAAGCATATCAAAAAGATAACGAAAGAATAGAAGAAATTTATGCTAAAAGAGTTGGGGTAATTGGTCTTGATGAAACACCGGGAAAACTAGATGGTACTGGAACAGAAGATGATCCATATAAAATTGAGTCAATAGAGGATTTAGTATTCTTTTTAAATGAAATAAACAATTCAAATCATTATAAAGACAGAGTAGTAGAATTAACAAGAAATTTAGATGTTGAAGAAGATAAATCATATGCAGATCCAAAAACTGAAATGTTTAAAGATTATAATGGAGATAATGAAATCAAAGGGCTAAAAGAAGAATTAATGGATAGAAGTCATACAGGTTTAAAATTCCCTAATGGATATTTTTCAGGAACTTTTAAAGGAAATAATTATTCAATTAGCAATATATATTCAAATGTTAAGATTAGTGGAGAAAAAACATATTATGGACTTTTAGGTGAAAATAAGGGACAATTACAAGATTTGAGTCTATTTGGTTCAATAAACACGAATGGTACAGGTTTAAGTATAAGAGTAGGAATATTTGCAGGTAAAAATTCTGGAACAATTAAAAATTGTACAAGTAATTTTAATACAAATGTAAATTTGGAAAATACAACAATAACTGACGAATGGCCATCATTTTATGTAGGTAATATTATAGGTAACAATGAAGGAACAATAGAATCTTGTACAAGTAATGGAAGTATAACTATAGATAAAAAAATGACATTAAAACAAAATGGTGGATCACAAAGTGACTACGTAGGAGGAATTGTAGGAAATAATGAAGGCACAATAAAAAAATGTTATAATTATACAGAAATTAATGAAAAGTATCCTAATACACAATTTACCAGTTCAAACTTAACAATATATACCGGAGGAATAGTTGCAAGGACAAGAGAAAATACAGCAGTATCAAATTGCGAAAATTATGCAAATGTTAATATGTATATAGGAAGTGATGAAACAACGACTAAAGTAGATTCTTCATCAGGTATGACTTTTTATATTGGAGGAATAGCGGGTTATACAGAAGAAACATCGAATGTAGAAGGTTGTGTAAACAATGCACAAGTACTAAGTAAATGTAACAACTTAGATTATTCACATTCTTTTGAACTAAATATAGGAGGAATAGTAGGACAAAGTCATAGAGGAAATATAACAAATTGCACAAACAACAATCAAACAATAAGCGAATACAACAATATTAAGTCATCTTATGAAGCATATACATATATAGGAGGAATAACAGGATATAATTATAAAGCAAGCATAAGTAATTGTACTAATAATGAACAAACAAGTCTTAAATATGAAAATATTATTAGCTCAAAACGTCTAAGATGTTATGTAGGAGGAATATCAGGATATAATTACAAAGGAAGCGACGGAATAGGGACTACAATAGATGTTACCAATAATGGAAATACTCAAGTAGAGTGCAAAAATAATATAGAACTAACAGGAAGTGGAGATATGCGTTACTATACAGGAGGGGTAATTGGAAACAATGCTGGACTTATAAAAAATGCTAGAAATTATGGAAAAATGATTAATGATTTGAACATTACATTTAATACTACAAGTTATTCAAAGTTTGAAACAGGAGGCATTACAGGAGAGAATAATTCTACTGTATTAAATGCAATTTCTGGAGAAGAATTAGTATTTAATTTTGCAAAGAGTGATATTACTGATGTTGAATCAAGATGTCAAATCGGTGGAATAGCAGGATATAATGAAGGTGATGCATATTTAAGAAATGTTGTAAACTATGGAAATGTAACATGCACTACCAAGGGTAAAAGATTAGAAATAGGAGGAATTGTAGGAAAGAGCAATAATAATAAAGCAGTTATGGAAAATGCATATAATAAAGGAAATGTACAAGTAAATGCTGACTCAGATACTAGTACACTTAGACTAGGTGGAATAGCTGGAGATTGTGAAGGAGTATATAATATAGTAATTAATGCAGGAAATATAACTTCTAATTTGAAAAAGAGTACTATGGGTATAATTGGAGGAGATGGACATTCAGATACCCAAATAACAAAATCAAAATATTTAAAAATAAGTGGACTTGAGGCTGTTGAAGGTAAAGACTTTAATGGTACTGTAGGTTTAGATAGTTTAAGTGATAATGATGCTGTAACTTGGTTAAATGAAGGAGTACAAGAGCTAAATCCATCAAACAACAACGAATTAAAAGAGTGGGTTTATACAAATGGAACAATCTCATTTAAAAATTAATATTTGCATTAGTTATTGATTTAAGTATTAGTAAGAACTATAAAATTAAATAATAAGAACCTCACCTACCACCACAATCAAAGATTGTGTGCAGGTACCCGAAAACCTTGTTGTTTCACAATAAAAAATCCAAAACGAATAGTTTTGGATTTTTTTAAATAAATGTTTTTTAATCATTGACGTTTTGAGGATTTCCGTATATAATATAGATGTTTAAATTATGCACTTTTAAATAATATGTTTTTATGGAAAAACAAGGAGGAGAAAACATGGGAGAAGTTATAGTAATCACATCAGGAAAAGGTGGAGTTGGAAAAACTACAACTACAGCAAATGTCGGTTCTGCTTTAGCTTTAAGAGGTAAAAAAGTAATACTAATAGATACCGATATTGGACTAAGAAATCTTGATGTTGTTATGGGATTAGAAAACAGAATAGTATATGATATCGTAGACGTTGTGGAAGAAAAATGCAAATTGAGACAAGCTCTTATAAAAGACAAGCGTTTTGAGGAATTATTTTTACTTCCAGCAGCTCAAACAAGAGATAAAAGTGCAGTAAATGAAGAACAAATGAAGGAGTTAATAGAAAAATTAAAAGAAGAATTTGACTATATTTTAATAGACTGCCCAGCAGGAATTGAACAAGGATTTAAGAATGCAATAGCAGGAGCAAATCGTGCAATTGTTGTTACAACAGCAGAAATTTCAGCAATTCGTGATGCAGATAGAATTATAGGTCTTCTTGAAGCCTCTGATATTAAAAATCCAGAGCTTGTTATAAACCGTTTAAGACCAAATATGGTTAAAAAAGGAGAAATGATGGATGTAGATGACATAGTTGATTTGTTATCTATAGATTTAATAGGTGTAGTACCAGATGATGAATTCATCATTACTCAGACTAACAAAGGCGAACCAGTAGTAACAAATCATAGAGCACCATCTGGAAAAGCATACATAGAAATAGCAAGCAGAATTTTAGGCGAAAATGTAGAAATTACAATTCCAGGAGAAGAGAAAGGATTTTTTACTAAACTGAAGAAAATTTTTAAAAGAAAATAAATACTACTATTGGAGGTAAATTATGTTTGAGAACATTGTAAGTTTCTTTAAAAAGCTTAGTAAAAAAAATAATCCAAAGGAAAGTTCTACTATGGCAAAGGAAAGATTGCATTTAGTATTAATGCAAGATAGAGCAAATGTATCAGTTGACTTTCTTGAATTAATGAGAAGAGAAATTATAGAAGTAATAAAAAAATATATAGACATCGATGAAAAGGCGATTGATGTTAAACTAACAAACAAAACAAACGAAGATGGTACAGTAGGTGCCCCAGCTTTATATGCCAATATTCCAATTATTACAATTAAAGATGAAGCAAGAAAGCTAGGAAATGCCCAAGCAAATGTAATAAAAGATGATAAAAAAGCGGAGGTAGTTAGTGAAGAACAATCAAACAAGGATGGTGTTAGTGAAAAAACATCAAACAATGAAAACGAAAGTCAATCAGATGATAAAAATGTAAATGAAGCAAATAATAGCGAAAATAAAGTAAACGATAAAAGTGAAAATGATGCAGATGAAAAAAACACAAACCAAGAAAGCAAAGAAGAAAAATCAGAAAAGGTAGATGAGACAAAACAAGAAGAAGGATTAGATGAAGTAGAAAAAGAAAATAAAACACAGAATAGTGAAACAGAAAAAATAGAGGAACCTAAAGAAGAAGTAAATAAGAAGCAAAAAGTTTAAATGCAAACAAATTCATAAAAAGAGGTTTCGGATGAAGAAAAAATTAACACATAATATTGAGTGGGGAATTTTAGTATGTACTATATTGCTAATAGCAATAGGTTTAGTTGCACTATTTTCTTCCACTCAAAATTCAGATTATGAGGAATTAAAAAAACAAATAATGTGGCTTATAGTAAGTATACCGGTTATGATAGTAGTAATTTTAGTTAACTATGAATTTATTGCTAAAATATCACCAGTACTTTATGGATTAAGCCTTTTATTGTTAATAGGAGTTTTATTTACAGAGCCAATAAATGGTGCAACAAGCTGGTTTAGCATAGGACCATTCACACTTCAACCATCAGAATTTGCAAAAATAGCTATTGTACTATTTTTAGCATATGTAATAGTTAAACTTCAAAAAAAACATAAAGATGATATAAATAAAATTTGGAAGTTAGCTTTAAGTCTTTTAGTTGTAGCCGTACCAGTTTTACTAATAATAAAACAGCCGGATTATGGAACTGCACTTGCATTTCTATTTGCATTAGTGTTTATGTTATATGCAGCAGGAATTGGAAAAAGATATATTATTACTGCAATTCTGCTAATTGTAATTCTAGTACCAGTAGCTTACTTTTTTGTTTTGCCAGAGCATGCAAAAACTAGAATTGATGTATATTTAAATCCAAATTTAGACCCAAGAGGTGCAGGTTATAATATTATACAATCTAAACTTGCAATAGGTGCAGGACAAGCTTTTGGAATGGGAATATTAAAAGGAAATCAAACACAACTTGGCTACTTATACCCGAAAACCACAGACTTTATATTTGCTGTAATTGGAGAAGAGATGGGATTTGTCGTGGCAGGAACTGTAATTTTGTTATATATTGTTTTAATAATAAAAGCAACAAAAATTGCTAAAACTGCAAAAGATGATTTAGGCTCATATATAGCAATTGGAATAGCAGGAATTTTCTTCTTCCACATGATAGAAAATATAGGAATGACAATGGGATTACTTCCAATTACAGGAATACCACTTCCATTTGTAAGTTATGGTGGAAGCTCACTTCTTACGAATTTAATTTTAATTGCAATTTTATTAAATATTAGTGGAAGAAGACAAAAAGCATTGTTTGTGGAGTAAAATGTAAAGGATAAAATAAAAAATAAATGAATAACTATTTGCATGAATTAAAAATCGGAAATGTAACTTTAAAAAATAATATATTACTAGCTCCAATGGCAGGAATTACAAACCTGCCATTTCGTAGGATATGCGAAAATTTTAAACCAGGATTAGTATATACAGAAATGGTTAGCAGTAAAGGTCTTTTTTATAATGATGGAAAAACAAATCAGCTTTTAAATATGGAAAATGAAACAAGACCAGTTGCAGTTCAAATATTTGGAAACGATATAGAAGCAATGAAAGAAGCCACAAAACAGGTAAGTAAAATAGCAGATATTATAGATATAAACATGGGATGCCCTGCACCCAAAATAGTAAAAAATGGTGATGGCTGTAAACTTATGCAAAACCTAGAACTTGCAAGAGACATAATAAAAACAGTTGTAGAAAATGCAAACAAAGTTGAAACGCGAAATGCAGAATTTACTTATAGTTTAGCTAATAACATTAAAGACAATTTAAATAAAACACTTAGACAAGACTTTGAAACGGAAGTTACAAAAATTCCTGTAACAGTAAAAATGAGAAAAGGTTGGGATAGAGAAAATATAACAGCTATTGAGTTAGCTAAAATAGCAGAAGAAGTGGGAGCATCTGCTGTAACTATTCACGGAAGAACTAGAGAAGATTTCTATTCTGGAGATGTGGACTTACAAATAATAAAAAAAGTAAAAGAAGCTGTTTCTATACCAGTAATAGGAAATGGAGATATAAAGTCAAAAGAAGATGCTAAAAAAATGCTAGAAGAAACTGGCGTAGATGGAATAATGATAGGCAGAGGTTCAATTCGGAAATCCATGGATTTTTAGAGAAGTTCAAGAATATTTAAGCGAAAAAGAAATTACCAAAGTAACAAATAAAGAAAAATTAGAAGTAATTTTAGAGCATATAAATATGCAAGTAGAATTTTTAGGAGAAAGCACAGGCATAAAGGAAATGAGAAAGTACATGACGTACTATTTAAAAAACTTACCAAATGCAAGTATTGTTAGGCAAAAAATAAATGAAATAGAAACTAAATCAGAGTTAGAAGCTTGTATTACAGAATACTTCAAAAATTTATGAATATAGATAGAAAAGAATAGTTAATAACTATTCTTTTTTCGTTTCTATTTAATCATTATGAGATATAGTAAAAGTTTATTTTAAAAGAAACAGAAATTAAAAATTATGATGTAAAGAGAGGTGACTAACAATAAAAATCAAAAATAAATTGATGTTACAAGGGAAGAAAGGAAATTTTAGCTTATCAAAAAAATTAATAATTTTCTTAGTGATAATTTTAATTATAGCCATTTTAATATTTATTTATTTTTTTAGTCAAAATGGTAATAAAAAATTAAATTTGGGAAATAATCTAAGTAACAAATCAAATCAAGAAATTGAAGAATATATTTTAAACATTAGCTCGTATGAAGCAGATATAGTAATGACAGTAGAAAGCAACAAGAATACTACACAATACAAGTTAAAGCAAAGCTACACTAGCCCAAATTTAGAAAAACAAGTAGTAGAAGAACCAAGCAATATACAAGGTTTAGAAACAATTTATGATGGAACGAAATTAACTATTAAAAACACAAAACTAAATTTAAGCACCGTTTATGAAAATTACTCATATTTAACAGACAACTTTCTTTGGCTAAACTCATTTATAGAAGACTATAAATTAGCTAAGAAAAACGGAAAAAACTATCAAATATATGAAGAAAATAATAAAGTCATTATGACAGTAAAATTAGAAAGCTCAAACCCTTATGCCTCATATAAACAACTATTTATTGATAAACAAAATAGTAAAATAGAAAAACTTATCGTACAAGATAAGAACCAAAAAAACTTAGTTTACATATTATATAATGAGATAAAAATAAATAGTTTAGGAAAAGAAGAGGTATTGGCTTTTAAATTAAGATGAAGTAAATTAAAAACAATATTAAAATGTTATCTGCTCTAAAACTATATTTTTATTGCTAATCCTTAAAATATATCGAACAAATATATAAATGTACTAGGAGTGAAGAAGATGGTAGTAAAAAGAGGAGATATGTTTTATGCAGATTTAAGCCCAGTAATAGGTTCAGAACAAGGGGGAGTAAGACCTGTTTTAATTATTCAAAACGACATAGGAAACAAACATAGCCCAACAGTAATTGCAGCAGCAATTACCTCACAAATGGGAAAGGCAAGGCTTCCAACCCATATTGAAATTGAACCAGAGCAAAGCGGGCTTAAGGCAGAATCAGTAATATTAACTGAACAAATTCGAACTATAGATAAAAGTAGACTAAAGGAAAAAATAGGGCATATTGATGATGAAAAAATAATGTCGCAAATCAACAATGCACTAGGGGTTAGCTTTGGTATTAATGAAGAATAAGATAAAAGCATCAATTGGAAAGTTAAATGCAATTCTGTAAAATAAAATGATTTTTTTTCTATTTGGACTTGACATTATACTACGAAATATAGTAAAATAATTGTTGTCAGTTCAAATAGAATATGCAGATGTGGCGGAACTGGCAGACGCACAGGACTTAAAATCCTGCGGACGAATAATCCGTGCCGGTTCGATTCCGGCCATCTGCACCATTAGAACACCAAGTGTTTTGAATAATCAAAACTTGGTGTTTTAATTTTAAAAAAGGCAGATTTCCTAATATTTTTCTTAACACCTAGTAAAGAATTATCTAATGAAATTATAAAAGGATTAAAAAAGAAAAAATAAAATCTGCCACTATTAGTGGCAAAATTGGAGGTTTTAATAATGAGTGAAAACAATATGATAGATAAAGATTTTAAGGAGATAATAAATAGTATAAAACAAGAAATACAAAAAACACAATATAAAGTAGCAATCGAAAGTAATATTAATTTAATTTCTATGTATTTTAGATTAGGAAAAATTTTAAATGATAATTATGAGTATGGAAATAAGTTTATTGATGAAGTTTCTAAAGATTTAAAAATGGAATTTCCAAATTCAACAGGTTTTTCAGTAAGAAACTTAAAATATATGAAAAAATTTTATCTTGAATATAAAGATGATGAAGAAGTGCAACAACTTGTTGCACAAGTTCCTTGGGGACACAATATTGTTCTTATGGAAAAAATAAAAGATAAAGAAATAAGAAAAATATATGTAGAAGCAATTTTAAAAAATGGTTGGGGTAGAAATATGTTATCTATTCAAATTGATAATGATTATCACTTAAGAATTGGTTCATCAAATAACAATTTTGAAAACACACTACCAGCATTAGATAGTGATTTAGTTAATTATACAATAAAGGATCCATACATATTTGATTTCTTATCTTTGCAAAATGAATATAAAGAAAAAGAATTAGAAAATGCAATGATAAACAAAATTAGAGATGTATTAATTGAACTTGGAAAAGGATTTAGTTTTGTTGGTAATCAATATAAAATCAATGTCGGAGGACAAGAATTTTTCATAGATTTGTTATTCTATCATCTAGAGCTTAGAAGATATGTAGTTGTTGAACTTAAAGCAAATAGTTTTAAACCAGAATATGCAGGGCAAATAGGATTTTATGTTACAGCAATTGATGAAACCTTAAAGAAAGAGCAAGACAATCCAACAATTGGTCTATTATTATGTAAAGATAAAGACAGATTAACCGTAGATTATTCATTAAAATCAATTAATGTTCCAATTGGTGTATCTTCTTTTGAGATAAAAAAATATATTCCGAAAGATATACTAGATAAATTACCAACTGAAGAAGATTTGAATTTGCATATTGATATAGATGATGAAGAAGAATAAATTTACAAAACAATGACGATGATGTAATAGAGTTAAAATATGGGAGATAGATATGAATTATGAATATTTAAATAAAATGATTCAATACATTGAAGAACATTTGACAGAAAAAATAGAATATAGAGAGCTAGCAAAAATAGTAGGAGTATCAGAATATTCTTTACAACGAATATTTATGTTTTTAACTAATATTTCATTAGCAGAATATATAAGAAAAAGAAGATTAAGTAAAGCATTTGAAGAACTAAAAAAATCAGATATAAAAATAATAGATTTAGCAATAAAATATCAATATGATTCTGCAATATCTTTTACAAGAGCATTTAAAAATTTATTTGGTATAACACCTAGTGAGTGTAAAAACAATAATAAAGAATATAAGCTATTTCCAATTATAAAGTTTAATAATACAGAAATTTACGAAGAATTAAACTATGAAATAAAAGAAATAGATGAGATAGTAGTATATTGTAAAAAAACAAAAGCAAAAACTAATGATGACTTTTTATATAATATTAGAAATTTATATAAAGAAATAAAAGATAATGGACTATATAAAAAATTTAAAGAAGATGGACAATATGGAATTACAATAATTGGAGATAATGACTATACTTATTTAGTTGGATGTAAAATAAAGTATGAAAATACTGAAAAATTTATAATATCAAAAGGAAAATATGCTGTATTTAATGTGGGTTCAAGAGAACAAAAAGATATAGATGAAACAGAAATAAAAATTATTTCTCAATGGCTTCCTTCTACAAATTATGAAATAGAGCAAGAGTTATATATAGAAATATATTTTGAAAATAATTGTTATATTTATATACCTATAAAAGATAAACAAAACTGATTTCGGTTTTGTTTATCTTTTTAAAATAAATTATGTTAATATATAAATATGTTCGCTTAACAAAATTAGCAATAGATTTATTGCTAACATTAAAAGGAGGAAAAATTATGGATAAGCGGAATTTATTTACAATAATTTTTGGAAAGGAATGTGTATCAGACGAAGAACTTTGGGATGCAGGATTTGGAGAGTGCGGAAGAAAAATAGAGGTTGAAATGGAAAATATTTCACAGTATAGCAAATACAAACAGGAACTGCTTCGGAGAAAAATGTTGAACCGAATAGGGAATATCGAAACTAATTGGGTAGATCTCCCTAAAAAACAAAAAGAACAAATAGAAGTTATTATGAAAATTATTGCATATGCAGTTATTTCGTTAGAAGACTGTGTAACAGTAAATAATATAACTGGCACTACGGTTCAATTTCTCAAAAAATTAGGATATGATGTTTGGAGCAGGGATAACTCTGGTTGGATTAATTTGGATAATGCAAGAATTGCAAGAAAAGTTGAGCCCGTAACTGAATATTTAACTGCAGAGACAGCAGAAAACTTGTCAAATTATATTAATAAGTATGTCCTTTATAGCTTTTTAACAGAAAAACAGAAGAAAGGAAAAAAATATGTGATTATCTCAACTTCTAGTATCCCTATAAGGCAATCTTTTGACATCGAAGAAGAAAAGACTCTTGCAATTGATATTCTTGAACAGTTAGGTTTAGAGTTTGATTTGGAAACATTCATAACATCCCATAGTTGTGAATCCTTAGCATTCATTGCTTTAAGGCATTTCGGCATTGCCGAAAGGATGCAAACTAAACAATTAGAGCCGTTAAAAAAATATTTGATGGTGAAATTGTAAAATGTGTAAAAGGCAGATGTTTTTTTTATATTGACCATCTGCACCATTAAAACACCAAGTTTTTTGAGTAATCAAAACTTGGTGTTTTAATTTTAAAAAAGAAGATTTAATAATATTTTTTCTAATACACTAGAATAAATGTTGCAGAAATATTAAATTTATATTACGTTCTTGTAATATTTTTATATTTATTGCAAAGAAATGGCTTTTATGAGATAATTCTTATAGATTGCACAACAATTATTTCCACAGAGGAGAATGATATGGAAAATGTAGAATTTGCGAATGCATATAGTGAAGTTCTTGAGATATTAAAGAATCTTTCAAGAGAAGACTATGAAAAAATACCTATTGAGAAAGTTAATTTATTTGAAAACAATGCTAATAAAGATTATGATTTTCATTATGATGCTAACCTAACATTAGATGAACAAAATGTTTCAAAAAGAGCTAAAGCTATTATTGCTATTCTGTTTAGAGATTATTGGGCTACACCTGAGCAAAGAGAAAAAATATTAGCAAAACAAAACTATGACAGAATGCAAATTGAAAAGAAAAAACAAGAACAATATGCTATAGATAATATATTTAGAAAAAAAGAAACAAAAGTTGAAACTGTAGAAAATACAGTTGCTATGGTAGAATATAAGGAATCAATTTTTACAAAAATCAAAAATTGGTTTAAACGGACTTTTTAATTTATTATAAAGTGATATAAAATAATTAAAATGAAATTAACTAAAACAAAGGAGAAGTTATGGATGCAAGTGAATTAGCAAATAAGTTAAGAAATAATCCTAATAATGAATCATCATATATTGAAGATGTAATAAAATGGTGTGATGAAAATGCAGAAAAACTTAATTTATCAAATCCAGACGAAACTTTTTTGTGTGAAAAAGCTACAAAGTATTTGATGGAAAATAAAGGAAATAGAACTTGGAGTAAAGATGATGCAAAATATATTATAATTTTTTTAGCTAAAAAAACATTAAAAGGACTTAATCTAGACCAAGCTACTGGAATTCAAATAATAAACGAAGATGAATATGAAAAAATGTATGGAAATAATGATAATATTATAAGAGGAGTTTGTATACTACAAGAAGATGAATTTTCGACCATTGTCTATTCTCCGTATGTTATAAAAGATTTAACAAGTGAAAATAAAGCAAAATTTTTAAAAGGTTTACAAACTATATATCATGAAATTAGACATGTTCAACAAAACAAATCAATTAATAGAGAAACAAAAGAAGATGGAACAAAATTGCCTATGAGCAAAGAGAGGTATTTAAGTGCTTTAGAAACTCTGAGCAAAAAGCAAGATCCAAAATTTTATAGAAAAAATTATCAACACTTATTAAAAGAAAATGATGCAGAAAAATATGGATTAATAAAGGCATATGCAACAATAAAGAATTATTCAGTAGACTTACTTAATAAATATAATGGCAAGAAAAAAGAGGAAATGATGCAACAATATGACAGAAACTATTACGAAGCATTATCCAGTATCAATGAAAATGGAAGAATAAGTTTGAAAGAAGAGATAGAAACAAAAGCAGGAATTTATATAATGGATCATCCAGAAGTATTACAAAAATTTCCAATATTGAATATAGCTTTTAATAAAGATGGTAGTAAAAGAGATATAATAGAATTATTAGAAGGAAGAAACAAGTTATTAGAAAATAATCAAAATACTGAAATGATTAATGAATTATACAAAATGATTATTAATAATAGAAATCCATCACATGGAGGATTAAAAGGAACAAAAGATGAACTTTTAAAAATAGAAAAATATATACAAGAAACTGGGACAGAAGATGAATTTATATATGATTTAGTAAGATATAAATTAGAACATAAAACAAAAATGACACAAGAGCAAATAGATAGTATGATGGAAATACTTCATAGTGAAGCAGCAAAATCAAGGCAAGATAAAGGGAATTTGTTTATGACTAAAAATAATGTTAGTATTTCTATTTTAGGAAAGCAAGTATTAGAAGAAATGTCAGATACACAATTGATTGATGAAACAGAGAATGAAATGAAAAGTCAAGAATTGAAATTAGAACAACAAAGTAGTTTAGAACAAGTCGATGTTAGTAAGATTGATTTAAATAATTCATATTTTCATTTTACAAAAAGAGATAATTTAGGAAGAATAAGTAGAGAAGGCTTAAAACCACAAATTGGAGATGCTTCAAAACTGAAAAATGAAGAGCATTCAAGAGTATATTTATCACGAGGTGGAAAAGGAATAATCGAAATAAAAAATTCATTCATTCACGAATTTAAAAAATTAAGGGTTTGTGATATTCCTGAAGAATATATAATGTATTTTGATATAAAAGATTATTCTAGTCAAGAACAAGTCAATGAAAAAGCGGTTTATGATGCTATGGAGAAAAGATTTAAAGATGAAATTTATTTCAAAGTTAATGCTAAAGAAGGAGAAGATTTTTTAATAGAAGATCAGTATAATGATGCCTTTTTAAAAGATTTTTCAAAGGAAAGTTTAAGAGAAATGCTTGAGAAAAATCCTAAAAAAGATATAAAAGGAAAAGTAAATCATACTATTAGTCCTGAACAATTAACTATGTTAAGGACAGAAAAAGGAGATACAGCATTTGATATTGTAAAATATTTATATAATAGATTATTAGAAAATGCTAAAAAAGAAGGAAAAGAAGAATCTGTTAAATTTAGTAATTCAGATTTAAATAGTTTTTTTGAATATATTAAGCAGAGAGAGATTAATGAAGAAGAAAGGATTTAATAAAGCTTAAAAGATGTGTCATCTATTTTTTTACTTGCTCAAAATTGAAACATAAGAAATTAATAAATAATATAATGAAAAAGCACTTCGATCACGAAGTGCTTTTCCTAACCAAATTAGATTAATGGAATCTTAGGTTAGGGTTTTGGCTGGAATTAAATCGCTAAGAGTGGCTACATTCTCGCCATCGATAGTTACGATGTATTCAGCGGTTGCATTCCCTGTAAGAGAAAGAATATTTATATTGCCTTCTCCGGATTCGCACCAAAGTGCTTTACCGAGTATGCCTGTATAAATTTTTCCATCTCTTGAGAGTTTCCATTGCTCACCATCGAAATCTACAGGAAACCCTGCATTTTCAACCCACTTAGGTAAATTAAAGCTCATAAGAACTGCTCTTATACAGCTTTCATTTGGCTTGTGGATATAAAAATCTTTGCCGGTGAGAATGTTAAGGATTGCATCAATCCTCTTGGAGTTGTAGTCCTCTTTGATGTTGTCTGCCATGATGTGATTCCTCCCAAAAATTATATTGTATGGTGTTTGCCAATACATACTATTATTATACCACATTATGAGCAATCTTACAATCTCTTAAGACTTTTACACTTTAAACTTCACACCTTAATATCCCTTAAGACTTCCACATTTTAATATTTCAATAATTTAAAATTATATATATATTTTATATTGCGTAAATTAATATTATAAAAGTTACAACAAAAATTAAGGGTTATTTATATTTGTATTTAATTCTTTATTCATATTGCAAATTTTATTTTTAATAATATCAAATCTAATAATAGCCGTAAATGAAGATACAGCCTCTATTACTGCAGATAGTGCTCCAACATAAGCTCCTACATAAAAATCATATATTGAAATTGCAACCGGAACTATAAAAGCAATTATTCTAAATATTTTTAAATTGTTTTGCCATACAGCATAAGTGTATAGAACAGCTGTTATAATAGGTATTATACTAAATATATCTTGATAACAAAGCGTGCCAGAAAAAATGGTTATTATAATGAAAATCATTAATACTAAAAGTGATTTTTTCTTTTCTAATTTTTCATATTGATAAAATACATAACATCTAAATATTGATAGAAGATAAACGCTAGCACCAGCTAAGGCTCCTAGAAA
This sequence comes from uncultured Clostridia bacterium, assembly GCA_947632035.1. Classification (GTDB taxonomy): domain Bacteria; phylum Bacillota; class Clostridia; order TANB77; family CAG-508; genus CAG-273. Next base: position 77,768 of record CANRNR010000001.1, on the reverse strand, counting down.
AATATATTGCACAACAAATAAAAAGTTAGATAGTATTTGAAAACCTAACATTTTAATTTTTGTATTTTGATGAACTGAAGCCATACTAGAAATAGAAGCTAAAAGTCCACTAATTTGTGCAAAAATAATTCCCATTTTTAATTAATCTCCTATAAATTATTTTTCGTAAGGTAAATTAATTTTTAATACTTTAATTTTACATTATTTTATCACAAAATATCATCAATTAGCAATAAATATGAGTGATTTATACAATAAAAAGAATTTATAAATTAAGTATTGTGTAATTAATTACACATTGATAATATAAAAATAGATAAATTATATAATACATAAAAAATTGATTGACTTCAATTTATACAAAGTGTTAAAATATATAAAACTATAAAATAGATATAATGAATGTAACAAATAGGAGGACTAAAAAATGAACATTTGGCATGATATACGAGAAGAAAGAATACAAAAAGATGATTTTGTTTCAGTTATTGAAATTAGTAAAAATGGAAGAAATAAATATGAATTAGATAAAGAAACAGGAATGTTAAGATTAGATAGAGTTTTATATACATCAACACATTACCCTGCAAATTATGGATTTATTCCAAGAACATATGCAGATGACCACGACCCATTAGATGTACTAGTGCTATGCCAGGAGGAAATAGTGCCTCTAACTTTAGTAGAATGCTATCCAATTGGAGTATTAACAATGACAGATAATGATGAATATGATGAAAAAATTATTGCAATATGCAAGAAAGACCCATTTTTAAATGAATATCAAGATATTTCAGAAGTACCAAATCAAATTTCACTAGAAATTAAACACTTTTTTGAAGTATATAAGCAGTTAGAAGGAAAACAAACATCAGTTGATAAAATGCTAGGTAGAAAAGAAGCAGAAGAAATAATTGAAAAATGCTTAAGACAATATAAAGAAAAATTTTGCTAATATGCAAAATGTAGCACAAGTTTTGAAAAAATATAATCATATAATAGTAAAATAAATTTAGAAAGGCGAAATATGATTGAAAAAATAATTTTTAATGTGGTAGCAATTGCGCTATTTACTGTAACTTTTCTTAAGTTAATTAAAAAAAATGACACTAGTTATATTGTAGTTTTAGGAATAGAATTTATTGGAATAGCGATAAATTTTATAGAATTACTTTTGTCAAAACCACTTGCTTTATTTATTAGAATAATAATGTATTTATTTTCAATTATATTACCACTATTACTTATTCTAATGGAAAAATTTAAAAACGTAAATTTTGGCGAGTTGTATTGCATGGCATTAGCTAACATTTTTGAAAAAGCAGGAAACCATGAAGCAGCTAAAAGTATAGTACTTAAATATTTAGACAAGAACAAGAATAGCTATAGAATAAATAAATTGCTAGGTGCAATATATGAAAAAGAAGGAAACTATGATGCTTCTATTAGTGCCTATAGAAAAGCTGTTGATTTAAATAGAAAAGATATGGAAACTTATTATAAATTAGCAGTTGTATTAAATAAAGATAAACAAAATGAAGAAGCAGAATCAATTATTCAAGATATTATGAGACAAAATCCTGGAGAGGAAAAATGCATAAATTTACTTTGTGACATTTACTTTGAACAAGAAAAATATAAAGAGGCAATTTCGGTGTGTATGTCAGCACTTCGTTATCATCCTGGTAGTTATGATTTGTATTATAATGTAGCAATGGCATATACTTTAATAAATGATTTTCAACATGCAAAAGAATTTTATGAAAAGGCAGCAGAGATAAACTCTATGGCGTATAATGCAAAACTAAACTTAGGTCAAATAGCTTTAATGTATGGTGACTTAGATGAAGCAGAAAAATATTTTAGAGAATCTATGAAAAAGAATGAATTAGAAGTAGGTTCATATTATTATCTTTCACAAATTGCTTTATTAAAAGGCGATGAAGATAAAGCTAAGAACTATATGAATGTAGCTGTACAACTGGATTCTAAAGTTTATGACCTTATGAAAAAAGATCCTATATTTATGCCTATTAGAGAAAAAGTAGAACCACCACAAAAGGCGATTGAAGAAAAAGTGGAAGAAATAGAGAAAATAGAAGAAGCGGAAGAAAAAATAAACAGGCAAAATGAAGAAAGCATAAATAGGTTAAATATAGATGAAAAACGAAACAAGAAGAATAAGTCAAATAAGGAAAATGATAAAAAAGCTAAAATCTCTAAGAGGGAAAGAAAAGTAAATAAGCATTTAGCAAGAACTTGTATTTTGATGGAATCACTAAGTAGAGAAGACTTATTAAAGACAAAAGAAATGCAAGAAAAACAAGCTGGCTATGAAGAAAAACAAAAAGAACAATAAAATTTTGAGCGAATTTATGGATAAGTTTGAGAATATAAAATATTTGAGAATATAAAATATTTGATAATACAAAATATTTGGAATATAAAATATTTTGAAATAATAAAATAAATAATAATATAAATATAAATTAAAATTAAAATTAAAATTAATATAACTATATAGTAGTTAAAATATATAAATAAAGGAGTTTAAAAATGGAAATATATCAATCACTTATTTTAGGAATAATACAAGGTTTAACAGAACTACTTCCAATTTCTAGTTCTGCCCACTTAAATATAATACCATGGATGTTTGGATGGATTAACAATCCTGATTTTGTAACAGCATTTTCAGGATTTGATGTAGCACTTCATTTTGGTACACTATTAGCAATCGGAATATATTTCTTCAAGGATTGGTTAAAACTAATAAAAGGAGGTTTTAATCAAGTAATAAAAAAAGAAAAAACAACAGAAGGAAGAATGTTTTGGTACATTGTTTTAGCAACTATTCCAGGAGGAATAATAGGTTTTATATTAGATAAATTCTTAGAAGATGAACTTACAAAACCACTTATTATTGCAATTGCACTTATTGTAATGGGAATTGTTTTATACATAGTCGATAAAAGGTCTAAATCCGTAACAGATTATGAACATATGACCTTAAAACAAACCTTTTTAATTGGTTTATCACAAGCCTTAGCATTCATACCAGGAGTTTCTCGTTCAGGAGTTACAATGACAACAGGAAGACTTATGGGAGTAAAAAGGGAATCTGCAGCAAAATATTCTTTTATGTTATCAGCTCCAATAGTACTTGCGGCTACAATCTTTAAAATAAAAGATTTTGTATTTAGTATTCCATTTTTCATTGGAATTATTGCAAGTTTCATGGTGGGAATATTTGTTATAAAATTCTTACTAAATTATCTAAAAAAGGGAAGCTTCAAGTGGTTTGCCATTTATAGAGTGATATTTGGATTAATTATAATTGCACTTGTAATAATAAGATTATAATAAAACTACAAAAAAAATTTAAAACTAACTTAAAATGAATACCTAAAAAAGAATTATTAAATTTCAAAGTATAAAAAATAGTATAAATGAAATGCACCTTAGATGTTAGAAAAAGTATCTAACATTTAGAGGTGTATTTTAATGTACAAATATAGTAATAAAATAAACGTAAAAATTAAAAAAAGTCGCATTATTTTAAATAATTTTAAAACAATATTACAATTATATTACAAGTTTATTACGTTTATATTAAATATGCGACATGTATCTTGACTTATGAAGAAAAAACGATAAAATAATTAAAGAATATATATTAATAGGCAAAAAAATGTAAAAAAAACCAAGTATTTTTTGTTGCATTTTGTAAAACATAATAAGAGAAAAATTTAAACAAAGGAGAAAATAAATGGACAGCTGTTTAGGAATATATGTAGAACCAAATATTATTAAATATGCTAAAATTTCAAAAGATCATGACAACTTAACGGTTGACTCATTTGGAATAAAATTCTATGACAAAATAGGTGATGCCATTAAACAAGTAGTGTCTGACACATATAGTTTTAAAACACCAATTAGTATAAATTTGTCGGAAGAATCTTATCAATATTTCTATATGTTTAGCCTATTAAATAAAACAGATTTGAAAAAAGCAATACAAACGGAATTTGAAACATATTGTTCAGAAAAAGGACTTAACAAAAATACAGAAGAAACAAGATATATATTAGTAAATGATTTAGATAATAAAGACAAAGTTAAAGTTGTCCATATTTCTGCAAAAAAGAATGAAATAAATACTTTGCAACATCATTTTGCTGACTATAATGTGTCAACAATTTCACCAATAGGCGTTGGAATTTGTAATATTGCTAATTTAGAGCCAAAAGAAAATGTGTTAATCATAAATATGGAAGAAGTTACAACTTTAACTTTTATTACTGATAGAAAAGTTTATGCAGTAGAAAAAATTGAAGAAGGCTCACGTACAGTATTAGATAGTATTGCTGCAAAAGAAAATTCTTATTCAAAAGCTTATGAAATATGCAAAAACAGTACTATTTATACAATGGAATCTAATGATTTACAAGAAGAAGAAAATGTATATTTAGATGACATTATGCCTGTTTTGTATAAAATAGCTAATAAAACACAAGAAATTATAGGACAAGATACATTAAAAATTGATAAGATATTCTTAACAGGTACATTATCAGTTATAAATAATATTGACTTATATTTCCAAGAATTCTTTAAAACTGAAAGATGCGAAATATTAAAGCCATTTTTTATTAAAGATAGTGTAAAAATTAATATTAAAGATTATATAGAAGCAAATTCAGCTATCGCATTAGCAACACAAGGTTTAGACTATGGAATAAAAAGTATAAATTTTAAAAACAGAACTTTAAAAGATGATTTAAATGAATTTTTAGCTAAATTCCAAAAAGGTGAAGGCGAAAATAAAGGCGAGAAAAAATCTCTTAAAATTAATTTTGATTTAAAAGGAAATTTAGATAAAGTTGAATTAAGTCTTTGCAGATTAGCAGGAGGGATTTTACTTTTAACCATAATTTATTCTGGATTTGTTATATTCCTTAATAATGGAATAGAAACAAAAATGACAGAAATAGCAGAGGTTAAAGAAGATACTACAAAGCAAATACAAGCTATATCAGATGATATAGACAGAGCAAACGCTAAAACAGAGCAATATATAGAACTAAAACAAAATTTGGAAGATGCAAGAAGTGAATTAGAGGCTAACAATAAAAATAAAAAGGTTATTCCAAATTTCTTATCACAAGTTAGAGCAAGTATTCCAAGAGGAGTACAATTAATCTCTATTAATAACACAGCAGGAAAACATATGGTAATAGAAGCACAATCTGAAAAATACGAACAACTAGGATACTTCAAAGTAGTATTAAAGACACAAGGCATCTTAAATCCAGATACTGTAATATCAAATGATGGAGAAAAGCAAGGCGATTTGATAAAAATTAGAATAGAAGGAGATTTACCATGAAAAAAATCTTAATTTGTGTTGTAATTGTTTTGCTATGTGTCTTGGCATTCTTTGTTATTTTTAGAGGTATTAGCATAGGAAACTTTAAAATTTTAAGTGTAAAACAAATAAGTGAAGCAAATGAAAATTTATCATCAGAAATATCTCAAACAGAATTATTAATGCATAGCACATATCAAACAAAAGCTACTGAATTAGAGGGCAATATAACAAAACTCTTAAATGCAAAAAGAGAATACCTAGATTTAGCACAAGTTAGTACAGTAGGTGAAATAAAAGGAGCAAGCCAAACAGAAGAATATACATCAGAATTCTTAATGGCGAAATTAGGAAATTATAGTTCACTTTATGGAGTAAACTTAACATATTCACCAAAAACAATTACTCAATCAGATCCAAGTTTAAAAAATATATCTTTTACAGTAATAGGAAATTACATTCCAATTAAAGATTTTATTGAGGCAATTGAAGCTGATGCATACTTAGGGTTTAGAATTTATGCATTTAAAATGGAACCAAATGGTGATGATAATGTAAGAGCAACATTTACAGTAAGAAATGTTAGAATGAAACAAGAAATTGTTGAAGATGAAGAAGACCCAGAAGTTGAACCAATAGAACATGAAGAAGATGATGATTCACCTGAAGAACCAGCCACAGCACAACAAGAAAATGCACAAGAGACAAATACAACAACCAATACAGGTTCAGAAAATACTCTAAATACAGAAAATGCTGAAAACACAGAAAACTAATAGCAAAATAAAAAATAAAGGAGTAAAATAATGGCTAAGTCAATTATTAAAGAATTTTTTATAATGTTATTACTTTGTATAGCAATTGTTTTGATTTTAGGGGTAGTATTCTATGAATATATTCCTACAAATAAAGCAATTCCAAACCCAATGAGCCCATACACAACACCAGAAGATGTTAAAGCTGAAATAGATGAAGAAATTACAGAAAGCGAACAACAAAATATAACATATACAATTACTGGAAAAGACTTAAATTTATATAAACAACAAAATAGCTATATTGCAGGAAAAGAAAATCCATTTGCAGCAAGCCCAACAGTTGAAAATTCAGAAAATGCAGTTACAAATAATGTAGGAAGCACAGGAAATAACGGTGGCTCAGGAAGTAGCAGTAATACAAATAATAACAATACTGATAAACCTTCAGATAATAACTCAACAGGAACGTTTTACAATACAGGTTTAAAATAATTTAGGTTATATTTATAAATTAAATAAATATATACAAAAAAATCTAAAGAGAAAGGAGAAAAAACTCATGAAAAACAAAAACACACAAAGTGGTATTACTTTAATTGCATTAGTAGTTACAATCGTAGTATTATTAATCTTAGCAGGTATTACAGTTGGATTTGTATTAAGCGATGGAGGTATCTTCCAATCAGCTCAAGATGCAAAGGTTGATCAAACAGCTGGAGAAATAAAAGATATAGTTTCTCAAATATATCCAGTTATGTTTACAAATTATTATGCTGACGCTACTAAAACTACACTAACTGGCGAAGGCTTAACAAAATTTTTCCCAACAACATGGGAAGTAACAGAAACTAAAACATTAACGACAACAAAAGGTACCGATGAATCGGTCAAAGTTAATGGTAAATTTACTGTAAAACCGGATGGTTATGATGAAGCGTTTACTGTAATTTTAAAAGATTCTGTAGCATCGGTATATAAACCTGGAGAAACAATACCACCAGCAGCAGATTTAACATAAAAAATTTTGCTATATAAATATTAATACGTTTGAAAAAGTTAAAAGACAGGTATATATATGATAAACCTTCAGATGATAATTCAAACGGAACATTCTACGATACACATTTAAAATAATTTTGTATATATTTATTTAAATAAATATATACAAAAAATTAAAGAGAAAGGAGAAAAACTCATGAAAAACCAAAATACACAAAGTGGTATTACTTTAATTGCATTAGTAGTTACAATCGTAGTATTATTAATCTTAGCAGGTATTACAGTTGGATTTGTGTTAAGTGATGGAGGTATCTTTGCTTCAGCTCAAGAAGCCAAAATTAATCAAAGAGCTGGAGAAATAAGCGATTTAGCTGGTCAAATATATCCAGCTATGATAGCAAAATATTATTCATCTAGCCAAACAGGTAGTATAACATTTAGCAAAGCAGAATTAACTCCATTCTTCCCAGGCATGACAGTAGCATCAAAAGCTTCTGTAGTAGGTAATGAGGATAAAGCAAATAACAAGGGACTTAGTATTCCAACTGCAGAATTTACTGTAACAGACACAGATGGTACTATATTTAAAATTACTATTTCAAATTCAGTAGTAACAAAAGTAGAAAAGACAGATGCAGTTGTTCCAGCAGAATCAGGAGAATAATAGTATAATTTTTACTATAGTAAAGACTAATACGTTTGAAAAAATAAAAGGAGGGCATATATAAGGATATATATGCCTAAACTTTTATAAAACAGTAAAATTAGCATAAGCTTTAAAAAAATTAAAAAGTAATAATAAATAACGGAAACGATAGAAAAATTAGCAGAAAGCAAAAAAGTAGAAAAGAAAGGAGCAAAAAATGGACATTTTTTTATATACTATAATTTTTATCATAGGTACATTATTTGGTAGCTTTTTTACTTTGGCAGTTTATCGTATTCCATTAAAAAAAGATATTACACATGAGCAATCTTTTTGCCCAAATTGCAATCATAAATTATCATTTTTTGATTTAATTCCTATCTTAAGTTATATATTCTTAGGAGGTAAATGTAGATATTGTAAGCAAAAAATAAGACCAAGATACTTGCTACTTGAACTACTATCTGGATTGGCATTTGTTTTATTTGCAATTTCTATAAAATTAAGTATTTTTAAAGTTACATTAGATGTAGCTATATACTTTATTTGTGGTTTACTTTATTTTGCTACTTTATTTATAATAGCAGGAATTGAAAAAGAAAAAGGATATGTTGAAAAGTCAGTATTATTATTTGGGTATATAATAGAAACTCTATATATAATTTATCTATATATAGTAGCTAAGGATTCTAATATATATAGATATGTTATATATTTAGCAATAATAGTAGCACTTCTTTTAATTGATACTGTCGTTCTAAGAAAGAAGATAAAAAATAGTTATCCAATTGAAATATTGCTATTATGTATGTTACTTGTTTGCTTTTCAGGAGAAACAATTACAATTTTAAGCATAACATTTACCATGCTTATAATAGCGATTGAATTAATTATTAAAAAAATATCTTCAAAAATTAAAAAACTAAACAAAGTAGAAAAGTCTGACAAATTTAAAGAAATTAAAAATAGAAAAATTCCAATTGGATATTATTTATGTATTACTAATATAATATGTTTTATTATAGCTAATTATTATATTTTCAGTTAAATATTATGTGATAGTGTAGGAGAAAAGCATGAATAAAATAAAAGACCAATTAAAATCGAATAGAGGTTTTACTATACAAGACTTAGTATTTGCTATTATGATACTAATGATATTTATAGGCGTAATTGCAGGAATGTATATATCAGTATATAGAATGCAAGCAGATACACAAATTGATTCTATAGCAACAATTTATGGAATCAAAATGTTAGAGTATATAGATAAAATTTCTTTTGATGAAGTAACTGAATCAAACAAATTTAAATTAATAAATAAAATGAAAGAGGATTTTAGCATACCAGATAAATTTAATGTTACTCTTGATATACAAAAGTATACACCTGAATGGTATAATAAAGATTATGTAAGAAAGGTAACACTATCAATAAAATACCTAACTGGTGATACTGAAAGTGAATTGAAATTTAATAGAATTAAAGTAAAAGAAAAATAAGGAGAGAACTTATGAAATCACAAAAAGGTATTACTTTAACTTCATTAGTAATATATGTTGGAATAAGTACAGTTATAATTTCTATGGTAGGATTAGTTACTTCTTTTTTCCTAAATAATATATATGACATAAAACAACAAGATACTAATATTACTGAATTTAATAAATTTAATATGTTTTTTATAAATGATGTAAAACAAAATAGTGATGTTACCGTAGGAGAAAATAAAATTACATTTGAAGATGGTACAGAATATGTTTATAATGAAGAGGAAAAAGCAATTTATAGGAATGATACAAAAATTACTAAAAATGTAACGAGTTTTTCATTTAATGTAGGAACTTATAAAATAGAAGATACTAAGGAGAAAAAACTAATTACAGTTAATATTTATTTAGGTGATAGCTTTGCACAAATTATAGAATATGTACTAAGATACTGGTAAGTTATGCCAAATGCCTAAAATTGTATAAATTTAAAAAAAAATGTTGTATAATGAATATATAACAAAAGATAAATGAAAGGAGAAAACAAATGGATAGAAGACAACCAATAGGAATAGAACTCGTAAAAAGAGGAATTGTATCAGAAGCTGATATACAGCAAGCCATTGAGTATCAAAGATCAAATCCAAGAAAAAGATTAGGTGATATAATTGATATTTTAGGCTTATGCGATTCAAAAACTTTAATTGATGCAATAGGAGAGATACTAGAAGAAAAAGCAGTTTACTTAACACAAAGTGATGTTAAAATTGATGTACTAGATTATATCTCATTAGATATTATGAAGGAAAATAAAGTAGTTCCTTTTGAAATATCAGCAGGAAGAATTAAAGTTTGTTTTGCAGATACAACTAATAGGAGGTCTGTAGAAAAAGTAAGACTTTTATTACTAAATAAAGGTTTAGTAATGGACAAGTATATTACATTTGAAAGTAATATAGAAAAAATAATAGACAGTTTGGAAGGAATTGCTTCTGAAAATATAAATGCAAATGCGGATATTTCAGGATTAGTAGATAGTATAATAAAAACTGGAATGGAAAAAAGAGCAAGTGATATTCACATTGAACCATTGGAGGAAACTGTAAGAGTTAGGTACAGAATAGATGGTGGACTTATTACAGCAGTAGAAGTTAGTAAAGAAAAACAAGCACAACTTATAGGAAGATTAAAAGCAATTTCTAATATGCATCAGGAAAAACAAGAGTCTCAAGATGGTAGAATTTTGTTATATCCAGATTACAACATTCGTGTATCTTCACAAAAAAATGTTTATGGAGAAAAATTCGTATTAAGATTATTAAAGAAGAATGGAAATATTCGTAATATATTTGAATTAGGATTTCCAAATGATGAAAATTTACTTAAGAGAAGTTTTAATAAAAGAAACTCTATTACAGTAATAGCAGCTCCAACTGGAGAAGGTAAAACAACCACTCTATACAGTATAATAGATTATTTAAATGATCCAAAAATAAATGTAACAACCATTGAGGACCCTGTTGAAATTAGAATAGACGGATTAAACCAGATTGAAATTGATTCAAAAACTGGATTCTCAGATTCTTTAAGAACTGTTTTAAGACAGGACCCAGATATTATTCTAGTAGGAGAAATTCGTGATAATGAAACAGCAGAAATAGCAATGCAAGCAGGTCAGACTGGTCACTATGTTTTATCTACAATACATACAATTGATAGCATAGAGGTTATTACAAGACTTAGAAAAATGGGAATATCTAATTATGATATAGCTAGTATTTTAGCAACATCAGTATCACAGAGGTTAGTAAGAAGAATTTGTCCACATTGTTCAATAGAAAGAGATTTTACAGAGAAAGAAAAAGAAATTATTCAAAAAATAGGTGAAAAATACAATGTGAAATTTGACCTAGAAGGAAAGAAAACTTATCAAGCAGTAGGATGTAAAGAGTGCAATCAAAGCGGATACTTAGAGAGAATAGGTATTTTTGAAATACTAAATGTAGATGAAGAAATAAAAGATTTAATTTCAAAAGATGCATCAAGCCTTGAAATTAGAAGAAAAGCATTAGAAACTAGTTACAGACCATTAATAGTAGATGGAATAAATAAAGTATTAGCAGGAATTACTACATTAGAAGAAATTAATAACAAATTAGCTATTTTTTAATATACATAGGAGGAAATCATGGTAAATATAGAAAAAATATTAAGTGAGGCCGTAGAAAGAGATGCCTCAGATATTCACCTTATCTGTAAGATAAAACCAGTTTTAAGAATAAAGAGAGAATTAATTGAAATTGAAGATTGTGATGTATTAACAGAAGAAGATATGATAGACATTTATGATCATTTCGTTGGAGGAAATGTTGAAAAGGATAACCTTTTCAAGCAAAATAAAAAATTAGATTCTTCTTATGCATTTGGAGATTTAAGACTAAGGGTTAATATTTCAATGGCAAATGAATCACCAGTAGTTGTACTAAGACTTATTAAGAAAACCCTACCAAAATATGAAGATTTAGGAGTTCCTGATATTGTTAGAAGAATGACTTCACAGCCACAAGGATTAATACTAGTAACAGGAAAAACTAACTCTGGTAAAACAACTACACTTAATGCATTAATAAATTATATAAATGAAAATCATAATAAAAAGATATTAACACTAGAAAGCCCAGTAGAGTACAAACATGAATGTAAAAAATCAGTTATTGTACAAAAAGAAATAGGTGTAGGAAGAGACTGCTTAACTTATAGTGATGGTGTTATAAACTGTTTAAGAGAGGACTGTGACATCCTAGTAGTAGGAGAGATTCGTGATAGAGAAACAATGGAGGCAGCAATCGAAACAGCAGAAGCTGGACACCTAGTAATAGGAACATTACATACGAAATCTTGTGCAGAAACTATCGACAGAATGATAAACTTCTATGATTTACGTGATCAACAAACAATTAAATACTTAATTGCCTCATTATTAAAATTAGTAATTTCACAAAGATTATTAAAAGGAAAAGATGGCTCACTTGTTTTAGTACCAGAAGTAATGGTAGTAGATAACATAGTAGCAGGAATAATTCGTAAAGACAAAATTAGTGTTTCAGAAATAGAAGATGCAATTCAAAGTGCATCTGAAAAAGGTAGTGTTGGTTTAATAAATTCTTTAGCACAATTATTTGTAGATGATAGAATAACTTTAGACCAAGCTAAAGCTCAAATAGAAGAAAAGAATATTGAAATTTTAAATAGAACAATTATGCAATTAAAAATTAAAAAGGAAAATGCAGATAAACAAAGCTTATAAAATTGTAGAATAAAAATATTTCAAAAGGAGGTTAAACTTTAATGCCAGAATATATGTACAGAGCTGTAACTGAACAAGGACAAATTGTAAGAAACAAAGTAGAAGAGTCAAGCAAAAACAATTTGATCAAAAGGCTAAAAGGAAATGGCTTAATGCCAATAGAAGTAGTTCAGCTAAGCTATAAAAGTAGAAAACCAAAAGCAACTAAAAGAAACATTATCAATATAGAAGAAATAATGAAAACAGCAAACTCAGCTAACATATTACAAGGTAAAGAAAGTTCTTCTCCAACATTTAGAGAAAAACTTAATATGTCATTATCAATAGGACAATCAATAACAACAAGAGATGTAATCATATTTACACAAAATTTTTACTTACTAAAAAAAGCAGGATTCAATAACATTCATGCTTTAAGCACTATAATAAATAGTACTGATAACATTTCTTTTAGAGGAGTTCTGGAGGATATCTTGGCGGGAGTAGAAAATGGAGAATATATGTATACTACAATGGAATATTATTCTAACATATTCTCATATATATACATAAACATGATAAGAGTAGGTGAACTTTCTGGTTCTCTTACAACCTCATTAGAACAAGCAGTAAGGTATTTGGATGAAACCACAACCAGAAATAGAAAGATAAAGAGCATTTTAATTCCAAATATAGGTCAATTTGTCGCAATATTAGTATTACTTATTGTTGGAACAGTATTCGTATTACCATCTATTGAAGATGTATTTGCTCAAATGGGTGGTAGTGGTGCGAAACTTCCAGACATAACATTGTGGTTTATGGATTTCTTAGATAATTTAATGCTTTACTGGTACATACCTGTAGGAATTATTGCATTAATAGTAGGTGCAATAGTAGGATATATTTTCACACCAAAGGGAAGATATAATTGGCATTATTTCAAATATAAAGCACCAGTATTTGGTAAATTAGTTTTTGGAATTGATTTCTCAAGATTTATGAGAGCAATGTTACTTAATTTACAAAATGGAATGAGAATACAAGATGCCTTAGAGGTTAGTAAAACTGTTGTAAAAAATTACGTTATGCTGTCCATAATTGAAACATCAATTAATAATTTGTTAGTTGGTAGTTCATGGATAGAACCATTTGAAAAATCAGGATTGTGTTCTTCAATGGAAATAGAAATGTTAAAAATAGGTATGCAAACAGACTTAACAGAAATGATGCAAAAATTGTTAGATTATATGGATATAGATATACAAAACAGCTTACAAAAGATTATGAAAGTATTACCAGAAATATCATATTTCTTCGTTGGAATATTGTTAATCTTCTTAGTAGTTGTTGTACTTGTACCATGTATCCAATTATATATGGGTAACTGGTTACTTGACTCATTAAAATCAACAATTTAGATAGATTTCTTAAATAAAAAAGTAGAAGTTATTACAAAGGAAAAACTTTTGGTAAACTTCTACTTTTTTATTTATAAAATATGTTGTATAATGTCTAATATAATTTAAAGTACTTATAAATGTTAACTTTTGTTAATATAAAATTAAGGGTGTAAAGAGTAATTTAAAGTTAAGCTTGTAAACTGCAATTTAAAAATAGAAAGAAAGGAGATTAGTTAATTTTATATATTAACTATAACAAAAATGAAAATAGGAATTGATATAGGTGGAAGTCATATAGGAATAGGTTTAATAGACAAAGATGAAAATATTGTAGAAAAATATGAAACAGATATAAATGGAAATAATAAAAGTGATAATTTAAATGAGTTTATAGAGAATTATATTTTGCAAGTTATTAAAAAAATATCAAAAGAACATGAAATAGAATTAATAGGAATTGCAAGCCCTGGCACACCGAAAGATGGAAAGCTTACAAGCCTAGTAAATCTTGGCATAGATGAATTTGATATTACTAAAATAATACAAAAAGAGTTTAATGGAAAAATACAAATAAACAATGATGCAAAATGTGCAGGATTAGCTGAAAAACAATATGGAAGTTTAAAAGATTATGATGATGCTGTATTTATGTGCTTAGGAACAGGAATAGGTGGTGCAGTATTTTTAGGAGGAAAAGAGCTAAAACCAAAAAGAAACCCAGGATTTGAAATAGGGCACATGATAATAAAAAAAGATGGAATTCTATGTAACTGCGGAAAAAAAGGATGTTTTGAAACTTATTGTTCAATGAAAAGATTAAAAAATTCTTTAATAGATGTAATGGGACTAAATAAGGATACTACAGCCAAAGAACTTTTGGAATTATTAAAAGAAAGAAAAGAAGAAACAGAAATACAAAAAATTTTAAAAGAATATATAGATAATTTAATAATAGGTTTATCAAATATAACAGATTTATTAGAGCCTGAAGCAATTTGTTTAGGTGGAAGCTTTGTATATTTTAAAGATATTTTATATAAAATGTTATTAGAAGAATTTAATAGTAGAAGATATGTATTTAACAAAAATACATTGCCAGAAATAAAGCTTGCAAGTTTAGGAAATGATGCAGGAATTATTGGGTCAACTATAATGTAAAAATGTATAGTTAAAGGTAAAAGCAGATTAAAGAAATTTAAAGAATAATGGTTTAAAGGCAAAAGTAAATTTGACAACAGCTCAAAAAAGATGTATAATAAAAGGCAGTTGTTACCAATTATGGTAAAGATGAGATTTATTATTTTAAATATAAAAATATAAAAGTATAATATTATAAATAAAATTTTGAGCGGAAATATAAAAATATAAATAATAAGCAAGAAACAGCTTAAATATGTTTGGGCGGAAATAGAAAACATATTTATTTCTTGCATAAAAAATAAAAAATGGTAAATATTTTTTAAATAAAGGAAATTCAAAATAGTTTATAGTATTATATAAGCTATTTTTTTGTGTTTAAAAGTAATAAAGCTAAAAACAATAAAAATTAGTAAAGTTAAAAATAAAAGAGAAGAAAGGATAATGAATAATGACAAAAGAAATGTTACAAGAGAATAAACAAGGTAAAAAGAATTTACCTGAAAAAAGAAGAAATAATTATAGAAATAGAACAAATAAAGAAAATATTAAAGAACAAAGAAGAGAGCAAAGTAAAGAAATGATTAGAGAACAAAAAAGAGAAAAAAATAAAGAAGAGATTAGAGAACAAAGTAGAACATCAACAATAAAGAAAAATGAAAGCAAAAAGTCAGGTCATGATAGAAATGCAATTTCAAGAGAAAAAAGAGGTTACGAAGCTAAAGAAAAATTTGAATTTAAGAAATCAAATTTAAAAATAATTCCACTAGGTGGATTAGAAGAAATAGGAAAAAACATTACAGTATTTGAATATGAAAATGAAATAATACTTGTAGACTGCGGTTTGGAATTCCCAGAAGATGATATGTTAGGTGTAGACCTAGTAATTCCAGATATAACCTATTTGGAAAAAAACAAAGAAAAAATAAAAGGTTTAGTAATAACACATGGTCACGAAGACCATATAGGAGCAGTACCATACATTTTAAAGCAGATAAATATACCAATTTATGCAACAAAGCTAACAGTAGCACTTATAAACAACAAATTAGAAGAACATAATTTAACAAATAGTGCAAAAATACACATAGTAAATCAAGGCGAAACCATAAATTTCGGAAATATGAAGGTAGAATTTATTAGAAGTAACCATAGTATTCCAGACTCTGTAATGCTTGCTATTCATACACCAGTAGGAGTAGTGCTTCACACAGGCGACTTTAAAATAGACTATACTCCAATTGATGACAAAGTAATAGATTTAGGCAGAATTGCAGAGCTGGGTAATGATGGAATTTTAGCATTGCTTTCTGATAGTACAAATAGTGAAAGAAAAGGTTTTACAATGTCTGAAAGTTCAGTAGGAGAGGTGTTTGACAGACTTTTCTTAAATAACACTAAAAGAATTGTAGTAGCAACCTTTGCATCAAATGTACATCGTGTACAACAAATTGTAAATTCTTCTATTAAATATGGTAGAAAAATTGCTGTATGTGGTAGAAGTATGATGAATATGATAAATGCAGCAATAGAATTTGGATATATTGATGTACCCGAAAATACATTTATCGACATTGACAATATTAGAAATTATCGTGATGACCAATTAGTAATAATCACAACTGGTAGCCAAGGAGAAGCAATGTCTGCCCTTACTAGAATGGCAAATGGAGAGCACAAAAAAGTAACTATCACACCAAATGATATGGTTATAATTTCAGCAAATCCAATACCAGGAAATGAAAAATTAGTATCTAAAGTAATTGACGAATTAATGAAAATTGGAGCAGAAGTTATTTATAGCTCACTTGAAGATATACATGTATCAGGTCACGCATGCCAAGAAGAACAAAAACTAATTTTAACATTAGCAAAACCAAAATATTTCATGCCAGTTCATGGTGAATACAGACAACTTATTGCACATGCTGAAACAGCAAAAAAAGTGGGAATAGAGCCTAAAAACATATTTATAATGGGAAATGGTAAAACACTAGAATTAAATCCAAATGAAGCCAAAATTACCACTTCTGTACCAAATGGAAAAGTATTAGTTGATGGTTTAGGTGTTGGAGATGTAGGAAATATAGTTCTAAGAGATAGACAACATTTATCACAAGATGGTTTAATTATTATTGTTATGACAATGGATGATAGTACAGGAGAAATAGTTGCAGGACCAGATGTAATATCAAGAGGATTTGTTTATGTTAGAGAGTCTGAAAACTTAATGGATGATGTTAAAAAGGTTATTCGTGAAGAAGTAAGAAAATGTGAAGAAAACCACATTCGCGATTGGACAACAATTAAAACAAATGTAAAAGATACATTAAGAGATTATATTTTTGAAAAAACAAAGAGAAACCCAATGATTTTACCTATTATTATGGAAGTTTAAAATAATAAAAAGAAAGGGAGAAAAAATATGAACTATAAAGAATTAGCAGACTTAATATTTCCAGATGCAAAAGAAATATCATATTATGAGGAAAAATACCCAGAAAGAAACCTAGAAGAAGGAGCAATAGTAACAAGATTTGCACCAAGTCCAACAGGCTTTGTGCATGTTGGTGGGCTTATGCAATGTGTTATAAATAGACAGCTTACAAAACAGACCAATGGAGTATTTCTATTAAGAATAGAAGATACTGACCAAAAAAGAGAAATTGAAGATGGAGTTTTACAAATAGTAAATTCAATTAAAGATTTCGGTATAGAATTTGATGAAGGAATGATAAATGAAACAGAGGAAAAGGGTTCTTACGGACCATACAAACAAAGCAATCGTGCACCTATTTATCAAGCTTTTGCTAAATATTTAATAGAGCAGGGAAGAGCATACCCTTGTTTTGCAACACCAGAAGAATTAGAAGAAATGAGAAAAAAACAAGAGGCAGCAAAAATAAGAACAGGTTATTATGGTGTTTGGGCAACATATCGTAATTTGCCAGTAGATGAAGCAGCTGAGAAAATAAAAGCAGGTGTGCCATATATAATTCGTTTTAAATCAATGGGAAACGAAGAAAAGAAAATAAGACACCATGATGTTATAAAAGGAAATATTGATTTCCCAGAAAATGACCAAGATATAGTAATAATAAAAGCAGACGGACTTCCTACATATCACTTTGCACACGCAGTAGATGACCATTTAATGAGAGTAACACATGTTATTCGTTCAGATGAATGGGTATCTTCAATTCCTTTACATTTAGAGCTATTTAGAGCACTTGGATTTAAAACACCAAAGTATTGCCATTATGCACCTATTTTAAAAGAGGAAGATGGTAAAAAGAGAAAGATTAGTAAAAGAAAAGATCCAGAAGCTGCAGTTAGCTATTACCATGAAGAAGGAATTCCAGCACAGGCTGTTTGCGAATATTTAATGAATATTGGTAACTCTAATTTTGAAAGTTGGAGAAGGGCAAACCCAGATGCTGATATGTCTGAGTTCAAATTTGAAATTAACAAGATGAGTGTAAGTGGAGCAATCTTTGATATTATTAAATTATTGGATGTTTCAAAAAATGTTATTTCAAAATATACTAAAGAGGCTATGTATGAAGAAGTAAGTACATGGGCAGATAGATATGACAAAGAGCTTGCAAAATTATTATCAGACAAAGAATATTCACTTAAAATATTTGGAATAGAAAGAGGAAATGCTAAGCCTAGAAAAGATATAAGTAAATGGTCTGATGTAAAAAATGCAATTATTTATATGTATGATGATGAGTTCTTCAAAATGGATGCTGATTTTGAATATGCAAAAATAAATGACAAAAACGAGATAAAGAAAATTTTATCATTATATCTAGAAAAATATTTTGATATAAATGATGATAAACAAACATGGTTTGATAAAATGAAGAATTTAGCAGGCGAGCTTGGATATGCAAGAGAAGTAAAAGAATACAAGCAAAATCCAGAAGCATATCCAGGACATGTTGGAGATATTAGTACAGTTTTAAGAGTAACTTTAACAGGAAGACAAAACACACCAGATCTTTATGAAATTATGCAAGTACTTGGAAAAGAAAGCGTGGAGAAGAGAATTAAGAGAGTTATAAGTTTATAGGAGATTTTAGTAGATAATAAAAGATAAAATGTTAGGAGGTGCTTCTAGTGGAATACCAAGTAGGAGATATAGTAAGAACTAAAAAACAACATCCTTGTGGTAGCAAACTATGGGAACTAACTAGAGTTGGTGTTGACTTTAAACTAAAATGTTTAGGGTGTGGGCACATAGTAACATTAGAAAGACCAAAAGCATTGAAGGCAATTACTAAAATAGAAAAAGAAGGTGATAGCAATTAAGCTATCACCTTTTTAAAGAGTTTATTTTTTAACCGGGAATTGCACCAACGCAATTAAGCAAAAACTGCCTTGCGTTGCTACGGGATATTCCACGAATGGAATTTTCCTGAATAATTACTTTATCCTCAGAAACCTTACTTAAGTCGTTCGACCTAGGAAGGCAACTTGGAAATTTCGTTCGAAATTCACGAAATGCATTCTTTGCATGTTCGTTATCTACGAACCGCACCACAAGGTTTTTGTTAAGGCTACTGTTGTTTCTCGGCATAAAACTGCCCCCTTCTAAGTATTTATTCCTAAACGGAATACTCCCATATTATACATTGATTTGACTAAAAAGTCAATCACTTTTTAATATAAAAGAGGTAATTCACTTAATACTATAAAATAATAATATCTTCAATAGCTTTCCAAACTTCATCAGTATAAACTTTTCTTTCAGAAGAGAAAGGCAAAAACTTTAAGTCTTTTAAAGGATTTAAAATTTCTTGTAAATTTTTAACCTCTTCATCAACCTTTGTAACAGCAATTTTATCAGCTTTATTTGCAATTACTATACAAGGAAGATTTGTCTTAAAAATATAATCATACATAAGCTTATCATTCTCAGTAGGTAAATGTCTGATATCAATAAGAAAAACGATAAGAGCAATGTTTTTACTAGAAGAAAGGTATTCTTCAATAAAACTTCCAACTTTTTCTTGTTCAACCTTAGACATTTTACTGTATCCATATCCGGGTAAATCAACGAAATAGAATTTATTATCAATATCATAAAAGTTAATTTGTCTAGTTTTTCCTGGCTCACTACTAGTTCTAGCAAGCCCCTTACGATTAACCAAAGTATTTATAAAAGAAGATTTACCAACATTAGATTTACCAACTAGAACAATTTGTGGCAAATTATCATTAGGATACTGTTTAGGGCTTACTGCAGAAATTTTAAACTGTGAATTTTTAACTATCATTATAATTCCTCCAATTAAAGAAAATATTATGTTTTTGTAACGAGGCTGTGGGGACCAACGAGTTACAAATTGTTATCAAATTTTGCAAAGTAAAATTTGATTTACAAGTTGTTACGAAGCAGGGATGGAGTGAAAAAAACATAATATTTTCATTTATAATTAATTTAAAAATTAATTATTTTTTGGTTTTAAAATTTTTGTACCACCCATATATGGCCATAAAACTTCTGGAATAGTAATGCTTCCATCTTCTTGATAATGATTTTCTAAAAATGCAATTAACATACGAGGTGGGGCAACTACTGTATTATTTAGAGTATGTGCATAGTAATTTCCTTTTTCGCCTTTAATACGAATTCCAAGACGTCTTGCTTGTGCATCTGTTAAGTTAGAACAGCTACCAACTTCAAAATATTTTTGTTGTCTAGGACTCCAAGCTTCTACATCACAGCTCTTAGCCTTTAAATCTGCTAAGTCTCCACTACAACATTCTAAAGTACGAACTGGAATTTCCATACTTCTAAATAATTCTACTGTGTATGACCATAGTTTATCATACCAATTCCAGCTATCTTCAGGCTCACAAACAACTATCATTTCTTGTTTTTCAAATTGATGAATACGGTAAACACCACGTTCTTCAATACCATGTGCACCTTTTTCTTTTCTAAAACATGGAGAATATGAAGTCATAGTATATGGAAGCTTATCTTTAGGTAAAAGTTGTTCCTTAAACTTACCAATCATAGAATGCTCACTTGTACCAATTAAATACAAATCTTCACCTTCAATTTTGTACATCATAGCATCCATTTCTTCAAAACTCATAACACCAGTTACTACATTACTACGAATCATGAATGGTGGCACACAGTAAGTAAAGCCTTTATTTATCATAAAATCTCTTGCATAAGAAATAACAGCTGAATGTAATCTTGCAATATCACCCATTAAATAATAAAAGCCATTTCCAGCAACTCTACGAGCACTATCTAAATCAATTCCCTCTAATTTTTCCATAATATCTGTATGATATGGAATTTCATAAGGAGGAATTGTAGGTTCTCCAAATTTTTCAATTTCAACATTTTCACTATCATCTTTTCCAATTGGAACAGATTCATGAATAATGTTTGGAATTTTCATCATTCTTTCCCCAATTTGCACCCCATATTCTTCTTCTAATTTTTCGTTATCTACTAATTCTTGATTAATTTCTTGAACTTGGGCTTTAATATTTTCTGCTTCTTCTTTTTTGCCTTGCTTCATTAAGTTTCCAATTTCACTACTTAAAGAATTTCTTTTACTTCTTAATTCATCACCTTTTAATTTTACTTCACGATTTTTAGCATCTAAGTCTAATACTTCATCTACTAAAACAAGTTTGTGGTCTTGAAATTTTTTCTTAATATTTTCTCTAACCACATCAGGATTTTCTCTTAAAAATTTAATATCTATCATAAAAGTTCACCTCATAAATTTATTATGTAAGTATTATACACTTCATTAAGCAATTTTGCAATTATTATAAACAGCTTTATTTAATTTTAGTAGAAAATAATATGTTTTTTGCACCTTGCTGTCGCAACATAAAGTTGCTCCAAACGCGCTTCGCTTGAACGCTGCGCGGTGCTACAAAACATATTATTTTCTACTATTTTAAAAGTTTAATAAAAATTGTTATATAATATATATATATGGGTAAAATAGGAAAAAATAAAAGTTGCAAAGAAAATTATAAACAAACAATATAAAACTTAGGATTGAATAAGAAAAAATATAAAGATAAGAGGTAGAAACTTGAACTTAATTTGGACATTTATAAAGTTCATATTTTATACAGGAATAATTGTAGTAATATCAAAATATTTATTAGTACCTGTTTTGAGAAAACTGGGAGAGGCTTTAAATTTAAAGCCAAAAACAATAGGAAATGTTGCAGGAATCGCAACATCTACACCAGAGCTTTTAACAGTTTGTTTTTCATCATTTACAGGTCTTATATCAGCAGGTGCATACAATATAATAAGCTCGAATATAATAAATTTAGTACAGTACTTATTTACAGTATATATAAATAAAAACCAAAAAGTATTAGCTAACAGAGCAATTACAATAGATTTAATAATGGTGGCACTTACAATAGCAATACCAGCATTTTTGTTTATATTTAATATAGAATATTCCGTAGAAATTCTGCCAATTTTCATATTATTATTTTTAGCATTTTATGTTATAAACAATAACTCACATAAACTCTATCTAAAAAGGCAAACTATACAAGAAGAGGAAATACAAGAAGAAACGAAATGGGTAAGAGGGAAGATTAAAATCATTATAAAATATACTGTATATCTAGTTATTATAGCAATTTTGCTTTATACAATTGGAAATTTATTAAGTGACACATTAGAAGCATTGTGCATTAATTTTAAAATTCCACAATGGGTAATTGGTATATTATTAGGCTTTATTACAAGTATTCCAGAGCTTATTACATTTTTAGAAGCACAAAAACATTATAAAAAAGCAAAACAAGCAGAAGATGGGGTAATAGAGGCAACAAATAATTTACTTACATCAAATATTTTCAATTTGTTTGTTATACAGTCGTTAGGAATTATTATCTTTGAAATATTTTTATAAAATTCATTGAAAAGCAAGAGATAAAAGTATAAAAAGAAAAAATCTTTATATACTATAAGCAAAAGGAGATAGAAATATGTACGGAGATTATGAAAGGGAAGATTTACTTGTAGAGAAAACAGAAGATGAAAAAAACATAGAATTAATTATGAGTGTGATTAAAGCAAAAAGAGAGTTAGACTTAGCAAATAAGAATTTTGAAACAGCAGAAGCGGGCTTAGTTGATTACTATGTGTATCAAATAAAAGCAACAAAGAGCAAGCTGGATTTCCTTGTAAACAAAGCAAGACAAAATGGGATTTCACTAAATATGATAGAAGAGCTTTATTTTAGAAAAAATCAAGTTGGATAAGTAATATTTGTCCAAATATTATCATAAGTATTTACTATAAATTAAAAAATATGAAGGCTATAAAGTTTATATGTGCATAAAATCATATATTTACAATTAATTTGTAGGGTAGGGTGATAATATTTGGACTTTTCTAATGTTTTTGTTATTTTAGGTTGTATAATTGCACTTGTAGTAATAGGAAAGGTATTTTCTATTCCTTTTAGAGCAATTTTTAAGTTAATATTAAACTCATTTTTAGGTGGGCTACTTATTTTTATAATAAACTTAGTTGGAAGTGCATTTAGTTTCCATATAGGACTTAATGTAGGTACATCAGTATTAGTAGGCTTGCTTGGAATACCAGGGGCAGTTTTGCTAATTATTTTAAAGATTTTTTTATAGAACGATTAAAGAGTTTACTTCGTAAGGTGAAAAGTTAAATGTATTTGTACGATAAAATACATATTGAAAAGCAATATTTTGCACAAAAATATTGCTTTTGTATACTAAAAATTCAATGATAATAAAGAAAATATAAGGACAAATAAAGAAAAATACTTGTAATTAACATAAAAATATTATATAATTCTATGCGTAATTCTTTAATATCTTTATGCATTATTTTGTATAAAGGTTTTATATAGATGTTCCAAAAATTTTTACACAAAGGAGAAATGAAACATGATAAGAACAATTGTTGGAACACAATGGGGAGATGAAGGCAAAGGCCGGGTTTGTCATTTTGCAATGCAAAATGCAGATGTTGTAATAAGGTGCACCGGTGGAAATAATGCAGGTCATACTGTTGTTTCCGAAGGTGAAACTTATAAACTTCATTTGCTTCCGGCTTCCATAATCAATCCAAAAGTTTTATCAATCATAGGCACAGGGGTTGTGGTTGATCCTCGTGTTTTGGCTCAAGAAATAAAAGAGCTAAAGGCGAGAGGAATCAAAATCACCCAGGATAATCTTGTCGTCAGTAATAGGGCACATGTGATTTTGCCAATTCATGTGGAATTGGATAAAATTCAGGAGGCTCAAAGGGGTGACAAGAAAATAGGAACTACCTTAAGAGGAATTGGACCTTGCTATCAAAGCAAAAGCGAAAGAGTAGGTATTCGCATGTGTGATTTGGTAGGAAAGCCTGAAACCTTAAAGGAAAAAATCCATTTCATACTGATGATGGAAAGTGCTAATCTTATGTCTGCCGGCCATACCATCTGCGAAAGCGAGGTGGATGAAATCTTCGAAGAATATTCTGAGTTAGGTCAGTACCTTGCAAAGTTTGTAAAGGACACTAAACCTATTCTAAGGAAAGAGGGCCTAAACATTGTTCTCGAAGGTGCACAATCTACTTTCTTGGACTTGGATTGGGGTACATATCCAGATGTTACTTCGTCTAATCCAATAGCAAGTGGGGCTTGCACAGGTGCAGGAGTTCCTTTGAACAAGCAAAGTGAGGTAATAGGTGCTATGAAAGCCTATACTTCAAGAGTGGGCGAAGGAGCATTCCCTACTGAACAGAAGAATGAAGTAGGAGACAGAATACGTGAGCTTGGCCATGAATATGGTACAACCACAAATCGCCCGAGAAGATGCGGATGGCTGGATTTGGTAATGGTATTGGATGCATGCTATATAAACGGCTGCACTTCATTAGCCTTAAACCACTTAGACACCATCGGCAAATTCGAAGAAATTCAAGTGTGTGTGGCATACCAATATAATGGAAAAGAAATCATAAATTATGTTCCTGTTGACCTTGAAAACTGCGAACCGATTTATGAAACTCTTAAAGGTGGTTGGAGTACTGAAGGAGTTACAAATTTCGATGAACTTGATGAAAATGCAAAGAAATTCATTAAGCTTATTGAATTCTTTACAGGAATTCCAGTCAAGTACATTGGAGTAGGTCCTGATGCAAAAGATACCATCGTTCGGTAACAGTATGGAAGCAACAAGGCAATAGTAGTATGAAATATGCTAAACACATTTATTTATGGCACTCTAAATGGAACGTCTATGAAGAAGACAAAACCACTCTATCTATTTAAGATAGGGTGGTCTTTTTTTATAAAATTTTCTTTTCTAAATTTTCATATTTCCCAAGTACTCACAAAATTGGAAAGCGTACATGGTATAAATGTTACTCAACAGTAACTGACTTTGCTAAATTTCTAGGTTTATCAACATCTAATCCTTTGTTCTTAGAAATGTAATAAGCAAGAAGTTGAAGCGGAATAATAGAAACAATAGGTGATATGATAGACTCAGTTTCTGGAATATTTATTATAAAATCAAAGCTTGTGTTTGTAAGTTTTTGGTTAGTAATTATAAAAGTTTTAGCACCTCTAGAAACTACTTCTTGTAAATTGCTAATTGACTTTTCTACTAAATCAGGATCTGTTAAAATTCCAATTACAGTTATTCCATTTTCAATAAGTGCTATAGGTCCATGTTTTAATTCACCTGCTGCATATGCTTCTGAGTGAATGTAAGAAATTTCTTTTAATTTTAAAGAGCCTTCCATAGCAACACAGTAATCAGTTCCTCTTCCTAAGAAATACATATCATGTTCTGTATATATTTTGTTTGCAAATTCTTTTACTTGTTCGGTTTGGTCTAATACAGTTTCAATAGCAGTAGGTAAATCTAAAATTGAAGCTTTTAGATTATCTAAAATGCTTTGCTCAGTAGTTCCTAACAATTCTGCAAAATACATAGCAAGTATAACTAATAATACAACTTGTGAAGTGTAAGCTTTTGTAGAAGCAACAGCAATTTCAGGACCTGCATGTGTATATACAGTATAATCTGCTTCACGAGTAATTGAACTTCCTATAACATTAGAAATTGCAAGTGTTTTAGCACCTTTTGACCTTGCTAATTTTAAGGCAGCTATTGTATCTGCAGTTTCACCAGATTGACTAACATAAATACATAAAGTTTTTTCATTTATGATAGGGTTTCTATAACGAAACTCAGAAGCAATGTCTACTTCTACAGGAATGTGGCAAAGCCTTTCAATAGCATTTTTGCCAACTAAACCTGCATGCATTGCAGTACCACAAGCTATAATATAAATTTTATTTATAGTTTTTAAATAATCAGCTGTAATATCAATTTCAGGGAAATCACATTTTTCACCTAAATGGAAATGTGCTCCAATAGTTTCTCTAATAGCAGTTGGTTGCTCATATATTTCCTTTAACATATAATCTTCAAAACCATTTTTTTCAGCAGCTGTTGCATCCCATTCAATATTTTTTATAGGCTTGCTATGCTCTGACAAGCTACTATCAAAGAAGTTGATACTATCAGCAGTTAAAACAGCATATTCATTATCATCTAATAAATAAAAATCTTTTGAATATGAAAGTATAGCAGGAATATCAGATGCTACAAAGTTTTCACCATTTCCTTTTCCTATAACAAGAGGGCTATCCTTTCTAGTAACTATCATAGTATCTGTATATAGACTAGAAACTACTTCAATAGCGTAACTTCCTCTTAAATCATCTACTGCAGACTTTACTGCACTTAAAAATGGGGTATTAGTTTTAACACCATTTGTATAATAATAATGAATTAAATTAGGAATTACCTCTGTATCTGTTTGAGATGAAAATTTATAACCTTTTTCAGTTAAAAATTCTCTTAATTCATGATAGTTTTCAATTATACCATTATGTACAACTGCAAACTCTCCACTATTATCCATATGAGGATGTGAATTTTCTCTTGATGGCTTTCCATGAGTTGCCCATCTTGTATGAGCAATTCCAATGGTAGCATCAGGGTTAATAGAGTCAGTAATTTCTTGTAAATTAGCAACTCTACCTTTATCTTTCATAACTAGTAATTTACCATCTTCTATAACTGCAATACCTGCAGAATCATATCCTCTATATTCTAAACTTAATAATCCTTTAATTAAAACCGGTGTGGCTTTTTTATTACCAACATAGCCAACAATTCCACACATAAAAAAATACCTCCTTTAAAATCATGCTCTAACTAATTTTAGAACACTAAATTTTCTTTAGAAAGTTAAACAAAGCTATACAAAGTTATACATTCTAAGAAATTATTTTAAGAAAGCATACAAATTAAAACATACCTTATTAGATTTGTTATATCATATCACTATGATTTTTTACCTAATATTTAATGGCAGTATGTAGTGCCATAGGGCCATCCGCCGAGTCTTTCGATAAACCCTAACCTCGTCAACAATTTTTTTAAAACTTCATAAATATTGATAAACATTTATAAATAAATTGTCCAGGCGCTGTAATTTAAAAACTACTCTCCTTTCTTTTAATAATATAAAGAAAATAACTTTAATATTAAGATTCTTTTGTATAAATATATATCTTAACTTAATAATTTTCTTGTAAATTTAATTTGTAAACTTTTAATAGTATTATATTACTATAAAAAATAAATTGTGTCAAATTTTAAGACAATGGGACGGGGTTTTTGTCTTAAGGTTTTTGAGGCAATACCTTTTCACTTTAGAATTTTCTAGGGTAATAAAATAATTAGACATTTTTTATCAAAATTTCTTATATTAAAGTCAATTTTAACATCAATCGAAAAGTTAAATGAAATTATGTAAAGTAATGCCAATTTTCATTAAGACAAAAACCCCGTCCCATTGTCTTATTCAAAATAATATGCTAAAATAATAAAAGAAGGAGGGCTTAGAAGAATGTTTGATATAGAGCAAGAGCTAAAAAAGTTGCCAGATAAACCAGGCGTATATATAATGCATGACAAAAACGATAAAATCATCTATGTTGGAAAAGCAATTTCTTTAAAAAACAGAGTAAGGCAATACTTTAGAAAAAATAACAAAACAAAAAGAATAGAAAACATGGTTGCTCTAATAGACCATTTTGAATACATTGTAACAGATAATGAATCAGAAGCTCTAATTCTAGAATGTAATTTAATAAAGAAAAATATGCCTAAATTTAATGTTTTATTGAAAGATGATAAAACATACCCATATATAAAAGTAAATGTTCAAGAAAAATACCCAGATGTATATATAACAAGAAGAGTTTTAAATGATGGAGCAAAGTATTTTGGACCATATGCAAGTGCTGGTAGTGCAAAGGAAATGGTGGATTTTATAAAATCTAAGTTTAAAATTAGACAATGTAAAAGTTTTAAATTTAAGGATAGACCATGTCTTAATTATCATATAAAAAAATGTAGTGCTCCTTGCATGAACTATATTTCTGAGGAAGAGTATAGAGAGCAAATAAACCAAATTATAAATTTGTTATCAGGTAAAACAGAAGCACTTATAAAGCAGTTAGATAAGGAAATGCAAGAGGCTTCTAAAAAGCTAGAATTTGAAAAGGCAGCATATTTAAGAGATAAAAAATTGGCAATAGAAAAGATAAGTTATGAAAGGCAAAAGGTTTCTAACCTTTCTGAAAATGACATTGATGTTATTGGCTTAGCTAGAAACGAGTTAAGAGTTTGCATAGAAGTATTTTTTATTAGAAATAGCAAAATGGTAGGTCGAGAGCATTATTTCTTAGAAGGATTAGAAGATGAAACAGATAAAGAAATTCTTTCTAACTTTTTAAAACAATATTATTTAGATAGCCTAATAATTCCTCATAGAATTATGGTAAAAGAAGAAATAGAAGATAAGGATCTTCTAGAAAAATCGTTATCAGAAAAAATAGGAAGGGTAGTAGAAATAAAATCTCCACAAAAGGGAGAGAAGCTAAAGCTTGTGGAAATGGCTGAAAACAATGCTAAAATAACTTTGGAAAATACTGAAAAAGAAAAATACGGTGTAGTAAACGAACTTAAAAAAGTTTTAAAAATGGAAAAGCTTCCACGAAAGATAGAAAGTTACGACATTTCAAATATTTCTGGTCAATATGTAGTTGCAGCAATGTGTGTACTTCAAGATGGAACCGTTAAAAAGAACTTATCTAGAACTTTTAAAATAAAAACAGTAATTGGTCAAGATGACCCAGAGTGCATGAAAGAGGTTATAATTAGAAGATTAAAGCATTCAATAGATAACCCAAAAGGTGCATTTGGAGAGCTTCCAGATACTATATTTGTAGATGGTGGAATAACTCAAATGAGGGCAGCAAAAGAAGCAATAGATGTATATAATTTAGATATACCAATTTTCGGAATGGTTAAGGATGACAAGCACTCAACCAGAGCTTTAATTGATGAAAATAGAAACGAACTTCCTTTATCAGAAAGGCTAATGAACACTATAACTTATTTCCAAGACTGCGTGCATGAAAAGGCTATTGGATACCATAGGAAACTAAGAGGAAAGGACATTACAAAATCTGAGTTAGATGAAATTCCTGGAATAGGACCAGCTAAGAAAAAGGAATTATTAAAAAGGTTTGGTAGTGTGCAAAAAATAAAAGAAGCTAGCATAGAAGAATTGACCAAAATAAAAGGAATAAATGAGAAGTTAGCAAAGAGTATAAAAGGAGAAGATTGAACAAAAAGAAAATAGGACCAGGTCCAAATACCCCAAAAATGGGAAAAAGGGACAGGTCATAATAAAACGAAGTCACAATAAAACGAAGTCTCACAATAAAGTAAATTACAATAAAATGCCGAAATATAGCATAATATAACACAATTTTGTGTACGATTTTTATCATAAAATAAGAATACTAGCATATATTTATAATAACTAAATTATGTTTTATATTTATAATTTACATTTAATGTTTAACAAGTATATGTTTAGGAGGATGTTTTATGGAGTATGCAAAAGATTTAGTGCTAAACCTTCGTGCAGATGCAAGAAGGGAAAAGAAAGTTAGTAATGATTGGACAAGTTTATTTTTAGAAAAGGCATTAGAAAAGGTAAAAAGGCATAAGATTATAACAATGACAGTAGTAAGTGCTACTTTGCTTATAGCTTTAGATGCGGTGCTAATAGTTAATTTTATTAATGTGTTAGGGAGTTTATAGATTAAAGATTTGTAAACTTATATCATAAAATTGCTTTGAATATATTCATTCAAGCAATTTTTGGTTGCTTTAAAATATTATATATAAATTTTATAAATGTTAAAATATATGTAGAGAAATGTAGAAAATTGTCAAGCGATTTTTCTTGAAATCTGTATGCTTTTATGATTTAATAATATAAATTGCAATCGTACAATAAAATATAAAATTTTATTTAAAATTACTTTAGATTAAAAAAGTTTTATTTTTTCTATATTTAATCAAAAAAATTAAAATTAAATTTAAAATCTTAAAAATTTATTCTTAAAATAAAATCCAAAGGAAATTCAAAAAAAGTAAAAATAATTTGAAAGGAGGCAGTAGCTAAGCTTATTGAGTATTGTAAAACTTGCAATTTAATATATTAGCAAAGAAGGTGAAAGAAATTTTAATCTAGAAAATTATTATCTCAATAAATTATAAATCTAATTTAACAAACTATGAAAACAAATTTTACCAATAATGTTGATAAAGTAAATATTTCTATGGTAAAATAATATAGACAAAAGGTCAATAGGCTATTTAACAAAACTGTATTCAGACCAACTAAAAGTAGGAGATGCGTACGAAAAGCCATTAAAAACGATATCAATAAACATATTAAACTTTAACTTTTTCAAAAGAAATGCATACCATTCAATAGCAAGAATAAAATTTGAAAAAGATGAGAAAGAAAAATATGTAGATATGGAATATGATAAAGAAGATGAATATGTAACAGAAGATTTAGAGGTGCATTACATAGAGTTACCAAAATTTATAAAGAAAAATCCAGGGGTAAAAACTAAACTAGAACAGTGGTTATGGCTTATATGTGGAGAAGAAGGGGGAAAAGTAGAAATGGCAAAGAAAGAAAATGAAAAAGTAAAAGAAGCATCAGAAGTACTAGAAAGAATGAGTATGAGCTATGAAGAAAGATGGCTATATGACCAAAGAATGCTAAGAAAAATGGATGAAATGAGCCTAAAAGAGCATGCAAAGAAAGAACGGATTAGAAGAACGGCGAAAAAAAGGCAAAATTAGAAACAGCTAAAAAACTATTAGAGCAAAATGTTGATATAGATATTATTATAAAAGCAACAGGACTAACGAAAGAAGAAATATTAAATGACAATAAAGATTAGTATGTTTAAAATTGTAATATTATGCTACAATAATAAAGGTTATAGGAACCATGAAAACCTAAATATATATGGTAAAGGCTGTTAGAAAATATATCTAACAGAAAATAAAAATGGATATAGCAAAAGATTGGAAAGATTATGAAATATTAGATATGGCAAATGGAGAAAAATTAGAAAGATGGAAAAATGTTATTCTAGTTAGACCAGACCCACAAATAATTTGGAAAGAGAAAAGCTTTCCAGAAAAATGGAGAAATATAAATGGTACATACCATAGAAGTAAAGAAGGTGGCGGAAGCTGGGAGTACAAAAAGAGTTTGCCACAAAGTTGGAAAGTGCAATATAAAGATTTAACCTTTAATGTAAAACCTATGGGATTTAAACATACTGGTCTTTTCCCAGAGCAAGCTGTTAACTGGGATTGGATGATTTCTAAAATAAAAAATGCAAAAAGACCTATTAAGGTTTTAAATTTATTTGCATATACTGGTGGTGCAACAGTTGCTTGTAGTTATGCAGGTGCAGAGGTTTGCCATGTGGATAGTTCAAAAGGTATGGTTACATGGGCAAAAGAAAATGTACAAGCATCAGGGCTAGAAAAAAATCCAATTAGATTTATAGTAGATGATGTGTTTAAGTTTGTAAATAGAGAAATACGTAGAGGTAATACTTATGATGCGATTATAATGGATCCTCCATCTTATGGAAGAGGAACAAATGGCGAGGTATGGAAGTTTGAAGATAATTTACCTGAATTAGTTGAACTTTGTTCAAAGGTATTATCAAAAAATCCATTATTCTTTTTAATAAATTCGTACACAACAGGAATTTCTAGTAAAGTTCTAGAAAATATTTTGAAATTAACAATTGGTAAGAACTATAAAGGCAAAGTGGTTAGTGGAGAGATAGGTCTTCCAATGACTAATTCAAAATTGGTTTTACCATGTGGAATTTATGGGCGTTGGGAGAGCCTAACATAATTATTAATAAAAAGAACCTTAAAAATATGTACAAGCATAATTACAAAATGATACGATAATTAGTAATGAAACCAAAAAACGAGGGAGATATTGCAATATATAATGAACAATTTAAAAGTAATTTATGAAGATAATCATATTATAGTAGTTGAAAAGCCTGTAAACATACCTTCACAAGGCGATAAAACAGGTGATATTGATATGCTAAGCATAATTAAACAGTATTTAAAAGAAAAATATAATAAGCCGGGAAATGTTTATTTAGGCTTAGTTCATAGACTAGATAGACCAGTAGGTGGAGTAATGGTTTTTGCTAAAACTTCTAAATCAGCTACAAGGCTTAGTAATCAAGTAAGAGAGAAAGATTTTGAAAAAACTTATTTAGCAGTTGTAAATGGAAAGATGGAAAAAAGCGAAGATACACTTGAAGATTACTTATTAAAAAATGAAAAAAATAATATGAGCAAAGTAGTAAAAGAGGGTACAAAAAATAGTAAGCTTGCTATTTTAGATTATGAAGTTTTAAAGTATGACCCAGAAATTGATTTGTCTGTTTTGAAAATAAACCTACATACTGGAAGGCATCATCAAATAAGAGTACAACTTTCAAGTAGAAATCATAGCATTTATGGTGACCAAAAGTATGGAGGTAGAGGTCATGGAAAGCAGATAGCACTTTGGGCATATGAGCTAAAACTAAATCATCCAATATCAAATGAACAAATGACTTTTAAATCTATTCCAGAAAAAATAGGAAGCTGGAAAATACTAGAGGACATTCAGAATATATAGTACAATTTAATAAGCATTTAAAAATTACAAAAATACAATATATAAAAAAGAGCAATATAAATTTTAAAACTATATTGTTCTTTTTTTATTAACATTTTAGACTTCTCTACTTTTTCATAGAAAAAATTTTGCACATAAGACTTAGTAGCAAAAAATATATAAAATCAATAATAAATTTCAATTTGTTGTGAAAAATAATTACCATTTTTACTGGTATATAAATTAATATTATTATTTTTCCTTAAAATTTGTCTAACTTCCCATAAACCAAGTCCACTATTAGTTTTTTTAGATTTAGTAGAAAAATCTTTTTGAAAGATTTTTTCTATATCAATATTTTTATTTGCATAAGTATTTTCAACAATCATAACAAATCTATGGCGTTTTTCTTCTTTACGAAAATAAACATTGACAACTTTTTCTAAACATTCAGAAGCAGCTTCAATAGCATTATCCATTAAAATACCAAGAATTCTAGTAAATTCAAATATATTAACATACTTTTCTAATTCACCCAAGTCAATAAAAATATTTAAATTTAATTCAGTTTGTAGGTTATCAGCTTTATAATATTTAGTTGCTATTATATTGTAAATTGCAGAATTATTAAATAGTTTAGGATTTAGAGCTGTTAGGTTATTGATGCGATTCCAATCTTTTAATAACTGAGAATAATAAATCTTAAGACCTTCCATATTATTAGTTGAAATATATCCACCAATTCCTTGCATTATATTAGGAAAATCGTGCTTAAAACCTCTAACACTATCATGTAATATAGTAAGGGATTGATTATGAAGATTAGCTTCTTTTAATGCGATAGAGGTATCTTTAAGCTTTGAAATACTATTTATAGCATATATATTAATGCAAGAATAGATAAGCAAACTTATAATTGTAACAATGGAAATAAGTATTGGAAATTCGCCATGATAAAATGAAATAAGATAAATTTGAGATATAATAGCAACAATACCTAAAATGCCACTTATAATAAATATTATTTTATATTTCTTGTCCATATGTTCAAAGAAATGTTTATTTGATATTGTAAGAGCTGTTGTATTTACTTGAGAAATTTCCATTATTAAATACCTCCAAAAAATGATTTTTATATTTAGGACCAATATAACATTTGTCATCAATACTATTATTCAAAAGTATAGTTCCGTTTGTTATATTAATATCTGTTATTTTATCTAAATTTACAATGTATGATTTATGACATTGAATAAAACTATTTGTTAATTGTGGTAAGATTTTTTTAAATGAGCTATAAGTTTCATATTCTCTTGTATCAGTATGAAAAATAACTTTCATGCCATCTTTTTTTATATATTGAATACTATTTTGTTTAATGATAGTTTTATCGTTATCTAAACGAATAAAGTTAGATTGCATACCAGAAATATCTTCAAACAATCTAACTAAAGTATCTTCTAATCTTTCTAATGTGATAGGTTTGGGGAGATAATCAAAAGTTTTATATTTATAGGCTATAAGTCCATATTCTAAATGACCAGTAGTAAATATGATATAAATATTTTTATCTTTTTTACGGATTATATTAGCTAAATCAAGACCTGAAACTTTAGATTTTAAATCGATATCTAAGAAAATAACGTTTACATTATTGTCTCTTATATAATTTATAAGTTCATCTGGTTTAGTTGTACTTAAAACAATTTGACCATTATAACTTTTATTTATAAAAATTGATTCTAACATTTTCTCTAATTTAATAAGTACATTATTATTATCATCACATAATGCAAAATTTAACATAATTTATCCTCCGTAAAAATATGAAAAAATTATACATGAATAATTTTAAAATGAGATGAAAAAACTGCCTTTACAGCAGATTAAAATCCGACAAAATTACCCAATTTTTTCCAGTTAGTATTATAAATATAATTCAAATTGAAAGTAATGTCAAGCTATTTTATAAAAATAAATAGTTATTTTTTTATACTTAAATACATAAAATTTAAATACAAAAAGTAAATGGAATGTTTTATAGCATTTTTGTTATTTATAAAGTGAGGGATATTATGAGTAAAAAAATAATAAATGCAATATGGATAGCTACATTTATATTAGTTTTTACATTTTCAATCATACAAGCTAACAGGGAAAAAATTAATAATGGACTAGATACTAAAGGAGAATCAAAACAAGTAAGTTCAAATACAAGCTTGAGCAATACTAAAATTGGCTGGGGAATAAAAAGAGCTAAAAATCACGAACAACCAGAATTAGGTAGCCAAAATCTTAGACTAATGGAAAAGTATAATGGAATAGCAATGGGAAATAAGGATGAAAAATATGTATATTTGACTTTTGATGAAGGATATGAAGCGGGTTATACAGATAAAATATTGTCTGTTTTAAAGGCAAATGAAGTAGAAGCTACATTTTTTATTACAGCACATTATTTAAATACTCAGCCTGACTTAGTTAAGAAAATGATAGATGATGGGCATATTGTAGGAAACCATACTGTTAATCATAAATCAATGCCAGATATAAATAATGAAACAATAAAAACAGAAGTTATGAATTTACATACAGCAATATATGAGAAATTTGGTTATGAGATGAAATATATAAGACCTCCAAAGGGTGAATATAGTGAAAGAACTTTAGCATATACAAATAGTTTGGGTTATACAACAGTTATGTGGTCTTTAGCTTATGATGATTGGGATGAAAATAAGCAAGGCAGAGAAGAATATGGTAAAAGCAAAATATTAGATAATGTTCATAATGGAGCAGTAATTTTACTTCATGGAAATTCAAAAGACAATGCCAATATTTTAGATGAGTGCATCAAAGAAATAAAAAATATGGGATATGAATTTAGAAGCTTAAATAAGTTTAAAAGATAAATGAGAAGGTGAAGAGTAATAGATAAATTTTTATATAAGTATAAAAATAAATTTTAAATACAATTAATTAGAAATTAAATGATATAACAAAAGCTTAAAAACAAAAGGTTAATAGAAAGGAAGATTAATGAGACAAAAAAGAAACAGAAAAAACAATACTTTTAGTAAAGTGGAAAAGTTCTTGGAAATACCACAAGAAATATCTACTAATATGCCCAAATTTACAATGCTTGGATTTGAAAAACTGATGATTGAAAATTATAAAGCAATACTGGAGTATCAAGATTTTTTTATTAGAATAAGTACATATATTGGAATAGTTAATATCAATGGTTTTAATTTGAATTTACAAGAGATGACAACAGACGACCTTCTTATAACAGGAAAAATAGAAAGCATAGATATTGAAGCAATTAGCGATGAAGCATAGCACGTTTTTGACTGAAATATACATTAGGAATAGAAAAGTTAGAAAAAGGTAAATTTTCAAGATAGAAGAGATTTAAATAAAAATTACTTTTATAAAAAAATACAAGGGAGAGAAAGAGTAATGTATTTTAAAATATTGCTAAATATTATATTTGGGTACGTAAGTATTGAAGTAGAAGGGTATTTTATAGAAAGATTTATAAATCTTTGCCAGCAGAAAAAAATATTTTTGTGGAATTTACATAGAACAAAAACTACAATTATGAAGGTAAATATTAGCATTAGAGATTTTAAAAGAATAAGAGAAATTGCAAAGAAAACTAAATGTAGGGTTAAAATCGAAAAGAAAAAGGGATTACCATTCTTTTTGCACAAATACAAAAAAAGAAAGTTATTCTTTGCTTTATTTTTGATTATAGTAATTGGAATAATTACACTTTCAAATTTTATTTGGAACATTGAAATCAGCGGAAATGAAAATATAGATGCACAGGAAATAAGAAATTTACTTGAAGAAAATGATTTTAAAATTGGTACTTGTAAAATTGGTTTAGAAACTGCAAGCATAATTCAAGATATCAGACTAAAAAGTGATGATATTGCATGGATAGGAATAGAGCTTAATGGAACAAATGCAATTGTAAAAGTAGTGGAATCTGACAAAAAACCTGAAATTATACCAGAAGATGAATATTGTAATATAATTGCAACAAAAGATGCAATGATAGTAAAAATAAATGCTCAAAATGGTACACCCGTAGTAAAAGAGGGAGATATGG
This sequence comes from uncultured Clostridia bacterium, assembly GCA_947632035.1. Classification (GTDB taxonomy): domain Bacteria; phylum Bacillota; class Clostridia; order TANB77; family CAG-508; genus CAG-273. The sequence continues at coordinate 40,395 of CANRNR010000001.1, read as the reverse complement.
TTACAAAGGGTAGTGTATTGATACAAGGATGGCTTGAAGGAAAGTATACTGGAAACAGATATGTGCATGCAAATGGCGAAGTTGAGGCAAAAGTTTGGTATTCTGAAAAAGTGAAAGTTCCTTTAAAACAGCTAAAAAAAGCCATGACAGGAAACGTGGAAAATAAATATTCCGTAAAGATAAATAATTTTGAAATATTTTTAACAAAAAGGGTTTCAAAATTTAAAAAGTATGATACAATAGAAACGGATAAAAAAATAAAATTATTTTCAGATTTTTATTTACCTATTGAAATAAAGACTAAAAGCCTTCAAGAGTATGAAGAACAAGAGGTTATATATACAGTAGAAGAAGCAAAAAATATTGGAGTGCAAGAAGCTAAACAAAAATTAGATGAAAAAATAGAGGATAAAAATTCTATACAAGATGAAAAAATTTATATAGAAGAAACAACTGATAGCGTAGAAGTTGAAGTTGTTTATGAGGTAATAGAAAACATTGGGACAAAAGAAAAAATTGTATTTTGAAAAGGAGAAACCTATGGAAGAAAGAAGTTTAAGAGTATATCAGGATAAGACATTTTTTTCAAAAATAACAAATACCATTACGAAATTATTAATTCCAACCAAAATTGGAATAAATGGAATGCTAATTTCAATTAAAAGAAACAATGCATTAAAAGCATATGAAGCATATATACAAAGTGACAAAATAGAGGAACAAGGTAAAAAAGAGGCAGTAGTTCAAAAATTTGAAGATGTATATGCTCTTTATTTAGAGTCAATCGATAAATATATATTAGATTCTATTTATAAAAAAGTAAAAAATGAAACAGCAAATGATTTCGAAAGAAACGCTTTATCACAATATTATTCAATAGTTCATTTAAAAGAAGCTGAATACTTAGAATATAAATATAAAAAGCAAATGTATTTGTTAGATTTGGATTATGAAACAGTAGAAAATACTAATAAAGAGCAACTTATACAAAAATATAATAGTTTGTATGCAGGTCAAATGGAATCATTATATAAAGGATTACTAAAACATTATTCTATCAAGCTTGCAGACAACTTAACTCCAAATGCTAAAGATGAAGTATATCATAAAATATTTGATACAATAGAAGGCTATATTGAAAAAATATTACCATTAAAGATGAAACAAGATCCAGATGACAAATTATACAAAGATATAGTAGAAGAATATAAAAACTTCGAAAAATTTGAAGTCGGAAAATTAGATCAAAATGATACAATAGAAAAAAATATGATATTATTAGCATTAAGTAGAAAACTATTTACACATAGTTTACCACTAATTGTTGCAGAGCAATGCTATGAAAAACTATTAGATGATACAAGAAGTTTAATAGTTGATACTAAAGTTGCACGTAAACAGGATAAAGCTTATTCATTACTTATTAATTTAATAGAAGAATATAATGTAAAATTATTAGGCACTAAAATATATTGGGATAAACCAGCAGAGCGTGATGAATACAAAAAATTCTGGAATAGTTTCCAAAAAATAAGCAAATTAAAAGAAAAAAATTATATGAAGTATGTTGATGAAAAACAAATATTATTCTTAAAAAATGATTTGAAGAAATTAAGAACTAACGAAAATAAATATTACAAAATTATTAATTTCTATTGCCAAAAGTTAGTTGAACTTGGTGCTATGAGAAACTTAAAAAATTCTTACAGTAAAGAAAATGAAAAGTACATAAAAAGAAAAGCAAAAGCTTAATATATTTATAAAATTAATCTCTTAATTATTAACAATATACTATTGAGTAATAAGTCAATCTAAAATAGGAGCAAAAAATGAATTCTGTAGTAGAAATTATATGGGAAGACATATCAAAAAATGAGCAAAATGAAGAACTAATAGAAAAAGTAATACAAAAATGTTTTGAGGTAGAAAAAATAAATCCTACCTCTTTTTACATTTGTGTTACTTTAACAAATCCTAAGAATATTCAAAAAATAAATAAAAAATATAGAAATATAGACTCTCCAACAGATGTACTGTCATTCCCAATGTATGAAAGGGATGAATTAGATAAAATAATAAGAAACGAAATGCAAGAGGATAGAAACATAGTGGAAGAAGGAGCTTTACAAGATATATTAGGTGACATTATAATTTCTATTGAACAAGTAGAAAGACAAGCAGAAGAATATGGACATAGTTTTGAAAGAGAACTTGCATACATGGTAGTACATGGATTTTATCATTTAAGAGGCTATGATCATATGCAAGAAGATGAAAAGGCTGAAATGAGGGAAAAAGAAGAAAATGTGTTATCTAAATTAAATATAAATAGATAGTAAATATAAATAACATTAATTAAAATCGCTTTAGATGAAAATCTAAAGCGATTTTTACAATTCATAACTTAAAAATATAAATCTATAAATTGTAACATTTTTATCAAATTATCAAATTTTATGTCGAAATTTCTTGTAGAAAAACAAATGCTTTGATATAATAAATAAAACAAAAATTAAATATAATGAATTAACCAAAAATAAAATTAAATATATCATTATATGAGCAACTAAGTTTTTTAACTTTTATAAAAAATAAACAAAAATGTAGGAGGAGAGCATGGAAGAAAAAAACATACAAGAAGAAGGTTCTTGCTGTAATTGCATGGACGAAAAATTAGAAAAAGAGTTAGATGAAATTTTAGAAAAATACACAAATTCAAAAGACAATTTAATTCAAATTTTAAATGAAGTACAAATTAAATATGGATACATTCCACAAATTGCACAAAGAAAAATATCAGAGTATTTAGGAATACCAATGGCAGAAATATATGGTGTTATTACATTTTATTCACGATTTACTTTAAAACCAAAGGGAAAATATGCAATATCTGTATGCCTAGGTACAGCTTGCTTTGTAAAAGGCTCTGAAAAAATTATGGAGAGATTAAAACAAAGACTAAACATTTCAGAAGGAGAAACTACACCAGATGGAAAATTCTCAATAGATGCAACTCGTTGTGTAGGTGCTTGTGGAATAGCCCCAGTATTTACTGTAAATGGTGAAGTATATGGAAAAGCTACAGTCAAAAAGTTAGACGAGGTTTTAGATTCTTTACAATAGAATTATACATAATTAGATGTTTCAAAAAGTAATAATTGTAAGAAAAGTAAGTTATAAATATTAAAACTTTATATAAAAAATAGACTTTTCTATAAATAAAATTAGAAGGGAGCAAAAATGAATACTGTTTTAGAAAATATAAGAAAAATTAGAGAAGAAAAAAGACAAGAATTAGATATTAGGGTAAACAGCCAAGTAGGAACAAATGAAAAGCATATATTAGTATGCCATGGAACAGGCTGTACATCTTCAAAATCACCTAAAATTATAGAAAATTTTAGAAAAATTATAGAAGAAAAAAATATAGAAAATGTACGTGTTATACAAACAGGTTGCTTTGGTTTATGTGCTAAAGGACCAATAGTAATTATTAGACCTGAAGATACATTTTATGCAATGGTAAAACCAGAAGATTGTGAAGAAATTATTCAGTCACATATTATAGAAGGAAAACCAGTTGAGAGATTACTTTGCAAAGATATTGATGGAACTGTAGTACAAAAGTTAGACGATTTAACTTTCTACAAAAAGCAAAAAAGAATAGCTCTTAAAAATTGTGGAAAAATTGACCCAGAACAAATAGATGAATACATAGCTTTTGATGGATATAAAGCATTAGAAAAAGTATTGTTAGAAATGACGCCTGAAGAAGTTATTGAAGAAGTAGAAAAATCAGGCTTAAGAGGTAGAGGTGGAGCAGGTTTCCCAACAGGTAAAAAGTGGAGGCTTACTAGAGATGTAGAAGGAGATCAAAAATATGTAGTTTGTAATGCTGATGAAGGTGACCCAGGTGCATTTATGGATAGAAGTATTTTAGAGGGAGACCCACATTCAGTTGTAGAATCTATGATTATTGCAGGTTATGCCATAGGAGCAAACCAAGGATATATATATGTTAGAGCAGAATACCCTATTGCAGTTCAAAGATTTGGAGTAGCAATTAAACAAGCAAGAGAATATGGCTTACTTGGAAAAAATATTTTTGGAACAGATTTTAGTTTCGATATAGAAATTCGTCTAGGTGCAGGAGCCTTCGTATGTGGAGAAGAAACAGCACTTCTAGAATCTATTGAAGGAAAACGTGGTCAACCAAGAGTAAAGCCACCATATCCTGCAAATTCAGGCTTATGGGGCAAACCAACACTAATAAATAACGTAGAAACTTATGCAAATATTACTAGAATTATTCTAAATGGTGCTGAATGGTATTCAAGCATTGGAACAGAAAATTCAAAAGGAACAAAAGTATTTGCATTAGGTGGAAATGTAGTAAATGTAGGTTTAGTAGAAGTACCTATGGGAACTACATTAAGAGAAATTGTTTATGATATAGGTGGAGGAATTCCAAATGGTAGGGGCTTTAAAGCAGCTCAAACAGGTGGACCTTCAGGTGGATGTATTCCAGCAGAACATTTAGATACACCAATTGACTATGAATCTTTAAAAGCAATTGGTTCTATGATGGGTTCAGGTGGACTTATCGTAATGGATGATACAAAATGTATGGTAAACTTAGCAAAATTCTATTTAAGCTTTACAGTAGACGAATCTTGTGGAAAGTGTACACCTTGTAGAATCGGAACAAAGAGAATGTTAGAACTATTAGAAAAAATAACAAGTGGTAACGGAGATAAAGAAGACCTAGAAAAGCTAGAAGAATTAGCAAACAGTATACCTAAGACAGCAGTTTGCGGATTAGGTCAATCTGCACCAAACCCTGTACTTTCAACTCTTAAATATTTTAGACAAGAATATTTAGAGCATGTAAATGAAAAAGTATGCAAAACAGGAGAATGCAAAGCACTTGCTAAAATTCAAATAGATGAAGAAAAGTGTAGAGGTTGTGGAATGTGTAAGAGAAATTGCCCAGTAGAAGCAATTTCTGGAGAGCCAGGAAAGAAACATCATATAGATGAAGCAAAATGTATTAAATGTGCTACTTGTATTAGTGTTTGCCCATTCCATGCAATTGGATAAGGATTTATAAATTAAGTAAAAAATAATCCTTGATTAAATGATATAAAAACTATATTACATCTGTGCAAGGAGGAAAAATATATGAAGTATTTTAAAAAATTAATAGGAGATAGAATTTATTTATCACCAAGAAATAGTGAAGATGCAGAAAAGTTCACAGAATGGTTAAATGATTTTCAAGTAACAGATTATACGGGAAAAAGTGCAAAAGTCATAACCCTAGATGCAGAAAAGAATTATTTAGAAAAACCAAGTGAAGATGCAGCTAGCTTTGTAATAGTTACATTAGACAAAGATGAAATGATAGGTTCAATTTCAATAGAAAAAATAGATCATATACACCAAATAGGTACTTTGGGAATTTTTATAGGAGAAGAAAACTATAGAAATAATGGTTATGGCACAGAAGCTATTCGATTAATTTTAGATTATGGTTTTAACTATTTAAACTTAAATAATATAGATTTAAAACTTTTAGGATGTAATGAAAGAGCTAGGGCTTGTTACAAAAAATGTGGATTTAAAGAATACGGAAGAAGAAGTAAAGAAAGATTTGTTAATGGAAAGTTTTATGATGTAATTTATATGGAAATTCTAAGAGAAGATTTCCAAAAAGAAAATAAAGAATACATTAGAAACAAAAATGTAAAATAAAAAGAAAGGAGTGTATGATAGGCTAAATAAAGCATATCATATAACAAAAAATAATGTCTGAAGAAAAGATGATAAATTTAAAAATTGATAATAAAGATGTAAGAGTACCAGAAGGAACTACAATTTTAGAAGCTGCAAGAAAAGTAAATATAGATATTCCAACACTTTGCTTCTTAAAAGAAATAAATGAAGTAGGAGATTGCAGAATGTGCATCACCGAAGTAGAAGGTAGACGTGGATTTGCTACATCTTGTATTCAAAAAGTAGAAGAAGGAATGGTAGTACATACAAATTCTCCAGCAGTAATAGAAGCTAGAAGAACAATACTAGACCTAATTTTATCAAATCACCATAGAGATTGTTTAACTTGTGTTAGGAATGGAAACTGCGAACTTCAAAGCTTAGCACAAAAATTAAATATGACAGATATTCGTTATGATGGTGTAAAAAATGAATATGAAATAGATGAACTTTCACCATCAATAGTTAGAGATTTTAATAAATGTATATTATGTAGAAGATGTGTAGCAACTTGTAAAAAAGTTCAAAAAATAGGAGCAATAGATACTACACAAAGAGGCTTTTCATCTTGTATTTCTACTGTAGGAAATAATAGCTTAAATGATGTTAACTGTACTTTCTGTGGTCAATGTATTGAAAATTGCCCAACAGGAGCTTTACATGAAAAAGAATCAATAGAAGAAGTATGGAAAAAATTAAAAGATCCAGAAACATATGTAGTAGTACAAACAGCACCAGCTGTTAGAGTAGCATTAGGTGAAGAATTTGGAATGCCAATAGGAACTAATGCAACCGGAAAAATGGTAAATGCATTAAAATGCTTAGGATTTGATAAGGTATTTGATACAAATACTGGGGCAGATTTTACAATTATGGAGGAAGGCACAGAATTTGTTAAACGTTTCAAAGAAAATGACAATCTACCAATGATTACATCTTGCAGTCCAGGATGGGTAAAATATATAGAAATGAACTACCCAGAAAATTTAAAACATCTATCAAGTTGTAAATCTCCACACGAAATGTTTGGAGCACTTATAAAAACATATTATGCAGAAAAAGAAAATATAGATCCAGCTAAAATATATGTTGTATCTGTAATGCCTTGTATTGCTAAAAAGTTTGAAAGACAAAGAGAAGAAATGAAAGAAAATGGCTTATATGATGTTGATGCAGTTTTAACAACAAGAGAGCTTGCTCGTATGATAAAATCAGCAAATATAGAATTTACAGAATTAGAAGACGAAGCATTTGACGACCCAATGGGAGAAGCAACAGGTGCAGGTGCTATATTTGGTGTAACTGGTGGTGTAATGGAAGCAGCACTAAGAAGTGTATCAGAAATATTAACAGGAAAAGAATTAGAAAAAATAGATTTTGAAGAAGTAAGAGGTCAAACGGGAATAAAAAGGGCAACAATTAAAATAGGAGATAATGAAATTAAAGTTGTAGTTGCTCACGGTCTTGGAAATGCTCAAACTATTATGGAAGAAATAAAACAAGGAAAAGCAGACTATCAATTTGTAGAAATAATGGCATGCCCAGGTGGATGCATTATGGGTGGAGGACAGCCAATAAAGAGTAGCAAAACTCGTATGACAGTAGATGTTCGTAAAAAAAGAGCTGATGCTATGTATACAATAGATGAAAAAAGCAAAATAAGAAAATCACACGAAAATCCTGTACTACAAAAAATATACCAGGACTATTTAGGAGAGCCAGGCGGACACAAAGCACACGAAATATTACATACTCATTATACTGAAAGAGAAAAATATAGAATATAAGTAAAATACGGTTGTGATTATAAATTAATTGTGAAAGGGAGATGTATGGAGAATTTTAAATCAGGTTTTGTAGCAATTGTAGGAAGAACAAATGTAGGAAAATCTAGTATTTTAAACAAAATAGTAGGTCAAAAGGTAGCGGTGGTTGTAGACAAACCACAAACTACAAGAACTATGATTAAAGCAATTGTAAATAGAGAAAATTCACAAATTATATTTTTAGATACGCCAGGAATTCATAAACCAAAATCAAAGCTTAGCCTTGCAATGAATGATACTGCATGGAATAGCATTCCAGATGCAGATGTTATATTATTTGTTGTAGAAGCCACATCAGAAGGAATAGGCAAAGGCGATAAAATGATTTTAGATAAAATAAAAGAAGCAAAGGCAAATACAATTTTAATCATAAACAAAATAGATTTAGTAAAAAAAGAGCATATTTTTAATTTGATTGAAGCTTTCAAAGATGAATATAATTTTAAAGCTATAATACCTATTTCAACGATAAAAAAGCCAGATGCTGAAATTATTTTAGAAGAAATAGAAAAGAACTTAAAGGAAGGTCCAGCATATTATAGTAAAGAAGAATATACAGATCAAACATTGAGAGACATAGCGTCAGAAACAATTCGTGAAAAAGCATTAAAACTATTGCAAGATGAAGTTCCACACGGAATTTTTGTAGAAATAGATAAAATGAAAAAAGGCAAAACAAGAGAAAATAAGCCAATATTTAATATTGAAGCAACAATATATTGCATAAAAAATTCACACAAAGGTATTATAATTGGTAAAGATGGAAGTATGCTAAAACGAATTGGAACTTATGCAAGGCAAGACTTAGAAAAAACTTTGGAAGAACAAGTTAATCTAAAATTATGGGTAAAAGTAAGAGAAGACTGGATTAACCAAGAAGAATTTGTTAAAAAGTTTAAAACTACGGATTAAAGAATGTTATAAAAATTTTAAAGTTACAAATTAAAAAGTTTGATAAAAATAGTTCTTATTTTCCGTTCCATCCCTGCTTCGTAATAGCCTGTAAATAAAATTTTACTTTGTAAAATTTTATAACAGTCTATAACTCGTTGGTCCCCACAGCCTCACTACAAATAAGAACTATTTTTATCAAACAAATATAAATTGTATTAAACATTTTTAAAAAATTGGTAATTTGTGCTAGTGAAAATTAAGTATAAAATAACAAAAAAAGCAAAAGATAAATAGTGAAAACTTAAAAAACAAGAGAGGATGAATTCGATATATGGAATTTAAGATACAAGATTTAGCATGGAATACCTTTAAACAAACTGGAGATATAAATACCTTCATGGAGTTAAAGATGATAGATAATATTTCAGAAAATATACAAAAAAATGGCATGATGGCAAGAAGTGGCATTAATAATATAACTAATGATATAGTTAACAATATATCAGACAAAGAAATAAAAAATTTAGATGGCAATAACCAAATAGAAGGCATTGGAAAGATTAACTAAACATTTAAAGTATAAAAATTTAAATATTAAAAGTTATATATACAAAAATGCAAAACATAGCTAATATAAGGATTGTAGATAAAGGAAAACAAAAAAATGGGAATAATAAAAACCAAAGGTATCATTCTTTCAGAAAGTAATATGAATGATTTCGATAAAATGGTAACAATACTTACTCCTAATGGAAAAATCGGGTGCAGCGCAAAAGGGGCTAGAAGACCAAAAAGCCTCTTAATGGCAGGCACTCAATTTTTGTGTTTTGGTGATTATTTGATTTATGAAGGTGCAAGTAGTTACCACATAAACTCATGTGAAACAATAGAAGTATTCTATCCAATTCGCACGGATTTGGACAAACTAAAATATGCTTCATATATAACAAAAATAATAAATGATGTAACTTACGAAAACCAAAATACATACAAAATTCTGCAATTATTTTTAAACACAATTTATATGATTTCGGAAACGGATGAAAATTTAGAATTCATAACATCAGTATTTAAAATAAGGCTTCTTAGCTTATTAGGATTTACACCTAGAATAAAAGATTGTATAAACTGTCATACAGAAGAAGATTTAAATTATTTTAGTATAAAAGATAATGGCTTTAAATGTAAAAATTGTGGAAGACTAGATAAGGGTGCAATTCAAATTTCGGAATCTACTAATTCTGCTATTAAATACATATTATTAGCAGATGCAAAAAAAATATTTTCTTTCAAGATTTCAGATGAGAATTTAAAGGAATTAAATTTAATTAGTAAGTTATATTTAAATGAAAAATTAGAAAAGGAATATAAATTAGAATAATAGCTAAAAAACTTGAAAACTAAGCTTTTTTTGAGGTTTGACACAAAATCGAGAATATGATATAATCAAGTGGTTAAATATCATTATTTGACACATAATAAATGCAAAGGAGATAGTTATGGGCAAAACAGTTCAATTTGGATTGGGTTTTGTAACCGGAAGACCTAACGTATGTAAAATTATTAACAATACTTATGAACAATTAATAAATCAATTTAAAGATGAAGATGATAAAGTAGAATTAACTATATTTATATTATTTGACTTAGGTTATCAATATACCACTAGAGTGGATTTTTATGGATTAATGCCTAATGTATATAAAGATATAAAAATAAAATATATTACACCAGAAGATATTGAAGAAATGAAAAAAAGGCTTGTAGGTAGAGGCAAGCTTACAAAAGATGAAGCTGAACTATTTTTCGGTCATGGACATGCTAAAGGTAGAAATACCTTAATGTATTATGCACTTATTAGAAATATGGATTATCTTTTATTTTGGGATGATGATGAATACCCAGTAGCATGTATGAAGAATGATGAAACAAAGGAAATTACATGGTTAAAGCAAGATAATATACTAATGCATTACAAATATATAAAAAATGCAGATATAACTCATGGCTATCATTGTGGTTATATATCACCAATTCCTTATGTAGAGCTAAATGAAGATGTAGATGAACAGTTATTTAGAGATTACATTGAAGCAATTAGTAATGAAGTTGTTTCATGGGATTCTATTCGTATGAAATTTGTAAAAGATAATGGAATTACTTATGCAGATTCACAGCTTGCTAATGGAGAAGGAGCTTATGAAATAAAAAAACAAAATGGAGCAAAATGGGTAGTAGGTTCTACTTTATGTTTAAATTTAAAACATATAGAAAAAATCCCAGCATTTTACAATCCAGAAGGGGCAAGAGGAGAAGATGCTTTCTTTTCCACTTTATTAGATGAAGCAAAAGTTATAAAAATACCAGTATACCATTTTCATGATGGATTTTTGAAGTATACAAATATTTTGAGAGGAAAATATCCAAAAACTTTAAGAAAAATTAAAGTAGAGGATGAACAGATTGCAAAAAGATTTATACAAGCATCTAGAGGTTGGATAAAGTATAAGCCACTATTCCAATATGTTACAGACAAAGAAAATTACAAAGAAAAAATGTTGGAAATCCATAGAAAGCTAGAGGCAGGAATTCCTGAGATAAATAAATTGTTTGAAGGAGCCGACTGCAATATTTTGTTAGATGATTTGAATAAATATGATAAAAACGTGAAAAAACATTATCAGGAGTATTTAAAAACAAACGAAATATGGAACAAATTAAAGATTACCCAATAGGAGAAAATTAAATGAAAAAAATTCTTTTTTATTTTAGTGGAATATATAATGGTGGAACGGAAATTGAGACCTTAAACCTTATGAAAGCATTAAATAAAGAACAATATGAACTTTTATATTACTATAAAGATAAAGAAAATTCATATTGTGATATGTTAGACCAATATAATAAGCTGGCTCAATATAAAGATATTAATTCAAAAATACAAATTGATACTTTAATATATTGTACAGAAGCTAGTCTACAAATTAAAGCAATTATGAAAAATGTGCATTATAAAAATGCATATTTTTGGTTTCATTACTTTGGTGATGGACAAGAAGAATTTTTAATAGATAGTGTTGAAAATAAATATATTGATAAAGTAATAACAGTAAGTGATTATGCCAAAAATAAAATAATATCAATTTGTCCAAAAGCTAAAAATATAACACAAATAATACATAATATACTAGATGCAAAACAAATTAAACAAAAATCTGAAATTAATGTATTAATGGAAAAAGGAAATACTTTAACATTAACAACAGTAGCTAGGTTTGCACCAATAAAAGGTTATGCAAGAGTTAAATACTTAGCTGATAAATTAATACAAAACAATATTGATTTCAAATGGTATGTGTTAGGAAAAGGAAGCAATAAAAAAGAGCATGATGAAGTAGTTAACTTATTACAGCCGTATTCTAATAATATTATTATGTTGGGGCATAAGGAAAACCCGTACTGCTATATGAAAAATAGTGATTATACGGTATTACTTAGTGAAAGAGAGACATCTGGATTAGTAATAACAGAATCTAAAATAATTGGTATTCCATGCATAGTAACTGATTTTGAAGCAGCATTTGAACAAATTACAGACCTAGAAAATGGAATTATTTTAAATAGAAATGATATGCAAAATTGGGAGAGAAGGATAAATGATATAATTGTAAACAAAGAAAGGTTAAAAAACAATTTGAAAGATTTTGTATATGATATTGATGATATTAAAGTAAAATGGAAGGAAATATTATAATGTCTACATTTATTATAAAAAAATATGAAAAAGATGTAAATATATCAGAAAGAATAAAAAAGCTAATATTGAAAGTATTAGTAGAAGAACATGGATTTATAGAATATAAAGATAATTATCTCCAAAAAGACTATGATTTGCCTAATATGCATATTTGGTATATAGAAAATCAAGAAGGAAATATTATTGCCACTATATTAATGGAAATTAAGGAAACAATGGGAGAACTTCAAGGAGTATGTTGTGAAAGAGAATATAGAGGAAAGAATTTAGCACAACAATTATTAAATGAAGTGTTATGTTTTGCTAAGAAAATAAACTTAGAAAAATTAATATTAGGGACATATAATCAGTTAGAAAGAGCGATTGGTTTTTATGTTAAAAATGGATTTATTCAGACAAATGAAATTATTGAAAATAATAGAATAGCAAAATTTTATGAATTAAAAATATAAGATTAAGAAAAGGTAATTTAATATGTATTTAATAGTAGGTTTAGGAAACCCAGAACCAGAGTATAGCAAAACTAGGCACAACATGGGTTTTGATGTAATAAATAAAATAGCAAAAAAATATGAAATAGATATTACAAGAAATAAGTTTAATGGTGAATACGGAAGCGGAATAATAGAAAATCAAAAAGTAATTTTGCTAAAACCACAAACATTTATGAATTTGAGTGGTCAATGTATAAAGCCATTTGCAGACTTTTATAAAATTCCTGTAGAAAATATTTTAGTAATTTATGATGACATGGATGTAGAAGTAGGAACAATTAAAATCAGAAAAAAAGGTGGACCTGGCACACATAATGGTGCAAAATCAGTAGTTCACGAATTAGTAAATGAAGACTTTCCAAGAATACGTGTAGGAATTGGTAAACCTGTAGATGAGTATGATGCAATAGACTATGTAATAGGACCTTTAGATGAAGAAACTTATAAAAACTTAGAGGTAGGAATAGAAAAGGCAGCAGAAGCAACAGATGAATTTTTGAAAAATGGAATTGATTCTGCAATGAATAAGTATAATTAAAGAAATGAATAAATTTAAATATTTATATTAAGTTATATACTAGAATCAAGTTGTTATGCAAAAAATATATAAATATAGTAAAGGAAAGGGAGAACTAACTATCTTAAATAGAATAGTAAGATAGTAAAAAAAGAAAAATGCAAGAAATTATAATAAAACAAGATGAACAAAATAATAAAATTGTTACCTTAGTAGAAAATGGAAATTTAGTAGAAAAATATGAAGAAAGACAAGACCAAACAAGATTAGAAGGTAACATATATTTAGGAATAGTAGAAAATGTTTTAGTTGGTATGCAAGCAGCATTTGTTGATATTGGATTAGGCAAAAATACTTTCATTCACATTAAAGATATTATACCAAAAATCAGCAATGAAACAGGAAATAAAAACGAAGTATTGAGTAAATATGATATTAAAAACTATATACGTTCAGGTATGCCAATTTTAGTTCAAGTAAAAAGAGATAACACAAACAAAAAAGGTGCTAGAGTATCTACTCATATAAGTTTACCTGGAAGATTTGTCGTACTTATGCCTGATACTGAATTTATTACAATTTCACAAAAAATAGAAAAAGAAGCAGAAAAGAAAAGATTAATTGAAATAGCAAGAAAAAATTTGCCAAAGAACTATGGTATAATTATAAGAACATCAGCTGAGGGAAAATCAGAAGAACTAATAAAACAAGATATAGAAAAAGTATTAGAAGACTATAAAGAAATTATAGTCAAAGCGGAAAAGCTTAAAAAAAGCTCAAAATTGAAACCAATATTATTATATAAAAACGAAGGAATTATCAAAAAACTATTAACTGATGTTATAGACCAAAACATAGAAAGAATAGTTACAAACCATAACGAAGTATATACATATGTTGATGAATTTTTGGCAGATGTTGGACTAAAGGGAAAAGTAAAGCTTGAAAAAAGAGAAAATGTTTTTGACATTTATGATTTAGAACATCAATTAGAGAAGACAAATAATAGGAAAATATGGCTTAAATGCGGAGGTTTTATTACAATAGATAAAACTGAAGCATTAACTGCAATAGATGTAAACTCAGGAAAATACACAGGCAACAAAGAGCTAGAAGAGACAGTATGTACAGTAAATAGAGAAGCAAGCATAGAAATTGCAAAACAACTACGTATGCGTGACATAGGTGGCATTATAATAATAGATTACATAGATATGGAAAAGGAAGAAACTAAACAAAAGGTTCTAAAAACTTTAGAAACAGAACTAAAAAAAGATAGATCTAAAACGCAGATAATAGGATTTACACCATTAGATCTTTTAGAAATGACAAGAAAGCACATTTGTAGTAATGATTAATGATAGAAATGCAAGAAGTTAAAAGTTAGAAAGCTTAAAACTTCTATTAAAAGTTAAATAATAATTTAAAGACAACTAGAAAGAATGGTAAAAATAAATGAGAATAAGGTATAAACCATGGGCAAGAAAAGAGCTAGAAGAAAGTACTTTTTATAGAGAGCATCCAGAAGAAATTAAAGGAAACTGGAGAAAAGAATTTGCAAAACCAGAAAAACCATTATTTGTAGAATTAGGATGCGGTAAAGGAGCATTTATATCACAAATGGCTCTAAAACATCCAGAAAACAATTATATAGCAATAGACTTAGTTGACCCTATGCTAGGCTTAGCAAAAAGAAAAGTAGAGGAAACTTACAAAGAAGCAAAAAAAGAAATAGACAATGTAATTTTAACTAGGTTTGATATAGAAAGAATTTTACTAATATTATCTGAAAAAGATGCAGTAGATGGAATATATATTAACTTTTGCAACCCATGGCCAAGAGGAAAACATCACAAAAAAAGACTTACATACACAAGGCAACTTGAACATTACAAAGAATTTTTGAAGCCAGAAGGAAAAATATATTTTAAAACAGATGACAGTAATTTGTTTGAAGAAAGTATACACTATTTTGAGGATACAGGCTTTAAAATAGAAAAGATAACAAGAGACTTAAAAAGTGAAGAAAACTTTTGGGAGAGTTTTGAAAACATTGAAACAGAACATGAAAAAATGTTTAGTGAGCAAGGAATAAAAATTAAAGCACTTATTGGAACTAGGTAAAGATAAATAAAAAATTGAAATAGAAGTAAGATAAAGTTCTATGTATATTCTAGAATAATAGTAAAGAATTAATATATAATCGAATAATAAACTTAAAATAGGCAAGAATATAAGTAAAAAATGAAAAGGAGAATACTTATGTTCTTGCCTAAATCAGTTTATTATGAAAAAGAAAGTGAAAATTATAAGCTTGGAAAAGAGCTACTTACAAGATATAGAGACAAAGGAATTCCATGCATAGAAATTGCAAATCATAACAATATAGAAGAAATGAGAAAAAAATCAAATAGTGAATTTCCTAATATGAAACAAAATTTGATAATAGGAATACGTAAAACGCATAACTTTGTGCCAAATCAAGATAAGGGAAAAGGAAAGTGGAATAATGTTAAAAATGAGCATTCCACAGAACACAAAATTTCAGACTTCTTAGTGCCATACACTTCATCAGGCTGTATAGCAATGTGCTTATACTGCTATTTGGTATGTAATTATAACAAATGTGCATATTTAAGGTTATTTGTCAATCGTGAGCAAATGTTAGATAAAATTAAGAGAGTAGCAAACCAAAGCGAAAAAGATTTAGTATTAGAAATAGGAAGTAATAGTGATTTAATCTTAGAAAATACAATTACAGGAAACTTAAATTGGACAATAGAAAACTTTGTAGAAAATCCCAAAGGATTTCTAACATTTCCAACTAAATTTGATATGGTAGACCCAATACTTCCTTTAAGCCATAAAGGAAAAATAATAGTGAGAATGAGCGTAAATCCGAAAGAAATAGTAAGAACTGTTGAAATAGGTACATCTCCACTTGAAAAAAGAGTTCAAGCAATAAACAAGCTATGTGATGCAGATTATCCAATAGGAATTTTAATAGCGCCAATAATTTTAGTAGAAGATTGGAGAGAAAAATATACTGAATTAGTACAATATTTAGCTGAAAATTTAAGTGAAAAAGTAAAAAAAGTGACTTTCTTTGAACTTATATTTATGACTTATAGTTACATTCATAGAAAAATAAATGAAGAAGCATTTCCAACTTTACTTAATTTATATAACCCAAACATTATGACTGGTAGAGGAAAAGGCAAATATACCTATAACAGAGAAGTAAGAGAAGAAGCGGAAATATTTTTAAGAGATTTAATGAGAAAATACTTTCCACATAATGAAATTAAATATATTGTTTAGGACAATGGGACGGGGTTTTTGTCTTAGGGTTTTTAGAGTTTGTTTTTATTTATATGCTAATTGTTTAATTTCTGTTCACAATATAGACATAAAGCCAATATATAATGTATAATAATATTGAATTTACATTAAACAATATGCAACAATTAAAAGTAAAATTACAAGGAGGAACAATATGAATAATAGTACCATATTAGTTGTAGATGATGAATCAAGAATGAGAAAATTAATTAAAGACTTTTTATTGCAAAAAGGTTATAATATACTAGAAGCAGAAGATGGAGAACAAGCATTAAAAGTATATGAAGAAAACTCAAGTAAGATAAATTTGATTTTATTAGATGTTATGATGCCAAAGTTAGATGGTTGGTCTGTACTTCGTCAAATTAGACAAACATCGAAAGTTCCTATTGTAATGCTTACAGCAAGGGGAGAAGAACAAGATGAATTATTTGGATTTGAATTAGGAGTAGATGAATATATTTCTAAGCCATTTAGTCCAAAGATTTTAGTTGCAAGAGTAGAGGCTATATTAAAAAGAACTTCTGGAGATAAAAACGAAACAAAAGATTATGGTGGAATTGTAATAGACCCAGAAGGAAGAACTGTAAAAGTAGATGGTAAGCAAGTAGACATGAGTCTAAGAGAATATGAACTATTAAAGTATTTAGTAGATAATGAAAATATTGCTTTATCAAGAGATAAAATATTAAACAATGTATGGAACTATGACTATTATGGAGATTCAAGAACTATTGATAGCCATATAAAGAAAATAAGACATAAGCTAGGTAAAAAAGGAAAGTATATTGAAACCATGAGGGGAATTGGCTACAAGTTTGAAATTAAGTAGTTTTACTAAAATAAGGGCTATAAATCAATCACAAAACAAATTATAAAAATAGCATAAGAATAGTACAATATAAAGGAAAATAGAAAGAGGAAAAATGAAAAAATTAAAAGAAAAACTAAAATCAGTAAGAGTAAGGGTGTTTTTTACATTATGTGTTATCATAATGTTTTTAGTTTTATGCCTTGTAATTATAAATAACTTAGTACTAGAAAATTTCTATATGTACAGTAAAACAAAGGCAATCAAGGAAGCATATAAACGAATAAATGATTATTATGCAGAGCCATCATTAGAATATAACTTAGAAACAGAAATAAGAAAAATAGCATATAGAAATAACTTTGATATTTTAATAAAGGCAGATACAAACTTAATACTATTTTCAACTGATAGAGATTTTTTAGACAACATAAACCAAATAACCAATTTATCCGAATTAAAAGGAAAATTTAGTAGAACTAATACTATTTACAAAGATAAAGAAGTTGAAATAACTACAATAATGGATAATAGTAATAGTTCAAATTATATTTTATTAACAGCAACACTAGTTAATGACTACAATTTATACATAAGAATGCCAATTGCTCCAATAGAAGAAAGTGTTAGAATTTCAAATACTACTTTATTTTGTATAGGTATTTTAACAATTATATTATCATCATTTATTGCATCTTTTATTTCTAGAAAGTTTACAGATCCAATTTTGCAATTAAATGATATAACTAAAAAAGTTTCAAAATTAGATTTTAGCCAGAAATACCGAATTACAGATTCAGATGATGAAATAAATGAACTTGGTAAAAATATAAATACCATGTCTGATAAGCTAGAAACAACGATTGAACAATTAAGAGAAAACAATTTAGAACTAGAAAAAGATATTGAAGAAAAATCAAAAATTGATGAAATGCGTAAACAATTTATTTCAGATGTATCACATGAACTTAAAACCCCAATAGCTTTAATTCAAGGCTATGCAGAGGGATTAATTGAAAATGTAAATACAGATGAGGAATCTAGAAATTTTTATGCTGAAGTAATTCTAGATGAATCAAACAAAATGGACAAATTGGTAAAACAGCTTTTAGAGCTTATGAAACTAGAATATGGAAAAAGAGAATTTAATGACAGCAAATTTAATTTAGTAGAACTAACCAAAGAAGTTATTAGAAAATGTGATGTTATGCTTAAAGAAAAGCAAATAGAAGTTGTGTTTGATACAAAAGAGCAAGTTTTTGCGTATGCAGATGATTTTTACATAGACCAAGTTGTAACAAATTATTTTACAAATGCAATTAAGCATGCAGAGGAAATTGACGGCAAAAAACAAATAAAAATTACTATTGAAGAAAAAGAAGAAAAAATAAAAATGTCAATTTATAACACAGGAAAGCAAATTCCTGAAGAAGATTTAGAAAGAATATGGGGCAGGTTCTATAAAATTGATGAGTCAAGAAATAGGGAAGATGGCGGAACTGGAATAGGGCTTGCACTTGTAAAGGCAATTCAGACAAATTATGCAAATGCCTATGGAGCTTTAAATAAGGAAAATGGTGTAGAGTTTTATTTTGAAGTAAATAAGGCTAAATAAAAAGGGGTAAGCTATGGAAGAAGAACAAACATATATAATGAAAAAAATACCTACATTTGAGCTAAAAGCTATATTTGAATGTGGGCAATGCTTTAGGTGGAATGAAGAAGAAGATAAAAGCTATACAGGTGTTTTTAAAAATAATGTTTTAAATGTAAAAATAGATGGTGAAAATATTGTATTTAAAGGCATTTGTGAAAATGATATTAAAGAAACTGTAAATAAGTATTTTGATTTAGAAAGAGATTATGAAAAAATAAAAGAGACTTTAAGAAAAGTAGATGAACCACTTAAAAATAGTATTGAATATGGAAGCGGAATAAGGCTTTTAAACCAAGATTTGTGGGAAACCATAATTTCATTTATAATTTCTGCAAACAACAATATTCCAAGAATTAAAGGAATAATTGAGAGAATATCTAAAGAATATGGAACAGAAATTAAGTGGAATGGAAAAACATATTATAGTTTCCCAACCAAAGAGCAACTAGCAAAGGCAAAAGTAGAGGATTTAAGAAGGTTGGGGCTAGGCTTCAGAGATGAAAGAGTTTACCAAACCACAAAGCTTATTCTTAATAAAGAAGTAGATTTGGATAAGCTATCAAAAGAAAAAGATAGTAAAGTTATTAAAGAAATACTTTTAACACTTCCAGGAGTAGGACCAAAAGTAGCAGATTGCATAATGCTATTTTCTACTTTAAAATGTTTAGATGTATTTCCAGTTGATGTTTGGGTAAGAAGAGTAATGAATGAGCTATATTTTAATTTACCAGAAGAAAGTAAATTAAAAAGAGAGCAAATAGAAAGTTTAGCAAAAGAAAAGTATGGAAACCTAGCAGGTCTTGCACAACAATATTTATTTTACTGGAAAAGGGAAGCTTAAAAAAGACTAATAAATACAAAAAAAGTTTAAACTAATATAAAATACATAAAGATTTTAAAATTTATATAAAGTAATAGAGAAATTAAATAAAAGATAAAGCAAAATAAACATAGGAAAACTGAAATTAGAAGGAGGAAAAAATAGTGAGCTTACAAATAATATATGGAACAGTAGGAACAGGAAAAAGTAGCTATGTATTTAAGCAAGTACAGGAAAAAATAAAAGAAAACACTACTCATCAAATTAAAATAATTACACCTGAACAGTTCTCTTTTACAGCAGAAAAAAAGTTACTAGAAACATCTCCTTCAAATAGTATATTAAAAGCAGAAGTAATTACATTTGCTCGTATGGCATATAGAATTTTAAATGAAGTAGGGGGAAAAACAAGAAAGCATTTATCTAGTTCAGGAAGAGCAATGCTAATTGATTACATACTTTTAACACAAAAAAATGATTTTGCATTCTTAGGCAAAACAGACGAAAATGTAGAAATGATAGGAAGGCAGTTAACAGAACTTAAAAAACATCAAGTTTCAGTAGAAAAGCTAAAAGAGGTATGTGATGAAACTAAAAATAAATATTTACAAACAAAGCTAAAAGATATTACTAATCTTTATGAGCTTTATACAAATCAAATTGAAACACAGTACCTTGATGAAAACGATAATTTGAACCTTCTTGCTGAAAAGCTAGAAAGTTCAAAAGAGTTCTATAACTGTGATATATACATAGATGAATTTGCAGGCTTTACTTTGCAAGAATATGAAATTTTAAGAAAGCTAATGAAAATATCTCACAAGGTAACAATAACAATTTGTGCAGATAATCTAAATGAAAATACAAATCCAGATACTGATATTTTTTATGCAAATAAACAAACTGCAAATAGAATTTTAAATATTGCAAGAGAAGAACAAATAGAAATTGAAGAGCCAATCCGTTTATTAGAAGAAAAAAGATTTAAAACTAAAGAGCTTGCATACTTAGTAAAAAGCATGAGAGAACCTTATTACAAGCCATATCAAGATGAAATAGAAAACATTTCTTTATTCTTAGCAAATAACCCATATTCAGAAATAGAGGAAGTAGCGATTCAAATAACAAAGCTTGCAAAGCAAGGATATAGGTACGAAGATATTGCAGTTATCACAAAAGATATAACCACATATTCAAGCTTAGCAAAAGCAATTTTTAACAAGTATCAAATTCCAGTTTTTATTGATGAAAAAAAGGATTTAAGTTCAAATTTATTAGTAAAGCTAGTGTTATCTTTGCTTGAGATATTTGCAAAGAACTGGTCTTATGAAGCAATGTTTGGGCTTATTAAAACTGGATTTTTTGAGTTAGATAATTATGATATTTCTTTATTAGAAAACTATTGCATAAAATGGGGAATAAAAGGATCAAGGTGGTATGCAAAAGAGTGGAAATTCTATGATGAAAATGATGAGGAAAAGCAAAAAATATTATATGCAAAAGAAAAAATAGTTTCACCATTACTAAAATTTAAAAATAATCTAGCAGGCTACAAGACAGTAAAGGAAATAACAAAGGGAATATATGAATTTTTAAAGGAAAACAATATAGAGCAAAAGCTAAATGAAAAAGTGCAATATTTAAAAGAAACAAACAACTTAGAGATTGCAAAAGAATATGAAATTAGCTTAAAAATTTTAATAGATTTACTTGATGAAATAGTGTTAGTATTAGGTGAAAAGGTAGTAACTTTTGAAAGATATAGCAAAATTTTAAAAATGGGATTTTCGCAAAGTGATTTAGGCACAATTCCAGCAACCGCAGACCAAGTAGTAATAGGAGATATAGACCGTTCAAGAACACATAAAGTTAGAGTAGCATTTTTAATAGGATTAAATGATGGAAGTTTCCCACAGGCAATAAAAGATGAGGGATTTCTAGATGACGAAGATAGAAGAACATTAAAAGAGCAAGGAATAGAACTTGCAAAAACTACATTAGAACAATTATATGATGATAATTTTAATATATATAAGGCATTTGGAACAGCTGAGGAGAAGCTATTTTTATTATATCTATCTTCAGATTCAGATGGAGGTTCTTTAAGACCATCTATTTTAGTAAATAAAATTAAACGTATTTTTCCTAATTTGAAAGAAACTAGTGATGTAGTTAAAAGAGAAAGCAATATTTTATTAGATAGTACAACATTTGATGAATTATTAGTAAAATTAAGAGAATACAAAAATGGGGAAGAAATAGAGCCTATATGGTTTGAAGTATATAAATATTACGAGTTACATGATAAGGATAAATTAGAAAATTCATTAAAGGCATTGGAATACAAAAATATACCTGAAAAGATAGAAAAAAGTAATCTACAAAAATTATATGGTGATACATTAAAAACAAGTGTCTCTCGTTTAGAACAATATAGATCTTGTGCATTTTCGTATTATTTAAAATATGGTTTAAAATTAAAAGAAAAGAGAGATTTTAAGATAGAAAGTTTCGATACTGGAAGTTTCATGCATGAAGTAATAGACAGATTTTTTGAAGTTTTGGAAGAAAGAAATATATCTGTGAAAAGGCTAGAAAAAGAAGAAGCAAAAAAGATTACAGAAGAAGTAATAGAAGAAAAATTGGCATTAAAGCAATATGAAATATTTAATAGCATTCCAAAATATAGAGCAGTAGCAAAAAGATTATCAAGAGCAATTACACAATCAATGTGGTATATTGTAGAAGGGCTTAAATACAGCGAATTTGAACTAGTAGGGCATGAGGTGGAATTTGGAGAAGGAAAAGAATACTTGCCAATAATTTTTGAACTAGAAGATGGTAAAAAAGTAGAAATTGTAGGAAAAATTGATAGAATTGATATAGCAAAAATGCCTGATGGAAGTTATATAAGAATTATAGATTATAAATCAACACCTCATAATATAAACTTAAATGAGGTACGTGGCGGATTACAATTACAACTTTTAACATACTTAGATGTAGCTTGTAAAAGCAAAGGTTATATGCCAGCAGGAGCATTATACCTTACCTTAGTTGGAAAAAATATATCTAGAGATCCTGAGGAAAATCAAGAGATTATAGAAGCAGAACTTAGAAAGCAATTTAAAATGCAAGGACTTATTTTAGCAGATAGCAATATTGTTAAAAAAATGGATACGAATTTAGAAAAGGCTGGCGGAAAGTCAAATATAATAGATGCAAGCATATTAAAATCAGGTAATGTAGGCAAAAACGATAGAAATATTAGTAGAAAGCAATTTGAAGATTTACAAGTATATATTGAAAAAACAATAAAACAAATTTCAAGTGAAATTTTAAACGGAAGTATTCCAATTGAGCCATACTATAATGTACAAAGCAAAGCAACTGGATGTGATTATTGCTCATATAAAGCAATTTGCAAGTTTAATCAAGTAGCACAAAATAGTTATAGGTATATTTCAAAAGATAGTGAAATTTAGGTTTGTCTTGCGGTTTATAAGGTGGTGTGGATTTGATTTGGCACTAAGATTTATAGACGATATGATTTAAATATGAGAAATTAGTAATTCTACAAGTAAAGTTAGAAAGGAATGAAATCTAAATGAAAATTTGGGAAGATGAAAAATTAGTATGTTTTGAAAAAGATAATATACAATATATGCAATTTAAAAAACTACTAGAATACCCAGAAATTACACATTGCTATACTCTAAGAAGTAATGGAAATTTAGACTTCCCACCAAGTTATAAAAATAATGAAAAACTACAGGAAAGTTATAAAAAGATTTGTAATGCTTTAAACTTAAATCCTCAAAATATAGTAAAACCACATCAAACTCACACAGACATAGTAGAAACAATATATAAAGTACCTCTAGAAGAGGAGAAAATTAAACAGGAAACACTAAAAAATGATATAATACAAAATGATATAAATTATACAGAAAATACAGATATTGAATTTGAAGAAGTAACAAATCAGTCAAAAACATTAGATAATGTAGACGGAATACTTACAAACCAAAAAGAATTAGTTTTATTAACTACATCAGCAGACTGTACCTCACTTTTGTTCTATGACCCAGCAAAAAAAGTAGTAGGAAGTGTGCATTCTGGTTGGAAAGGAACACTTGCTGGAATATGCAAAAATGCAGTAAATAAAATGATTACAGAGTATGAAAGTAATCCAGAAAACATTATATGTTGCATTTGTCCATGCATAAAAAGTTGTTGCTTTGAAGTAGATGAAGATGTAAAAGAATTATTCTATCAAAAATATAAAAATTTAAGTGAGATTTCAGAAATTATAAAAAAAGGTGAAATAAAAGAGGAAAAGCAAAAATATTTTATAGATACAACTAAAATAAATATATGTTTATTAAAAGAAATGGGACTAAAAGAAGAAAATATAGTAGATAGCAATATTTGTACAGTATGCCATAGTGATAAATTCCATTCATACAGGGTAGATAAAGAAAACTCAGGAAGGAATGCAGCAATAATTGCGTTAAATTAAGAAGTATGATACATTTAATATAAATAGATGTTTAAGTTAGAAAGGATTTAATTATGATACCACAAAGATTAAAAAAAGGAGACACAATAGGTTTAATTTCTCCATCAGATGTGATAACAAAAGAAGATTTAGAAATAATAAATAGGTCAATTTGCTTAATGGAAAGTTCAGGCTTTAAAGTAAAGCTTGGAAAGTATGCCCTAGTTAATACTTTAGGCTATGGTGCTACTGCAAAAGAAAAAGCACAAGACATAAATAATTTATTTCAAGACCCAGAGGTAAAAGCAATCTTTTGCATTTGTGGTGGATTTAATTCAAATAGTACATTTGATTATATAGACTATGACAAAATAAAATATCAACCTAAAATTGTTTGCGGTTTTAGCGATTCTACATCACTATTAAATGTAATTTATAACAAAACTGGTTTAGTAACATTTCATGGACCAACATTTAAAGCACTAACATCTTGGCAAACAGAATATGGCTACAAAGAAGTAATGAAAAGATTTTACGAAGCAGGGCTTAGCATTGGGGAAGCAGGAGAAGAATATAAAACGATAAAAGAAGGAAAAGCAAAAGGAATATTAGTAGGTGGAAATTTAAGTTTAGTATCTCAAATGTCAAGTGGTAAATATCAAATCGACTTTACAGATAAAATTTTATTTTTAGAAGAATTATTTTTAGAAACACCACCAGCTTTGGTAAGTAATCATTTATATAACATGAAGCAAAATGGTGTGTTTGATAAAATAAAAGGAATATGGCTTGGAAATTATGATGGTTCAATTTCTATAGAACAAATTTTATTAGATACTTTAGAAGGTGAATATAATTTCCCAATTATAAAATCAGATAACTTTGGACACATAGATAAAAAGACTGTAATTCCAATAGGAACAATGGCAAAGATAGATACGGAAAAAGAAATAAAAATTGAATTATTAGAAAATTGTATTGAGTAAAAAAATGAAAAACTAGAAGGGAGAATGTGACCTATTCTAACTATAATAAGAATGTGAAGATGGATATGGTCTCGATAAAAAATGTGGGAAGAATTAGAAAATAGTATTAAAGATTGCACTAAATGTAAGTTATGTGAAGGCAGGCACAACATAGTATTTGGAGAAGGAAATAAAGAAGCAGATATAATGTTTATAGGAGAAGGTCCTGGTGCAGATGAAGATGCACAAGGATTGCCTTTTGTTGGCAAAGCAGGTCAACTTATGAATAAGGCATTTCAAGGACTAGGAATAAAAAGAGAAGAAGTATATATTGCAAACATTGTAAAATGTAGACCACCTAATAACCGTGTACCAGAAGATGATGAAGCTGAGGCATGCTTAGAATATTTAAGAAATCAAGTAATGTTAGTAAAACCTAAAATTATAGTATTATTAGGAAGTACTGCACTAAAAAATATATTAGGAAAAGAATATGGAATAACTTTGGCAAGAGGAAATTGGATAGAGAAAAAAGGAATTTATTATATGCCAACATGGCATCCAGCAGCACTTTTAAGAGATGAAGCAAAGAAAATTGATTTTTGGAAAGACTTAAAACAAGTGGTTAAAAAGTATAATGAAATAAATGTTAAATAATATTGCAAGAAAAATATAGTTATATAAATTATAAAATTAGTATTAAATTAAATAAATATACAAAGAGGAATCAAATATGAATGAAGAACAAGAAACAAATGTTAAGCAAGTGAAAATAGAAGAGATACAAGAAAAAATGAATTATTGTTTAAATTGTGTAGCAAAGCCATGTAGTAAAAATGGCTGTCCTTTGTCAAATGATATACCAACTTTTATTAAATTAGCAAAAGAAGGAAATTTAGAAGAAGCATATAAAGTATTATCAGAAATGACAGTTTTAGGTAGTATTTGTGGAAGAATATGTCCACATCAAAAACAATGTGAGGGAAGTTGTGTAAGAGGGATAAAAGGTAAGCCTGTTAGCATAGGAGAAATAGAAAGCTATATATTTGATAATGCTTTGGAAAAAGGGTATTACAAAGAGGGCATTGAAAGTGACGAACACAACCAAAAAAGTGAACATGCTGAAAAAAATGAAAATACTCAAAATGCTGTAAATTGTAGGATTAAAACATTGAAAGACAAGAAAATTGCAGTAGTGGGTGGTGGCCCTGCAGGGCTTACTTGTAGTAGTTTTTTAGCAAGAAAAGGTGCAGAAGTTACCATATATGAAAAATATGATAAACTTGGAGGAATTTTAAGTCATGGAATACCAGACTTTAGATTAGACAAAAGTATAGTAGAAAAAACAGTAAATTCTATTATAGAGCAAGGCATAAGAGTAGAATATAATAAAGAATTAGGTAAAAATCTTTCATTAAAAGATTTAAGTCAAAACTATGATGCCGTATTTTTAGCATTTGGTGCAAATATACCTAGAAAAATGGTAATAGAAGGCGAAGAATTAGATGGAGTGTATGGTGGAAATACTTTACTTGAACTAAATTGTCATCCAGACTATCAAAATAAAAGTGTAGCAATAATTGGCGGTGGAAATGTTGCAATGGATTGTGCAAGGACAATTAAAAGATTAGGTGCTAAAAGAGTAGTTGTAATATATAGAAGGTCAGAAGCTGAAATGCCAGCAGAAGTTAAAGAAATTGTAGATGCAAAAAAAGAAGGAATAGAATTTTTATTCCAAAATAACATTACAAAAATATTAGGAAATGGCAAAGTAGAAAAAATAGAATGTATAAAAACAGAACTTGTACAAAAAGAAGGAGAAAACAGGAAAGTACCAGTAGATATAGAAGGAAGCAATTATATAATGAATATGGACTATGTAGTAATGGCAGTAGGTGCGAAGGTAGAACTAGAAATACTAGAAAATGAAGGGCTTCCTAGCACAAAGAAAAAATATCTAGAGGTAAATGAAAATTGTCAAATAGAAGGAACTAATATTTTTGCAGGAGGAGATTTAATAGGAACTACTTCAACTGTTGCATGGGCTGCAAGAGATGGTAGAAAAGTAGCTAATGAAATAGAAAAATATATAATAGGAAATATTGAGTGAGGAGTTAAATAGAAGTAGATAAAATTAAAAATATTTGTTAATACATAGCAAAGACTTTTATTAATAAAAAGTATTTACAATTAAATTATTTATTAGTATAATAAAATAAATAATTATAGAGAAAATGAATTACATAAGAAAAAATATAAAGGAGAAAACAAAAATGAATAAAAAATTAAGAGAAAAGAGAAGAATAGCTGAAAGTATTATTTCAAAAAATAAAATCAACTCAACAAAAGGCATAACAATAATTGCTTTAGCTATAACAATTATCATTTTAATTATTCTTGCATCAATAACTATAAGGTTTTTAACAAATGGTGGAATAATAGATAGTGCAGTTGATGCAGCCAATGAATATGAAAAAGGTAAAACTAATGATAGTAATGATACACAAAATTTAACAAATTATTTAGGAAGCATAACAGAAGTTGAAGGAAAGGATAAAAACGAAGAGTCAACCAGTTCGTACTGGCAAGTTGATCCTGAAACTGGTTATATTATACAATATATAGGTCCAGATGTTAGAACTATCACAGAATTAATAAT
The DNA here is from genome assembly GCA_947632035.1 of uncultured Clostridia bacterium. GTDB lineage: Bacteria > Bacillota > Clostridia > TANB77 > CAG-508 > CAG-273. The sequence goes on along the minus strand of CANRNR010000001.1, from coordinate 12,377 downwards.
TCCTAAATATATAGATGGGGTAGAAATAAAAGGAATAGGACCATGTGAAGTAAATATTATGGGGTCTAAAGCTCCTACACCTTCAATACAAAGAGTAATAATACCAGATAGCATAGAAGTTATTCGGAAAAAATGCTTTTAAAGATTGTACAAATCTTTCAAGTGTTGTAATACCTAAAGGTGTAAAAACAATTAAAGAATCTGCATTTGAAACATGTAATCTTTCACAAATTACTATACCATCATCAGTAGAAACTATTGAAGAAAGAGCATTTTGTGAAAATAAACCACTTACTAATATAACTTCACAAAGTCCATATTATAAAGTATATAATAATGCTTTATATACTAGTGATAAAAAGACTTTAATACAATACTTCATAGGACTAGGAACAACAGAATATAATATTATTGATGGGTGTGAAAGAGTTGCAGAAAGATCTTTCTATACAAATAAATATTTAACGACAGTTAACTTTCCAAGTACTGTCCGTGAACTTGGCGATACCTCATTTGGTGACTGTTCTAGAATAACAAAAATAAATATACCTGGAACTGTAAAAATTATAGAAGACAATGCTTTTTCATGGGCTTATCATTTAGCAGACCTTACGTTAAATGAAGGAATTGAGCAAATTGGTGCTTATGCATTTACGGCTTGTGCAGATATAGTAAATTTAAAAATTCCTAAAAGCGTAAAGAAAATTGGAGATGGTGCTTTTTCAGGATTGAAAGAAGTAGAAAAATTTGAGATAGATCCAAATAACCAATATTATAAAATAGTGGATGATATGTTATTAGACACAGCGATGACTGAATTAATTAGTGTTAAGGCGACAAAAACAGGAACATGTGAAATACCAGGTACAGTTACAAAATTAGATAATTATGCATTTTATGACTGTACGGAGCTAAGTGAGATTATTGTACCAGCAAGTGTTACAAGAATAAAATCTAGTTGTTTTCATAATACTGATGGTTTGAAAAGATTAATAATAAAAAAACCAGAAGGCTCAATTGATGGTGCACCTTGGGATGCTAAAATATTCCCAACATGGAATAATTAAGAGAAAAAATTGTAATTTAAAAATAAAAAGAAGCATATACTTTGATTTTAAGTATATGCTTTTAAATTTATATTTTATATAAAAGATTATATTTTTAATAATTATAGAAAAATGCTAAATACATTAATGATAAATTATTCATCTATCTCTTTATCTTTATTCCAAGAGAAAATATTTCTCAAAGCTTTAAATAAATTAGCAAGTTTAGATTCCTTAACAACAGTTAAAGAAACATTATTTATAATTGCTTCATAACGTTCCTCTAAAGCAGCCATTTTATCAATATAGTAATTACTATAATCAAAGTAATTATCAATAATACCAATGTAATTTTGATAAGCATACAATTTTGTACGATAAACTTCAATATCTTGTGTAGTTGTTAAATTATTAAATTCTTTATTAAAGTATGACGAAAAGATAAGGTCTTGTGTTAAAATAAAAGTTTTCTTTAAATCTTCTTTAAAGCTTGCAATTTTAATTCCGATTTTTTGAGCCTTAGAACCTTCACAATCATCTTCTACTAAACGATTATTTAGCTTAATAATTTTTTCTTCTATATTTAAGATTTTATCTAAATTCTCTTGTATCTTTAAAAATTCTTTTTTACCACAAAGTCTAATTGCCTCTTCTTTGAATGCATTTGTGCTAAATAATGTGCTATCTAACAACAATTCATCGCCTATTAAATAAGCAAGTTGTTTTACTAAATTGCAAAGAAGTGGGTAGCAATTAGGACTATCTGTAGGTAAAGATATATCATAATATTTTACAATTTCCTGATTGTAACCTAAAACTTTAGCAGTTGCAAGTTGAACAGCACCCTCATTTAAAGCCATTCCATAAGTCTTAAACTCTGTATAATCACAAAGTCCTAAACGGAATAAGTTACCTTTATTATCTTTTACTTCTTGTAAGTAATGAATAAACTCATGTATAGCATATTTTTCAAGTTCATCTAATGGTACCCCTTGTTTAAAATAAATAGAAGAATTTTTGTAAAAATATGTTGCTTCTGCAAAACCATCAGGCATATCTGCTAAATACATTGGAATTCTAGAAAGCTCAATAAATAATTGCCCAGCATTAAAGTGAGCCTTAGGAAAAGCTTTGCAAATTTTATCAGAAACACTTTTAGCAAGTGAATTAACACTTAGAGTGTCTAGTCTTCCAACTATTTCAATTCCATCCTTTTTTAATTCAGCTTCAACATTCATTTAAAAAACATTTCTCCTTAGTATTTTTCTGGATACTATTATACAACAGAATATGACAAAATAGCATTACAATATGATTACACTTTTATTACACTTTTGTTACAAATATAAATAAAATAAGACAACAGGCGTTTGCATTATATCGGTATTTATGCTATAATATAGTATATATGGTAATTACCATATAGCAAACCTTCATGTTTTCAGCGTGGAAAGTTAAAGCAAAGTAAAAAAATTTTAGGAGGAAACACAAATGACAAAGAAATTAAGTAGGGGACTTAAAGTAATGGCAGAATGGATGATGCTTATTTCATTCGTAGCATTCATCGTTTTTCTGTTTTTGACTTTTACAATAAATAGCAATCTTGCCGTTTGGTCAGGAATATCTGCTATGATTTGTATTGTTACAAGTCTTTTATTAACTATTGACACCCACTAATGTCCCCACATAAAAGCGACCGGAATCTATTTTGATTTTGGTTGCTTTTTTTATGCTTGAAAAAATAATTAAAGAACAACATAAATATAAAAGTTAAAAAATAGTGTTATTAGCTTGACTTTGTTAACATAAAATAGTATAATAGAAAACATAGGTGTATTCCTATTTTATATATATTAATCCCCATTTTCCACCATTTGGTGTTTACAATATAGATAAAAAAATATTTTGGAGGAAGAACAAATGAAAAAAATTTACGCACTAATTTTTCTAATTTTGCTATTCACAGGATGTTCATCTGTGAAAGAGGTAGAAAAAGATTCTATTTTTGCAGAAAAAATTGCAAAAGAATTTGAAAGTTGCAACTGGGAGTATTTATCTCCAGAGACTACGTATGAAGCTTCATATGAATCTGATTATTGGAATTATCTTGATGACCAATATGAAAAAATGTACTATGAAGCAGCTGTAAATGCAGATTTTACAGATAATATTCAAAAAGGCATTTATTTCTTTTATGGAGATGAGGTGGATAAATATTCATATATTTCAGTTCTAAAAGCAAATGAATTTGCAAGACTAGATCATCCAGAACTTGAATTGATTAATATGGATTTCGGAACTGGAAGTTGTTCTAATCGTTATCAGGGCTATATTTATCATAGTTTAACCTATTATTCAAGAGAATATGATCAATATCAATCAAAACTAGATGAAGTTAATTCTGAAATTAAAGATTTAGTAGATGCTGTAAATAATACTGAAGATATTATCGAAAAGCATCGGCTCATTTTTGGATGGATTACTTCAAATGTAAAGTATGTTGAATCTGAAGAAGAGGTTGGAAATGTAAACTTTTATGACGATAAATTTATTCTTGCAAGGATGAATACAGCTTCAAATCAGAATATTTATGGAGCAATAGTAAAAAAAGAAGCGATTTGTGATGGAATTGCGGATGCATATAAATATATTTGCAATCAATGCCACTTAGAGTGCATAACAATTATTGGATATATTTCAGATATATCTAAAGAAATGTATCATGCTTGGAATCTGGTTAAAATATATGATAACTGGTATCTAATTGATGCTACTTGGAATCTTGGAGAAAACTATTTTGACTTTTTCATGGTCAAAGATTTAAACAAAGGTGACAGAACTCCAGTTAATATCGGATATAATTTACCAGGATATACTGATACTACTTCGAAGCAAATTATTTTTGTAGACGCAAATGAAAAGAGAGCTACTACAGATAATGGGTTAGTATTTGATTTATTGGATGAAAACTATTCAATTGAAGCACATAATGATACAATATCCACTTTTTATAGTTCATTAGGTCTTGAAAGATATATGAATAAATCTCAGGAAGTTTCTGATGATATTTCTATTCAGACTAATGCAGAAGTAACAAGAATTGAATATTTTGATATTGAAGAATCATTATTAAAATCTGTAGATGGAAACGGCTCTACAATTGTATTTCCAGAAAGGGTAAATGGTAAGTATGTTGATTGTATGAATGTATATTTATTATTTAATGGAGATACATATAAAATTAAGTTAGAAAAATCAGGCTTATAGTTTTTGAGAGTGAAGGTAGTTATGGTATACTACCTTCTTTTTTTGAAACTAAAATAAGTTTAATTTTTAAATTAATACAAATGCTAAGTTTAGTTATTAAAATATTCAAAAAACTTGAATCTAAGCAATAAATATGATAAAATTAATATATTAATTTTTTAAATCCTGTTTTACAGGTTGATATATAGACATTTATTATTAAATTAATATTTAAAGGAGAAATCAATATGTCACTATTTAGCAAGCGGAGAATATCAAGCATAGCCAAGGTAAACGTAAGTGAGGTTAAAGTCGCAAATGTCATGTTCATTTCAAGCAGTAATGCTGGGTTAGGAGCAGGACCAATGTGCACCAATTTCTATCTTTTGGTTCGTGAGGAAAATGGAAAATATTATGAACTTTTTTCTGATAGAAAGATTGAAAGAGAATCTGATAAAAAGGAAAAAAGCTCAGATGAACATTCTCCTGATTTTACAAGCCTAAGCTTCGATAAACCCTACATACGGAAAATAGAGCCTTTAACTAACTACTTGAGAAATCCTAAGTTAAAGGCTATCAAGTTACATTTGCTGTTCGATTTCTTGCTTTGCTTGAATGTTGAAGAGAGTTTTGAAAAACTTGATGCAAATGAAGAATAAGTAAAAAATATGAAAAGCAATTATACATTAATATGTATAATTGCTTTTTCATTGTTAAGTGAAAAATTAAATGCAGTCTGTACAAATTGCTTTCTTATACATTAATAATTTTAAAATTCTTTACATTCAAAAATGAATAGTATATAATATCGCAAAGATGGAAATACTAAAGAAAAAATTGTAAATAAATTATTTTATATAAGCACTAATAGCATGTATGAAAAAGTAATATTATTGCAAAGTGGTTTATTGTAAAAAAGAATTTTAAAAAGTCAACTTACAATCTTTGATATTTGTTGATGAATATGGTTCTTATAAAAAAGGAGGAAAAGTAAATGGCAAAAGAAATAACTGAGGAAGAGAAAAAGCAAATTGAAGAAATGGTAGACGATTTAGTAAAAAAAGCCAAAAAAGCATCTGAAGAATATATGGAGCTAAATCAAGAGCAAGTAGACTACATTGTAAAACAAATGGCTATGGCAGGATTAGAGCATCATATGGAGCTTGCAAAAATGGCAGTTGAAGAAACTGGTCGTGGTATTTATGAAGACAAAATTACAAAGAATATGTTTTCAACAGAATATATATACCATAGTATTAAATATGATAAAACTGTTGGCGTAATTTCTGAAAATTCAGAAGAGGGTTATGAAGAGATTGCAGAGCCAATAGGAATAATTGCAGGTGTTACACCAGTAACAAACCCAACATCTACAACAATGTTTAAGTCATTAATTTCTGCAAAAACAAGAAATGTTATAATTTTTGGATTCCACCCAAATGCACAAAAATGTAGTGTTGCAGCAGCAAAAATATTAAGAGATGCAGCAGTTAAAGCAGGTGCACCAAAAAACTGTATTTTATGGATTGAGCACCCATCAATAGATGCAACAAGAGCTTTAATGAATCATCCTGATGTTAATTTGATTTTAGCAACAGGTGGAGCTGGAATGGTAAGGTCTGCATATTCTTGCGGAAAGCCAGCATTAGGTGTGGGACCTGGAAATGTACCTTGCTATATAGATAAAACGGCTAATTTAAAAACATCTGTAAATGACTTGGTACTATCAAAATCTTTTGATAATGGTATGATTTGTGCATCTGAACAATCTGTAATTGTAGATAAAGAAATTAGTAAAGAATTTGAAAAATTAATGAAAGAAGCAGGATGCTATTTCCTAAATGCAGAGCAAACAAAAAAATTGAGAGATAGTATGTTTGTTGCAGAAAAAGGATGTGCATTAAATGCAGATATAGTAGGAAAAAGCCCATATAATATTGCAAAAGGTGCCGGAATAGAAGTGCCAGAAGATACGAAAGTATTAGTATTAAAAGAAAATGGTGTAGGAATTGAGTATCCATTTTCAAAAGAAAAATTAAGCCCTGTACTCGCATACTATGTTGTAAAAAGTTCAGACGAAGGAATTGACTTAGCTGAAAAATTAATTGAATTTGGAGGACTTGGACATTCAGCAGTTATTCATTCAGAAGATAAGGAAACTATACAAAAATTCTCAGAAAAAGTAAAAGTAGGAAGAATAATAGTAAATTCACCATCAACACATGGAGCAATAGGAGATATTTATAATACAAATATGCCATCATTAACACTTGGTTGTGGAACTTTTGGTGGAAATTCAACAACAGCAAACGTATCATCAGTTAATCTAATAAATATAAAAAGAGTCGCAAAAAGGAGAGTAAATATGCAATGGTTTAAAATTCCTGAAAAAATATATTTTGAAGCAGGCGCTATTGAATACCTAGAAAAAATGCCAGATATCACTAGAGCCTTCATAGTAACAGATGAATCAATGGTTAAATTAGGATATGTAGATAAAATTCTATATTATTTAAGAAAAAGAAAAGAGTATGTTCATTCTGAAATCTTTTCAGATGTTGAGTCAGACCCATCATTTGATACAATCTATAAAGGTGTTGAAATAATGAGAGAATTTAAGCCTGATGTTATTATTGCACTAGGTGGTGGAAGCCCAATAGATGCAGCAAAAGGAATGTGGCTATTCTATGAACACCCAGAAGCAGATGCAGAAGGTATGAAGCTAAAATTTATGGACATTAGAAAAAGAACCTACAAATTCCCAAAATTAGGAACAAAAACAAAAATGGTAGCTATTCCAACAACTTCAGGAACAGGTTCTGAAGTAACTTCATTTGCAGTTATTACAGACAAAAAGTTAAACAAAAAATATCCATTAGCAGATTATGAATTAACACCTGATGTTGCAATAGTAGACCCAGAACTAGTAATGAGCCTTCCAAAAACAATTACAGCAGATACAGGTATGGATGTTTTAACACACGCAATAGAAGCGTATGTTTCTAATATGGCATCAGATTTTACAGATGGTTTAGCTGAAAAAGCAGCTGAGCTAGTAGTTCAAAATTTAAGAGAAGCATATAATAACGGAAGCAATAGAATAGCAAGAGAAAAAATGCACAATGCAAGCACTATTGCAGGTATGGCATTTACAAATGCATTTTTAGGTGTAAACCACTCACTTGCTCACAAAATTGGAGCAGAGTTCCATTTACCACATGGTAGAATAAATGCAATTTTATTACCATATGTTATTAAATATAATAGCGAAAAGCCAACTAAATTTGTATCTTTCCCAAAATATGAATATTTCATAGCAGACCAAAAATATGCTGAACTTGCTAGAAAATTGGGATTAGAAGGAAAAGATACTAAAGAGTTAATAAATGCTTTAATTGAAGAGATTAAGAAAATGAATGCAGAATTAAATATTCCAAAATCATTTAAAGATGCAGGAATTGCAGAAAAGGAATTCCTAAGTAAGGTTGATATGTTAGCAGATAGAGCTTTTGAAGATCAATGTACTACTGCAAACCCAAGACTTCCATTAGTTGAGGAGTTAAAGCAAATTCTATTAGATAGCTATTATGGAAAATAAAATTTTGTAAAAGTATTTACAAATAAAGACTAGAATCGCAGACTCTAGTCTTTTATCTTAGTTGAACATTTTTAGTATTTTGTAAACGAGCATCACCATAATAAATTGACATAAAGTAGCAGAAGTGCTATAATTTTAATATCAGCTAAATACTGAAAAATACTAAAAAGGAGTTAATCAAAATGACAGAAAACGAAAAAAATCGGGTAAGACGTATCCTCGAAGAACTGGAGAAACTTGAAAATGAGCTACGCGACCTTTTAGGCCGTGACAGTAGTGACACAAAGGGTGGTACAGTAGAAGAAACTAAAATGAGTTCTGCTGATGACGAAGAAAAAGTCATCTTCGAAGAAATTACCGATTTCCTGCTGAGTATTGGAATGCCTTCTCACATCAAAGGATTCCATTACGTGCGGTATGCTATTCAGCTCGCCGTCCAGGATTTTACTATTACAGGTGCAATCACCAAGCAGTTGTATCCTGCAATAGCAAAAAGGTTTGAAACTACCAATAGCAGAGCTGAGCGTGCCATTAGGCATGCGATTGAATCAATATGGGCTCGTGGAGATGTTGCTAAATATGAGGAGGTGCTTGGAAAATCAATAAATCTTTATGATGGAAAACCAACCAACTCAGAGTTTGTCGCATCGGTAGCGGACCACATAAGGCTGAAACACGGAAGGATTTAACTTCTTTTAAGCCAAGTGAAATTCTTAAATTAAGAGTTTTACTTGGCTTATTCTTTTTATTGTGAAACAACAAGCTTTTTAATTTTTTCTACTTAAAAACCTTGTAATTATTACCAAAAGTAGTTATAATAGTAACATAAATTTAAAAAGAAAAACTTTCTAAAATATAAGGAGGATAAATAAAATGCAAGTATCTAGAGAAGAGCTTTTGCATATTGCAAAATTAGCAGACTTAAATTTAAAAGAAGAAGAAATAGATACTTACTTAATACACTTGCAAGACATTTTAAATTTTGCAAATATTGTAAGTAAGGCACCAGTAGAAAATTTAAGTGAAACTATTGGTGAAAATGATAGTTATAATGTATTTAGAAAAGATGAAGTTAAAGTATTTGAAGATAATGAGGCATTACTTCAAAATGCTCCAGAAAAAGAAAGAAATATGTTCAAAATACCAAAAGTTATACAGTAGTTAAATTTAAGGTTAGAAAATTTGATTTTGGTAAAAATTCAAAGCATTATAAATTGAAAACAACTTAAAACCTTATATAAACAGAAAATAAATTTAAAATTAAGAAAGGAAAAAGTATGGAAATTACAAAATTAACTGTGCATGAGCTACAAGAAAAATTAAAATCAAAAGAGCTTACAATTACTGATATTACAAAAGCTTATGTAGATAATATAGAAAAGCACGAAAAAGATGTACAAGCATTTATTACTCCAATAACAGATGAAGCAATAAAAAATGCAGAAAGCATACAAGCAAAAGTAGATAGTGGAGAAATAAAAGGAAACTTAGCAGGAATTCCAATAGGAATAAAAGATAATATTTGTACCAAAGGAATAAAAACAACTTGTGCTTCAAAAATGTTAGAAAACTTCGTTTCTCCATATAATGCAACTATAATGGAGAAAATAGAAGCAGAAAATATGATAAATTTAGGAAAACTAAATATGGATGAATTTGCTATGGGAGCTTCTACAGAATATTCATATTTTAAAAAGACAAGAAATCCATGGAATTTAAATACAGTACCAGGAGGTTCATCTGGAGGAAGTGCCGCAGCAGTAGCATCAAATATGGTTCCATGGGCTATTGGGTCAGACACAGGTGGATCAATTCGTCAGCCTTCTAGCTTTTGCGGTGTAGTAGGCTTAAAGCCAACATATGGTTTAGTTTCAAGATATGGGTTAGTAGCATTTGCATCATCATTAGACCAAATAGGGCCAATAACAAAAGATGTAACAGATGCAGCAATTTTACTAAATGTTGTTAGTGGACATGACGAGAAAGATACAACGTCAGTAAATAAGGAAAAAGTAGATTATACTAAAGCTTTAAAAGGCAATGTAAAAGGCTTAAAAATAGGACTTCCAAAAGAATATTTTGGAGAAGGAATAAATCCAGAAGTAAAAGAAAGGCTAAATGAAGCTATTGAAACCTATAAAAAGCTTGGAGCAACAGTAGAAGAATGTTCATTAAATATTGCAGATTATGCACTAGCTACTTACTACATTATTGCTTGTGCAGAGGCAAGCTCTAATTTAGGAAGATTTGATGGAATTCGTTATGGTTACCGTACACAAAATTATGAAAGCCTAAAAGATATTTATAGAAATTCTAGAAGTGAAGGATTTGGCTCAGAAGTTAAAAGAAGAATTATACTAGGTACGTATGTACTTTCTTCAGGTTATTATGATGCTTATTACAAAAAGGCACAACAAGTTAGAACATTAGTAAAGAAAGAATTTGATAAAGCCTTTGAAAAATATGATGTATTATTAACACCAACATCACCAACAGTAGCATTTGAAATAGGAACAAGGTCAAATAACCCACTAGAAATGTATTTAGCAGATATATGTACTGTTTCTGTTAATATAGCAGGTCTTCCTGGAATTTCAGTTCCTTGTGGTGTAGATAGTAAAGGTATGCCAATAGGAATGCAATTAATTGGAAATAAATTTGCAGAAGAAACTATTTTAAATGCAGCATATACTTATGAGCAAGAGTTTAAATTTAGAGAAAAATATAATCCAGAGTTTAAAAAAGTATAATACTAAATTTAAAGAATTATAAAGGTTTATAGGCAAAGCCTTTAAAAGCCTAAATATTATATAAGGAGAAAATGATATATTTCTAAATATATCATACATAAATATATGTCAAAAGAAAATTATGAAATTGTAATAGGACTAGAGGTGCATGCAGAGCTTTCAACAAAAACAAAAATCTTTTGTAGTTGTCCTACAGAATTTGGTGCAGAGCCAAATACACATACTTGTCCTGTTTGTATGGCTATGCCAGGAGCACTTCCAGTTTTAAATGAAAAAGTAGTAGAATATGCTGTAAAAGCAGGTTTAGCAACAGATTGCACAATTGCAAGAGAAAGCAAAAATGATAGAAAAAATTATTTCTACCCAGACCTTCCAAAATCTTATCAAATATCACAATTTGATAAACCACTTTGCACAAATGGAAAAGTAACTATTGAAGAAGATGGGGAAGAAAAAGTAATTGGAATTACTAGAATTCATATAGAAGAAGATGCAGGAAAATTAAATCATAACGAATTTGGAAGCGGAAGTTTAGTAGACTTAAATAGGGCAGGAGTTCCACTAATTGAAATAGTATCTGAGCCAGATATGCGTTCAAGCAGAGATGCAGAAAATTATTTAAGAAAAATCAAATCTATTTTAGAATACATTGAAGTATCAGATTGTAAAATGCAAGAGGGTTCTTTAAGAGCAGACGTTAACGTTTCTGTGAGAAAAAAAGGAGCAAAAGAATTTGGAACGCGTACAGAAATGAAAAATATGAACTCTTTTAGGTCAATTGTAAGAGCAATAGATTATGAAGCAGAAAGACAAATAGAAGTATTAGAAAATGGCGGAAAAATCGACCAAGAAACATTAAGATGGGATGATGTATCTGGAAAAACATTTTCAATGAGGGATAAAGAAGATGCACAAGATTATAGATATTTTCCAGAGCCAGATTTAGTAGCAATTAGATTATCTGATGAATATGTAGAAAATATACGCAAGAACTTGCCAGAATTACCAGAAAGCAGAAAGAAAAGATATTTAGAAGAATATAAATTAACTGAAAAAGATTCAAGAATGCTAACAGCATCAAAATATATGTCTAACTTATTTGAAGAAGCATTAGAAATATGCGGTAATGCAAAAGCAGTAGCAAACTGGTTATTATCAGATGTTTCAAGAATTTTAAATGAAAAAGAATTAGAGCCAGAGCAAATACCATTTACAGCAGAAGAACTTGCAAAAATGATTATGCTTATTGAAAAAGGAACAATAAGCTCAGCTATTGGTAAAAAAGTATTAGAAGAATTATTTGAAAATCCACGAGACCCACAAAAAATTATAGAGGAAAAAGGTTGGATTCAAATTTCAGACGAAGGCGCAATTAAAGAAGTTGTAATGAGAATATTAGAAAACAACCCACAATCTATTATAGATTTTAAAGCAGGAAAAGATAGGGCATTAGGCTTCTTAGTTGGTCAAGCTATGAAGGAAACAAAGGGAAAAGCAAACCCTAAAATGCTAAATGATATGTTCTTAGAAGAATTGAAAAAATAAGATGAGAAAAAAGAAACCTATTTAAAATGTACTGAACCCAAAAAGTTGGACAGTATAAATTAGGCAACTAACTTGGAATGTTCTCTGTATTGAACAGGGGACATTCCTTTTAATTTGCTCTTAATTCTTCTGTTATTATAATATTCTATATATTCAATTATATCTTTTTCTAATTCTTCTATGTTTTTATAA